>JBDGUM010000085.1:0-1557 GCA_042215855.1 Halobellus sp. | reverse complement strand
TCCCACGCCCGGATCAGCGTCCACAGCGTCCGGTTCGTGGGCACCTCGATCCCGACCTCGCGCGCCCGCTCGACGACGTAGCCGTTGATCACGTCGATCTCGGTCCGCCGCCCCTGCCGGACGTCGCGACACATTGACGATTCGTTCTCGGCCGTCGCGTCGACGACGGCTTCCACCGCGTCTATCGCCGCCGCGTCGCCGAGATCGACGCCGACCGCCCGGGCCGTCGCGGCGACCTCGCGGGCGATCGGCTCGATCAGCGCCGACGCGGGCGGCGCGGCCAGCGCGCCGTTCTCGACGCGAGCCAGCGCGGTGGTGGGGTTGATCGCGGCGTTGACCGCGAGCTTCTCCCAGAGGCGCTCTCGGATGCCGTCGGCGTCGACCCGCTCGGCGTCGATTCCTGCTTCCCGGAACGCCGCCGCGACTTCCCCGGCGACGTCGTCGCAGTCGCGTGGCTCCCAGGGACCGACGACGAGGTCGCCCGCGCCGTTCCAGGCGACCGCTCCCGGACGTTCCCGGACTGCGCCGTAGCTCGTCGTGCCGCCGAGGACCGCGCAGTCGAGCTGTGCCGCGAGCGCCTCCTCGTTGCCCATCCCGTTCTGGAGCGAGCAGACCGCCCGGAAGTCGCCCGTTCGGAGTTCGCTCGCGGCGGCCTCGGTGTCGAACGCCTTCACGGTAACGAGCGCGAGGTCCGCCGACAGACCGGTCCCGTCGGTCGTCGCGGTCGGCCGCACGGTGAACTCCTCGATCCCCGAGATCCGGAGGCCGTCCCGTCGGATCGCCTCGACGTGGGCCTCCCGGCCGACGAGCGTCACCTCGTGAGCGGGGACGCGGGCGAGCAGCCCCCCGAGGAGGCTCCCGATGCTCCCCGCGCCGAAGACGACGATCTCCATACCGGGGCCTCGACACGGACCGAAAAAGCCGTTCCGACCGCCGGCTCGTCGCCTCCGGTGTCGCCTCCAGAAGTGTACGTCCGTCCACAGATCCGCCGGGACGGGTGAGTATTAGTGCCCCGAGTCGGTACTCACCACCGATGACCACGAACCAAGCGGTCCTCGAAGAGGACGCACCGCTCGACCTCCGCCTCTCGGAGTCGGAACTCGAAGCGACCGTCGACCACCTCACCTCGTTCGTCGAAGACACCGTCGACGCCGCCGGTGCCGAGGGCGCCGTGCTCGGCCTCTCGGGCGGTATCGACAGCACGACCGTCGCGTACCTCGCAACGGAGGCGCTCGGGCCCGAGAACCTCCACGGGCTCGTGATGCCGAGCGTCGTGAACACCGAAGACAATATGAGCGACGCCGAGTGGGTCGCCCAGGAGTTGGAAATCGAGTACGACGTCGTCGAGATCCAGCCCATCGCCGAGACCTTCTTCGACGCGTTCCCGGAGGCCGCCGACGACCGGACCGCGGCGGGCAACGTCTACGTCCGCACCCGCGCGGTGCTGAACTACTTCGTCGCCAACCACGAGGACAAGGTCGTCCTCGGAACGGGCAACCGCTCGGAGGCGCTGACGGGCTACTTCACGAAGTACGGCGACCAGGCGGTCGACTGCAA
>JBDGUM010000010.1:0-2286 GCA_042215855.1 Halobellus sp. | reverse complement strand
ATAGACGTTCTATATCGCTCTAAGCGGTTTATGTTATAAAATAGCCGCTCGAGAAATCAGTATCTTCAACACCGACCACTCCTGATTTTCCCGTATGAGCCTCGAACGCGAGTACGAGTGCCCCGAGTGCGGCCACGACGGCTTCTGGAAGACCGCGTCGATGGAGCTGCACCTCGGCACGAAGACGAAGTGGCGCTGCAACGAGTGCGGCTACGGCTTCATCGAGATCGACGGCATCAGCACTGCGAAGGCGTAAAAGCGTAAAATCGGACGTCGCGCTACTCTTCTTCCTCGTCGATCGCCCGCCAGGAGAGCCGCGGGTTCCGCGCCGCGTCCGCCTGGTCGATCCGCCGCGCCGTCGTCTTCGAGGGCGCCGACTCCAGCTCCTCTGCGTCGGCCGCGAACGCGGCGTTGAACGCCTCGGCGAGGTCCTCGAGGGAACCGAGGCTCTCGGCCTCCGTGGGTTCGGTGAGCATCGCCTCGGGGACGAACTCCGGCCACTTCGTCGTCGGCGGGTGGACCCCGTGGTCCAGCATCGCCTTGGCGACGTCGGCGGCGTCGCGGTCGCCCGCCGTGGCCGCGAACTCGTGGTGGAACGGTTCGTAGGGGATCTCGCAGTCGATCCGCTCGGCGAGGTAGTTCGCGTTCAGCACCGCCTTCGCCGAGGCGTCTTCGAGCCCCTCGTCGCCGAGGCGCGCGATGTAGGCGTAGGCCTTCAGGAGGACGAGCCAGTTGCCCTGGTAGCCGTGGACCTTCCCGATGGTCTCCTCGGGCTCGAACAGCTCGTACCGCCCGTCCCGCTCGCGGACGCGGGGACTCGGCAGGAACGGCGCGAGTTCCTCGGTGACGCCGACGGGGCCAGCGCCGGGGCCGCCGCCGCCGTGCGGCGTCGCGAACGTCTTGTGGACGTTGTAGTGCATCACGTCGAAGCCCATATCGCCGGGACGGGCCCGCCCGAGCAGCGCGTTGAGGTTGGCGCCGTCGTAGTAGAGCAGGCCGCCCGCGTCGTGGACGATGTCCGCGATCTCGGCGATGTCGCGCTCGAACAGCCCGACCGTGTTGGGGTTCGTGAGCATCAGCGCGGCCGTGTCGTCGGAGACGGCGGCCTCCAGGGCCTCCAGGTCGACGCGGCCGTCGTCGGCGGACGGGAGCTCGACGACGTCGTAGCCCGCCATCGCGGCGCTGGCGAAGTTCGTGCCGTGCGCCGACGAGGGGACGATGACCTCCGAGCGGTCGTGGCCGTTCGCCTCGTGGTAGGCCTTCGCGACGAGGATCCCGGTGAACTCCCCGGCGGCGCCGGCGGGCGGCTGGAGCGTCACGGCGTCCATCCCGCCGATCCGCGCGAGGTAGTCCTGGAGCCCGTGGAGGACCTCGAGCGTCCCCTGGAGGCTCTCGGCCGACCGGTCCGGGTGGACCGCGCCGTTCGGGTCGGCCGCGACGTCCTCGGCGAAGGAGGGGTTGTACTTCATCGTACACGACCCCAGCGGGTACGGCCCGCTCTCGACGCTCCAGTTCATCTGCGAGAGCCGCGTGTAGTGCCGCGCGACCTCCGGCTCGGAGAGGCTCGGCAGGTCGAGTCCGTCCCGCGTCAGGTCCTCGGGGAGCGGCGCGTCCGCCTCCCCGACGTCGACGCTCGTGTCGTCCTTCTCCGAGAGCAGCGGTTCGTACCGGTCGTCGTCGCCGTAGCGTGCCTGATCGTGGTTCATCGTGAGCCCTCCATTAGAGTACCTCCGCGAACGCCTCGACGAGGTCGTCGGCCCGTCCGGCGTTCACCTCCGTCACGCACACCTGCAGCCGGTGGTCGCCGACGACGTGGACCGCGAAGCCCTCGGCTTCGAGATCCGACGCGATCGCCGGCGCGGGCTGGTCCGTCCGGACGAGGAACTCCCGGAAGTGGTGTCGGTCGTGGACGGGCGCCTTGACGCCCTTGAGGTCGTTCAGGCCGTCGGCGAGCGACTCGGCCTCGCGGACGCACTCGCTCGCGAGGTCGACGAGGCCGTCCGCGCCCAGGAGCGCGAGGTGCATCGCCGTTCGGAGCGCCACCCACGCCTGATTCGTACAGATGTTCGAGGTCGCGCGCTCTTTCCGGATGTGCTGCTCACGCGTCTGGAGCGTGAGCGTGTACGCCCGGCGGTCGCTTTCGTCCTCCCCCGCGCCGACGAGTCGGCCGGGCACCTGCCGGAGGAAGTCCTCGCGGGTCGCGAAGAGACCCAGCCCCATCCCGTAGGCGGTCGGGAGCCCGAGCGCGTCGGCCTCGCCGACGACGACGTCGGCGCCGACGCTCGC
>JBDGUM010000142.1:0-2647 GCA_042215855.1 Halobellus sp. | reverse complement strand
TCGGGAGCCCGAGCGCGTCGGCCTCGCCGACGACGACGTCGGCGCCGACGCTCGCCGGCTCCTCGAGGAGGCCGAGCGCGACGACGTCGGTGCCGAGACAGAACAGCGCCCCGGCGTCGTCGGCGACGTCGCCGATCGCCGTCAGGCGCTCTTCGATCGTTCCGCGAACGGTCGGGTTCTCGGCGTAGATCATCGTCGTCTCCTCGCCCGCCAGGTCGGCCAGCGCCTCGACGTCGACGTTGCCGTCGTCCATCGGATACGTCGCCACCGAGAGGTCCGTCCCGTCGACGTAGTTGTCGAGGACCGCGCGCTTGTTCTCGTGGAGGAGCTCCGGGACCAACACCTCGCTCCCGGAGACGCGCCGGACGCGGTCCGAGAGCCGCGCGGCTTCGCCGAGCGCGGTCGCGGCGTCGTACATCGAACAGTTGGCGACCGGCAGTCCGGTCAGCTCCACCAGCATCGACTGGTACTCGAAGAGCGCCTGCAGGAAGCCCTGGGTGATCTCCGGCTGGTACTGCGTGTAGGAGGTCAGGAACTCCGCGCGCTCGGAGAGCTCGTCGATCACCGACGGGACGTAGTGGGTGTGGTGGTCGCGTCCCAGGAACTCCGTCAGGTCGTCGTTCCGCGCGAGCGTCGCCGACAGCTCCGCTCGGAGCTCGCGCTCGCTCCGCGGCTCGATCCCGAGGTCGCCCTCGAACCGGACCTCGGGAGGGACGTCGAACAGTTCCTCTTCGCTCTCGACGCCGACCTCGTCCAGCATCGCCGCGGTCTCCGCGGGGGAGTGCGGCGCGTACGGACTGCCGTCGGCGTCTTCGTGTCGTCGCTTGCTCATAGGTTCGTCTGGGGTCTCCGTTCGGATGCGCGTTGCGGTCGAGCGTCGGGCGGTCGAGGCGTCGTGCGGTAAGCGGGAACGCCGCTCCCGACCGCTCACTCGGTCTGCTCGCGGTACTCGTCGGCCGACAGCAGGTCGTCGAACTCCCCGGCGTCGCTCACCTCGACCTCGAGCATCCACCCGTCGCCGTATGGGTCGTCGTTCACCAGTTCGGGCCGGTCGAACAGCTCCTCGTTCACCGCGGTCACGGTGCCCGAGACGGGCGCGTACAGGTCCGAGACGGCCTTGATCGACTCGACGACGCCGAACTCCTCCCCCTGGGCGATCTCGTCGCCCGCCTCGGGGAGCTCGACGAAGACGACGTCGCCCAGTTCGTCCTGGGCGAAGTCGGTGATGCCGACGGTCGCGGTGTCGCCGTCGGTGGTCGCGTACTCGTGCGATTCCAGGTACTTCCGGTCTTCGGGTACTTCGAACATGTTAGTCTTCGATGAATGGTGTGGATACGACTTCCGCGCGCTTCTCCTGGCCGCGGACGGCGACCGAGAGCTCGGTCCCCGGCTCGGCGAGGTCGGTCGGGACGTAGCCGAGCGCGATCGCCTCGCCCAGCGTGGGGCTCATCGTCCCGCTCGTCACGTGCCCGACGGCCTCGCCGTCCGCGAGTATCTCGTGGCCGTGCCGGGCGATCCCGCGTTCGCGGAGGATCAGCCCGGCGAACTCCTCGTCGACTCCTTCGGAAGCGACCCGCGCGAGGGCGTCGCGGCCGACGAACTCCGTGTCGAGATCGACCGTCCAGCCGACGCCCGCCTCGTAGGGGTTTCGGGGCTCCTCCGCGGGGTCGAAGTCCTGTCCCGAGAGGAGAAACCCCATCTCGGTCCGGAGGGTGTCTCGCGCGCCGAGCCCGCACGGCTCGCACGACTCCGCCTCGAGGAAGGCCTCCCAGACCGCCCCGACCTCGTCGGTCGGGCAGAGGATCTCGAAGCCGTCCTCGCCGGTGTAGCCCGTCCGCGACACCCACGAGCGGACGCCCGCGACGTCGGCGTAAGCACCCTCGCCCCACGAGAACGGGTCGACGTCGACGTCGGCCTGAGCGCCGACGGCGTCGGCCGCGTCGGGCCCCTGCACCGCGACCATCGCCCAGTCGTCGGTCTCGTTCTCGACGTCGGCGTCGAGGCCCCACTCGTCGCGGTGGTCGACCCACCGGCGGTGGGCTTCCTCGTCGTGGCCGGCGTTCGGGACGAAGAGGTACCGCTCCGTCTCCTCGTCGGGGAGCCGGTAGACGATCGTGTCGTCGACGATGATCCCCGACTCGTCGGTGAGCATCGCGTACTGGGAGTCGCCGACCGAGAGGTCGCGGACGTCGTTCGAGGTGAGCCGCTGCATCAACTCGGTCGCGTCCGGGCCCGTGACGGTGATCTCGCCCATATGCGACACGTCGAAGATGCCGACCGCCTCGCGGACGGCCGTGTGCTCGCTGCGGATCGAGTCGAACTCGACGGGCATCTCCCACCCGCCGAAGTCCGTGAACCGCGCCTCAGCGCCGTACGCGCCCGACAGCGGGGGCTTCCGAAGGGCCATATCGGATTGTCGAGTCGCGGCAAGAAATGTTTTGGTATGTCGGAGTGGGGAGAGAAGTCGATAAATTATATGATGCGATATGAAATCGCTGATGCAGCTCGGATCGGAGGCTGTCCGTCGCGAGAACGGAAAGCGTTCGCTCGGGGGCGTCAGGAAGAATCGCACAGAAAAGCGGCGCGGCCCGGACGGGACGCGAGGCCACGTCGTCGGAACGCGTCGCGGGGCGAGCGTGACGGCGTC
>JBDGUM010000106.1:0-2775 GCA_042215855.1 Halobellus sp. | reverse complement strand
GGACCTCGATGAGGCGGTCGAAGCGGCCCGGCCGGAGGATCGCCTCGTCCAGCATGTCGAAGCGGTTCGTCGCGGCCATGATCCGGACCTCGCCGCGTTCCTCGAAGCCGTCCATTTCGGAGAGGAGCTGCATCATCGTGCGCTGGACCTCCGCGTCGCCGGAGGTCTTCGAGTCCGTCCGCTTGGAGGCGACCGCGTCGATCTCGTCGATGAAGATGACCGCGGGCTCGCGCTCGGCCGCGAGGTCGAAGAGGTCCCGCACCAGCCGCGAGCCCTCGCCGATGAACTTCCGGACGAGCTCGGAGCCGGCCATCTTGATGAACGTCGCGTCGGTCTCGTTGGCGACGGCCTTCGCGAGCATCGTCTTGCCCGTTCCGGGCGGGCCGTGCAGGAGCACGCCCGAGGGCGGGTCGACGCCGACCTCCTCGAACATCTCGGGGCTCTTCAGCGGGTCCTCGACGGCCTCGCGGACCTCCCGGACCTGGTCGTCGATGCCGCCGATGTCGTCGTAGGTGACCTCGGGCGAGTCGTCGATCTCCATCGCCTGCGCGCGGGAGTCGGTCTCGTCGTCGAGGATCTGCTGGATGGCGAAGGAGTCGTTGATGGCGACGCGGTCGCCGGCCTCGAGCTCGGAGTCCAGGTGCGGCGAGGCCTCGGTGAGGACCTCCTGGTTGTTGCCGTGCTGCTTGATCACGACGCCGTCTTCGGTCAGTTCCTCGACGGTCGCCAGGTAGAGCGAAGAGGTCTTCAGCGTCTCGTTGCGGCGCTTCAGCTGCTCGACCTCCTCCTGCAGTTCCTCCTGGCGTTCGGTCGCCTCCGAGAGGCGTTCGTCGAGCTCGTGGTTGACCGAGACGAGGCGCTCGTAGTGCTGGCGGATGGCCGAAAGGCGTTCGGCTTCCGACATCTCTGGATCCAAATCCAGACGCGGCCGGTCTGGGAGCGACGGACTCCGGGACATCAGTTAGCCGCACTTGGGGGTGGGCGTAAATGTGCCTTTGGGTACGCCCGGTTCCTGTGGGTTTCCGAGTGATCATCGCATCCGTCCGCCGAATTTTGCCCCTCGCGTCGAGTGAGCAATCCGGGCGAATCGACGATCCACGCCCCCCTACTCGTCGAGGCGCTCGCGCTGGTAGGAACCGTCGTAGACGCCCGCGTGATCGGCTTCCGCGAGGACGAGCTGAGCGACCCGTGCGCCGCGTTCGAGCCGGACCGGGTGGTGGACCTGGAGGAGCCCCTCGCCACGGCCCTCGTAGCCGGCGTCCCACACGGCCGTGTTGAGCATACAGGAGTTGCGCATCAGCGTCGAGCGCGGATAGAGGAAACCGACGTGGTCGTCGGGGATCGCGATCGTCTCCGCGTACTGGAGGATGTAGCCGCCGGAATCGAGCGCGAAGACGTCCGCCCCCGAGGCGACGTCGTCACCGTCGGGAGTGTCGGGATCGACGGGCGAAATCGACTCGCGCGCGCCGACGACTTTACCCTCGCGGCCGACGTATCCGGGTGCCGCCTGCTCGAGGACGTCGCCGAGCGTCAGGTCGACGCCGTTGGGCTGTATCTGATCGTCGTCGACGGGATCGATGTGGTCGGCGACGAAGGAGCCGGAACGGAACATACCGACGTGGGAGAGGGCCGCCCGCAAAGTCGTGTCGTCTCGCGATGCGGGACGGCAGGGATCCCGGCGATCGAGACGCGTCCGGGATTCCGGATAGCGGGATCGGAATCCCACCACCGCGGGGCTGCCCCCTCGTATCGAATTAGGTCCTGCTATGTGTATAAGGGACATATCTCCGACCTCAAACACGCGGGATTTATACTTGTAGACGGTCGACTCTCGGCTGTTATGGGACAGACGCTCACGGAAAAGATTCTCGACGATCACCTCGTCGAGGGCGACCTCGAACCCGGAGAGGAGATCGGGATCGAGATCGACCAGGTTCTCGCACAGGACACCACCGGAACGATGGTCTGGCTCCAGTTCGAGGCGCTGGAGCTGGACGAGGTACAGACGGAACTGGCCGCGCAGTACTGCGACCACCAGACGTACCAGTTCGACTTCAAGAACACCGACGACCACCGCTTCCTGCGGTCGGCCGCGGGCACCTACGGCGCGTACTTCTCCCGCCCGGGCAACGGCATCTGCCACAACGTCCACAAGGAGAACTTCGCCGCCCCCGGCAAGACGCTGCTCGGCTCTGACTCCCACACGCCGACCCCCGGCGGCCTCGGCCAGTTCGCGATCGGCGCCGGCGGCCTCGACATCTCCGTCGCGATGGGCGGCGGCGCCTACTACGTCGAGATGCCGGAGGTCGTCAACGTCCGCCTCGAGGGCGAACTCTCCGAGTGGGCGACCGCGAAGGACGTCATCCTCGAGATGCTGCGGCGGCTCTCGGTGAAGGGCGGCGTCGGCAAGGTCTTCGAGTACACCGGGCCCGGCGTCGAGACGCTCTCGGTCCCCGAGCGGACGACGATCACCAATATGGGGACGGAGCTCGGCGCGACCTCCTCGATCTTCCCGACCGACGAGAAGACGCGCGACTACCTCGCGCGCCAGGGTCGCGAGGACGAGTACGTCGAGCTCTCACCCGACGAGGACGCCGAGTACGCCGACGAGATCGTCATCGACCTCTCGGAGATCGAACCGCTCGTGGCGAAGCCCTCGATGCCGGACAACGTCGTGCCCGTCCGCGAGGTCGCGGGCGAGTCGGTGGATCAGGTCATCGTCGGCTCCTGTACGAACGGCGGCTACGAGGACATCCTCCCGGCCGCGAAGATGCT
>JBDGUM010000089.1:0-2915 GCA_042215855.1 Halobellus sp. | reverse complement strand
GTCAGTCGCCGCCCGAGGCCGTGGCCTCTCGCTCGCCGAGCGCGGCGGCCCTGAGTTCCTCGCCGCGGTCGGAAGCGAGTTCCAGGTCGGGCACGGGCGTCGGCTCGTTGTCCTCGTCGATCGCGACGTAGACGAAATGTGACTCCGTGGTGAGTTCGCGGTCGCCCGAATGGGGGTCCTCGCTGAACACCCGGAGGTGGACGCTGACGCTCGTCGTGCCCGCGTCGTAAACATAGGATTCGATGAGCGCGGTGTTGCCGCGAGGGATCGGCCGGTGGAAGTCGACGCCCTCCATCCGGGCGGTGACGCAGGTCTGGCCGGCGAACCGCATCGCCGACATCGCGCCGACCTCGTCCATCCACTTGACGACGTTGCCGCCGTGGGCGGTGTCGTTGTTGTTGGTGTCGTTCGGCTGGACGAGCACGCGGTTCTCGATGTAGGTGTCTTCGAGCGGGATCGTCGACATTGCCGGGTCTTGTCCGACGCGCGTAATCCCTCTGTCGCCTTCGATCCCCTCGGCGAGACGCTTACGGTGCTCCGCTCCCTCTATCCGCTGTGGACAGCGACGGACTCCTCATCGGAATCGCCGCCGTGTTCGCGGGGACGACGGTCCTGATGACGGTCCTCGCGTTCGTCTTCCAGCCGTTTCTGCTGCTCTTCGCCGCCGTATTCGCCGCGGCGACGTACCTGCTGTGGTACCACGCCAGCGGCCGGCTCACCGATCGGATCCGCGAGACCGCCAGGCAGGGCGGCGAGCGCCGCCGGGCGAACGCGGCCTCGCGCGGTCCGGGCGACTTCCAGGGCTTCGGCCCGGGCCGCCGCGCCGCCGGCGACGGCGGGAGTCGCGCGTTCGGCGGCGATCGTGAGGCGGGGACTCGTGAGGCGGGGACAGGTGGCCGTCGACGACGCGCCGGCCCCCGCGGGGATCGCGCTCCCCGGACCGATCGGAACGAACCGACGGTCGAAGAGGCCTACCGGACGCTCGGGCTCGATCCCGGCGCCGACGAGGACGCGGTTCGGAGCGCCTACCGCGAGCGGGTGAAGGCTGCTCACCCCGACACCGACACCGGCGACGAGGAGACGTTCAAGGAGCTCAATCGCGCGTACGAGCGGCTGACCGATTGAGGGTCGAACTCGGACGTCTCGGTACCTCCCTCCGGATCCCTATTGTGTCAAGCCAACCCACACCACGAAAAGGGTTATAGCCGATCGTTTCCACACCTCGGGTATGAGCGCTGATCGGGCCGTTCTCGAATCGGCCCTCGAGCGCGGCGAGGAGGAGGGCGGCAGCGTCGAATTCAAAGAGCGGCTCTCGCGGGACCTCCACCTCGCGGACGGGCGCCTGGAGAGCCTGGCGGCGCAACTGCGCCACCGCGTGCTCTCCGGCGACGGCACGGCGACGTACGTCGTCGGCGTCACCGACGACGGCGGGATCGCCGGCATCTCCCCCGACGACTTCTCGGAGTCGATGGACGTGCTCTCGATTTTAGCTGAAGAGGCCGGCGCCCACATCGAAGACGTCGAGACCTGGGGCGTCGGCGACGACGGCGACCGCGGGCTCGTCGGCGTCGCGACCGTCCAGGAGGGCGCGATGCTCGACGTCGACGACGACCACATCGTCGTCGGCACCGCCGGTCACGTCGACCACGGGAAGTCCACCCTCGTGGGGTCGCTCGTCACCGGCACCGCCGACGACGGCGAGGGCGGCACCCGCGGCTTCCTCGACGTCCAGCCCCACGAGGTCGAGCGCGGGCTCTCCGCCGATCTCTCGTACGCCGTCTACGGCTTCGCCGACGACGGTCCGGTCCATATGGACAACCCCCACCGTAAGTCAGACCGCGCACGCGTCGTGGAGGAGTCCGACCGCCTCGTCTCCTTCGTCGACACCGTCGGTCACGAGCCCTGGCTCCGGACGACGATCCGGGGATTGGTCGGCCAGCGCCTCGACTACGGCCTCGTCGTCGTGGCCGCCGACGACGGCCCGACGAAGACGACGCGCGAGCACCTCGGCATCCTGCTGGCGATGGAGCTGCCGACGATCGTCGCGATCACGAAGGCCGACGCCGTCGACGAAGACAGATTGGACGAGGTCGAGCGCGAGGTCGAGCGGATGCTCCGGGACGTCGGCCGGACGCCGCTCGGGGTCGCCCGCCACGGCGTCGAGGCCGCCGTCGACGAACTGAGCGACTCCGTGGTGCCGATCCTCCGGACGAGCGCGGTCACGATGGACGGCCTCGACGACCTCGACGCGATGTTCGAGCGCCTTCCCAAGACGGCCCGCGAGGAAAGGGAGGACTTCCGGATGTACGTCGACCGGACGTACTCGGTGACGGGCGTCGGCGCGGTCGCCTCCGGGACGGTCGACTCCGGGAGCGTCGAGGCCGGCGACGAGCTCCTCCTGGGGCCGATGCCCGACGGCTCCTACCGGGAGGTCGAGGTGCGCTCGATCGAGATGCACCACCACCGCGTCGACCGCGCGAAAGCGGGTCGGATCGTCGGCATCGCGCTCAAGGGCGTCAGCGAGGAGGAGATCGAACGCGGGATGGCGCTGCTCCCAGCGGACGCCGATCCGCCCGCCGTCCGCTCCTTCGAGGCGGAGGTGATGGTGCTGAACCACCCGACGCGGATCCGCGAGGGCTACGAGCCGGTGGTCCACCTCGAAACCGCGAGCGAGGCGGTCGTCTTCCACCCCGAAGGCGGGCAGTTGCTCCCCGGCGACTCCGGGACGGCGACGGTCGAGTTCAAATTCAGACCCTATCTCGTCGAGGAGGGCCAGCGGTTCGTCTTCCGGGAGGGCCAGTCGAAGGGCGTGGGGACGGTCCGCGACGTCGACGTCGGGGTCGGTGCCGCCGCCGACGACTGATACTGTCGGACAGAAGTCCGTGACGTATTTCGGCACCACGGGGTGCCGCTAC
>JBDGUM010000023.1:0-2953 GCA_042215855.1 Halobellus sp. | reverse complement strand
AGATTCCATATAAGTCGTCACTCAGCACGGAACGTGTGCTCCCTGCACTGAACGATTCGGAACGTCAGATGATGGGTGTGCAACTGGTCTGTGACTCCCTGTAAGCGATTGTAGCCGCACGGCCGCCTCGGATGAGACTGGAACGCGGGGGCTTCCGACGTCTTCTTCGCACCGATTCCGGTGCCGTCGACGCCACGTGAACAGGACCGAGCGGACGGAGCGTGGGTTTAAATCCGAAAGCGCCCCACCGACGGGTATGAGCGCGGACACGACCGAGGAACGCGGCGGGCCCGTCCCCGAGCTCCGCGAGCGCGCGGCCGCCTGCGCGGACCGACTCCGCGAGGCCGAGCGCGTGCTGCTCGCCTCGCACATCGACGCCGACGGGCTGACCAGCGCGGCGGTCGCCGCGACGGCGCTCGAGCGGGCGGGGATCCCCTTCGAGACCGTGTTCGCCAAGCAGCTGGACGAGACCGAGGTCGCGCGGATCGCGGCGACGGACTACGAGACCGTCCTCTTCACAGACTTCGGGAGCGGGCAGCTGGACGTCATCGCGCCCTACGCGGCCGACGGCGCGTTCACGCCCGTCATCGCCGACCACCACCAGCCCACAGAGGTGGAAGCGGCGCCCGAGCCCGAGCACCACCTCAATCCCCTGCTCGTCGGCCTCGACGGCGCGTCGGAGCTCTCGGGCGCGGGCGCGAGCTACGTGCTCGCGCGGGCGCTCGAACCCGAGAGCGGCGACAACCGCGACCTCGCGGCGCTGGCGGTCGTCGGCGCGGTCGGCGATATGCAGGCGACCGACGGCGGGCTCTCGGGCGCGAACCAGGGGATCGTCGAGGAGGGGGTCGCAGCCGGCGTGCTCGAGGAGGCGACGGACCTCCTGGTCTACGGCCGGCAGACCCGCCCGCTCCCGAAGTTCCTGGAGTACGCCACCGACGTCCGGATCCCGGGGATCACGAACGACGAGAACGGCGCGATCGAGTTCCTCTCCGACCTGGCCCTCGACCTGCGGGACGACGGCGACTGGCGCCGCTGGGTCGACCTGACGATGGACGAGCGCCGGGCGGTCGTGAGCGGACTGTTCAAGCGGGCCATCGCATCCGGCGTGCCCGCCGACCGAATCGACGCGCTGGTCGGGACGACCTACACGCTCACCGACGAAGAGCGGGGGACCGAACTCCGCGACGTCAGCGAGTTCTCGACGCTCCTGAACGCGACCGCGCGGTACGAGCGCGCCGACGTCGGCCTCGCGGTCTGCCTCGGCGACCGCGACGCGGCGCTCGACCGCGCGCGGACGCTCCTGCGGAACCACCGGCGCAACCTCTCCGAGGGGCTACAGTGGGTCAAAAACGAGGGGACGACCGTCGAAGAAAACCTCCAGTGGTTCGACGCCGGCACGCGCATCCGCGAGACCATCGTCGGCATCGTCGCGGGGATGGCCGTCGGGGCCTCTGGCGTTCGCGGCGACGTCCCCATCGTCGCGTTCGCGGAGAAGTCCGAGGACGAGATCAAGGTGAGCGCGCGCGGATCGCACGTGCTCGTGCGAGAGGGGCTGGACCTCTCGCGGGTGATGCGCGAGGCCGCCCGCGCCGTCGGCGGCGACGGCGGCGGCCACGACGTCGCCGCCGGGGCCACCATCCCCGCGGGGACGCGGGCGGAGTTCGTCGCCGAGGCCGACCGCATCGTCGGCGAGCAACTGTCCTGACTCCCGCGTCCTGATCCGGATCCCTGTGTGACGGCGTACGGGACAATTCGTATATCGATATGTGATTTACTCCGACGGTCTCGGTGTCCCGAATCCCACCACGAGCGTCCGGATGCCTGATCCGACCGACGGACGTCGGAAGCGCGACTATCGAGCGCGCGGATTTCCCACCCGGGCGTCGACGTCAGCGTGGTGGCTTCGCCCCTCCGGTTCGAGCATCGCCCGTCGGATCCGATTCCCCGTGCTCCCCGGCGACCGATCCTCATCAATCATATATCGATATACGAACTGGTCCCGTCGTCCGATTCTGTCCCCCGCAGCGGCTCTGAGACGGCTATCTCCCACGATCTGGGTCCACGCCCCGGAGTTAACCGATCGAACCGACACGTTTCGATCGAAGCGTCGCACGCAACGGGGATCGCGAGGGGATGGAGCGGATCTCCGCGATCCCGCTGGACGCTCGATCCGACAATGCAGCTACGAGTCAAACAGCTCGAACGGAAGGACACGGGAAGCGGTCTCGCATCGATCGACAGACAGGCGATGGAGGAACTGGGCGTCAAAAGCGGCGAGTTCGTCGCGATCGAGGGGCGCGAGGGCCGCGTCGTCGCTCGGGTCTGGCCGGGAACGTCCGAAGACACCGGTCGGGGAATCGTCCGGATCGACGGGCAGCTCCGACAGGCGACCGGCGCCCGGATCGACGACTCCGTCGAGGTCGAGCCGGTCGACGTCGAACCGGCCGAGCGCGTCACGGTGGCGCTCCCCGGCAACCTCCGGATCCGCGGGGATCTCGGGTCGTACCTCCGCGACAAGCTCGCGGATCAGCCCGTCACGAGCGGCCAGGAGGTCCCGCTGTCGCTCGGGTTCGGTCTCCTCTCGAGCCGCTCGAGTCGGCGCGTGTCGCTGCAGGTTGTCGACACCGAACCGGACGGAGTCGTCGTCGTGCGCAGTTCGACCGACATCCGCGTCGTAGACCAGTCCGGAGAGGCGAGTACCGACGCCGTATCGGCCGGCGATGCTGGCGGCGCCGAGACGACCGATCGCACGACTGCGCCGACGGTGACCTACGAGGACATCGGCGGGCTCGACCAGGAGCTCGACCGGATCCGGGAAATGGTCGAACTCCCGATGCGCCACCCCGAGCTGTTCGGCGCGCTCGGAGTAGAGCCGCCGAAGGGGGTGCTGCTGCACGGGCCGCCCGGGACGGGCAAGACGCTGATCGCGAAGGCCGTCGCCAACGAGATCGAC
>JBDGUM010000111.1:0-3031 GCA_042215855.1 Halobellus sp. | reverse complement strand
GCGCTCGGCGGTAAACAGTGAGAGTAATCGCTATGAGCGGGGCGGGGGAGTGCCGGAAGTCAGCGAGACGAACGACGTGAGTCTCGCGCGATTTCAGGCACGACTGAGCGAAGCGGGGCGAAATCGTGTCCGAAACTCGCGGCTGAGCGGATGAAACCCCCGACCGCGGCGGCGGAAAGGGCGAACAGTCGGCACCGGCTGCGCCCGCGTCGACGTGCCGAACAACCGCAGCCCGACGCGGGGCGGATCTCACGTCACGGGGCCTCTGGCCCCGCGTCCGTATATAAATCTACGTCGAGCCCCGGGCGCGGAGTCGCGGACCCGACCGACCGCTCACACCTCGTCCATCCGGACGACGAGGATCGGCCGTTCGGTGTTCTCGACGACGCGCTCCGTCACGCTGCCGAGGTTCGCGAGCTTGTCCCGGCCGGACCGGCCGTGGGTGCCGATCACGATCAGGTCGACGTCTGCCTCCTCGGCGTACTCCAGGATCACCCGGTAGGGTACGCCCTCCCGGACGACCGTCTCGCAGTCGACGCCCGCCGCCGCGGCGTCCTCGGCGACGCGGCCGACGGCCTCGTGGGCGTCTTCCTCCAGCGACGCCTTGAGGTCGGGCTTCTGCTCCTCGCCGGCGGCCAGGTAGAGCCGTCGGTCGACCACCGAGAGCGCGTGGACCGTCGCGTCGCGCGTGTCCGCGATGTCGAGTGCGTGTTCGAGCGCCTGGCGCGTGCCGTCGCTTCCGTCGGTGGGAACGAGGATGCGGTCGTACATCTCGCTCTCGTCTTCGAGCGGAGGGGCCTTGAACGGTACCCCGATTCCACGGTCGGTGGACGCGGTCGGTCTGCGAGCGCTACGCCTATTTCCCTCACGGCCCAAGCACGACCGTGTGCACACTCACTTTCGCCTGGCGCGCCTTCGCCGACGCGCCGCTCGTGGTCGCCGCGAACCGCGACGAGCTGCTCGATCGGGCGTCAGAGCCCCCGATCGTCGAGGATGGCGACCCCACGTTCCTCGCGCCGCGTGACGCCGTTTCCGGCGGGACGTGGATCGGCTACAACGAGCGTGGCGTCTTCGCCGGCATCACGAACCGCTGGGTCACGGTCCCCGACGGCGGCGAGCGCTCGCGCGGCCGGCTCGTTCGCGACGTTCTACGGGCGGAGAGCGCGGCCGCGGCACGGGAGACGGTCGAGTCCGCGGTCGCGTCCGATACCTACGACGGATTCAACCTCGTCGTCGCCGACGGGCGCGACGACGGCCGCGACGGCCCCGCGGCCTACCTCTTCGAGTGGGACGGCGACCTGCGGGTGCGACGCCTCGACCCCGGCGTCCACGTCGTCGTCAACGTCGGCGTCGACGGCGAGTACGTCGAACCCGAGTGGAACCCCGAGACGGGTCCGATCCAGGCGCACGACGCCGAGCGCATCCTTGCCGATCTCGCACCCGAGGATTTCGAGACGCCGACCGCCTGGCGGGACCGCGCGGTCGACATCCTCAGGGACCACGACTACGGCGTCTGCGTCCACGAACCCGACCGCGACTTCGGGACGCGCTCTTCGTCGGTGCTTCTGTTCTCCGCGGACGGCGACGTCGAGTTCCACTTCGCCGACGGCCCGCCGTGCGAGACCGCCTTCGAACGGGTCGAAAGTCAGGTTTAAACGAGTCGCGGGCGTCGAACCCCGTATGAGCGCAGGCGACCCCGAAGCCGATCTCTCGGAGGACGAACGTCGCGGGCTGGAACTCATCCGAGAGACCGGTGGGATCCATCAGAGCGATTTCTGGAAGGAACTCGACATCTCCTCGCGGAAGGGAAGCCGCATCGCCGAGAGCCTCGCCTCCCAGGGGCTCATCGAGCGCGAAGAGACCGTTTACGACGGGCACAACACCTATCACCTCGAACCAGCCGCGCGCGACCTCGACTTCTCGCTGCTGATGGCGGGCGATATGCTCTCGCCGTTCATCGGCGAGGAAGAGGTGAACCACAACAGCGACGCCTTCTCGCAGTGGCTGATGAACCTCGCCTACGAGGAGTAGTGGGACGGATCAGCGGGCGGTGGCGGCCGCGAAGACTCCCGTTCTCGCTCGATCGCACGCCGTCGTGCGATCGGATGCGTAATCAGTTGCGAACGCTACTATAGTCTCACTGTTACCGGTGATCGCCATCCACGTTTACGGCGATCACCGGTGCGAGACTAGTCATCGTGAGACGTCGCAAACGGCGTCGATGAAAAGTCGGGCGCTCCCGGGCCGATCGAGTTACGCTACTCTTCGTCTTCCTCGTCGTCGGCCGGCTCGAGGTCGTTCTCGGCGATGTACTCGGCGATCTCGTCGTTCGAGAGTTCGACGAACGCCTCGGTGTCGGTCGACACCGTCGCGACGTCGACGCCCTCCGCCTCGAGTTCGTCCTCGTTGGCGGAGGCGATCGCCCGCAGCGCGAGCCCGACGCCCTCGTCGAGGGTCAGGCTCTCGGCGTAGTTCTCCTCGAGGTGCTCCTGGATGTCGCTGCGATCGGCGCCGATCGAGACGGCCTTCCACTCGTAGGGCGTCCCCGAGGGGTCCGTCTCGAAGAGGCGGGGCTCGCCGTTCTCGATGCCGCCGACGAGCAGCGCCACGCCGAACGGGCGCGCGCCGCCGACCTGGGTGTACTGCTGGATGTGGTCGGTGACGTTCTTCGTGAGCGTCTCGATCCCGATGGCCTCGCCGTAGCGGAGGCGATTGACCTGCGCCTGCCGCCGCGCGAAGTCGATCAGCTGGCGCGCGTCGGCGACGTGGCCCGCCGAGGCGATGCCGGCGTGGTCGTCGGCCTTGTGGATCTTTTCGACGCTGGTCGGCTCCATCAGCGGGGAGCGCGAGCGCTTGTCCGCGGCCAGCACGACGCCCTCCGCCGTGCGAACGCCGACGCTCGCAGTCCCTCGCTTGACGGCTTCACGCGCGTACTCTACCTGGTAGAGACGACCGTCGGGCGAGAAGATCGTGATCCCACGGTCGTATGCCTGCTGTTGGGCTTGTCCCTGCATAGTATCACTCGAAATCG
>JBDGUM010000132.1:0-3048 GCA_042215855.1 Halobellus sp. | reverse complement strand
GGACGGGCTCGGGGTCGGCCCAGATGTACCGCTCGAACAGCTCGTCTCTGGTCTCTGAATTCTTCGCGACCAGGACGGCCTCGCCGTAGGGGTCGAGCCCGGGGCGGCCCGCCCGGCCCATCATCTGGTGGACCTCCAGCACGTCGAGCGGCTTCATCCCGCCGAACTCGCCGTCGTAGCGCCGCCAGTCGCGGACGATCACGCGCCGGCTGGGCGTGTTGACGCCCGCCGCGAGGGTCGGCGTCGCCGACACGCACTTGACGAGGCGGTCGCGGAAGGCCTCCTCGACGAGCGAGCGGTGCTCGGGCGCGAGGCCGGCGTGGTGGAACGCCGCCCCCTTCGCGACGCAGTCCGCGAGCGTGTCGCTCGTCTCGGCGTCGGAGACGTCCCTGATCTCGGTCGCGAGCTCGGCGAGCCGGCCGCGCTCGTCGTCGGTGAGGTGGGCCGCCGTCACGTCCTTGAGGCGCTTCGCGGACGCCTCGGCGTTCCGCCGGGAGTTCACGAACACGAGCGAGGAGCCCTGGTCGGTGCCGTCGTCGCCCGCGACGTCGTCGTCGCCGGCGAGCGCGTCGTCGACGAGGGCGGCCGTCGGGCGTTCGCCCGAGCCGACGGGCACCTCGCGCTGGCTCCCGTCGTCGAAGGTGATCGCGTTGCCGTAGTGGACGCCCATCCGGAGGTCGATCGGCCGCCACGTCGACTCGACGAGCTCGGCGTCGAGCCACTCCGCGACGACGTCCGCGTTGCCGACGGTCGCCGAGAGCGCGACGACCTGGAGGCCGGGATTGAGCGTCCGGAGCTTCCCGAGGGTGACCTCCAGGGTGGGGCCGCGCTCGGCGTCGTCGACCAGGTGGACCTCGTCGGCGACGACGCAGGTGAGGTCGTCGATCCAGCCCGCGCCGTTTCGAACGAGGGAATCGACCTTCTCGGAGGTCGCGACGACGATGTCGCGGGAGGCGAGCCACTCGCCGTCGGAGTCGTAGTTACCGGTCGAGACGCCGACGTCGAAGCCGTACTCTTCCCAGCGCTCGAACTCGGCTTGCTTCTCGGAGGCGAGCGCGCGCAGGGGGACGATGTAGAGCGCCTTCCCGCCGCGGGCGACGCTCGACAGCATCGCGAGCTCGGCGATGAGCGTCTTGCCCGAGGCGGTCGGGACCGACGCGACGAGGCTCTCGCCGCGGGTCACGCCCGCCTCGACGGCCTCGGCTTGCGGCGGGTACAGCTCCTCGATCCCCGCCTCTCGCAGGTGGGCTGCGACCCCGTCGGGCAGTTCGGGCACGTCCGCCGGATGCATCTACCCGGGCTACGCCGTTCTCGCGTTTAAATTGTCGGAGACGGAGCGGTCGATCGAGGGCAGGCGTCGCACCCGCGCCGTCGCCAGGGATATGGTCCCCGTCGCCGAACGAGGAGTATGAAGATTCGCTTCGACCGGGACACGTGCATCGGGATGTTCCAGTGCGTCGACGAGTGGGACGCCTTCGAGAAGGACCTCGACGCGGGGAAGGCCGACCTCGCGGGCGCCACGGAGGTCGACGACGACCTCTTCGAACTCGAGGTGCCCGACGGCGAGGAACTGGACGCCGAGTTCGCCGCCCGCGCCTGCCCCGTCGACGCCATCGAACTGTACGACGACGACGGCGAACGGGTCGTCTGACCGGTATCGAAGGCGAGCCGGGGCTGCGTTCCCGACCAGGTGGATCCAGCACAATCGTTATATACGATGCTGGAGAGATTACCCACTTGAGAGAACTATGAGCCACCGACGTCACAATCAGAACCTCTCGGAGTGGGCAGATCTCGTCGGCGCCTCCCTGCCGGACTCCGTGGAGGACGCCGACGATGCGAACGGCCGATCGGAGGCCTTCCGGGGCGGCGAGGCCGCCGACACGTTCGGATACGAGTTCGGTTCGGACGCCGATCGGTGACGGCACGTCTCGACTTCCCGTTCGGCCCGCGATCACGAGCGTGATCGGGCCTACGGGGCCGATTTTACTTTCACTCTCGTCGGCGAACGCTTAACAGCGACGGCGCCCAATCGGGCGTGATGGCGGCCACCGACGACCCCGCGCACGTCGATCACCCCCTCCTGAACCCCGGGTTCATCGAGCGGCGCCGGTACCAGCTCGAGCTCGCGGGGACCGCGCGGAACGCCAACACCCTCGTCTGTCTCCCGACCGGGCTCGGGAAGACGACAGTGAGCCTGCTCGTGACCGCCGACCGCCTGGAGGAACACGGCGGCAAGGCGCTCTTTCTGGCGCCCACGAAACCGCTGGTCCAGCAGCACGCGGAGTTCTACCGCGAGGCCCTGGCGATCCCCGACGAGGAGATCGTCGTCTTCACCGGCGAGATCAGCCCCGACGACCGCGCCGACGCCTGGGACGACGCGCGGATCGTCGTCGCGACGCCGCAGGTCGTCGAGAACGACCTCGTCGGCAGCCGCATCTCGCTGGCCGAGGTCACCCACCTCACCTTCGACGAGTGCCACCGCGCCACCGGCGACTACGCCTACGTCTACATCGCCGAACGCTACCACGAGGACGCGGAACAGCCGCTCGTGACCGGGATGAGCGCCTCGCCCGGCGGGGACAAGGAGGCGATCCTGACCGTCTGTCGGAACCTCGGGCTGAGCGAGGTCGAGGTGATGACCGAGGACGACGCCGACGTCGACGAGTACACCCACGACACCTCCGTCGAGTGGGAGCGGATCGAACTCCCCGAGGAGATCCTGCAGATCCGCGACGCGCTCAACGAGGTGATCCGGGACCGCCTCGGGAAGCTGAAGGAGCTGGGCGTGACGAACACGACACAGCCCGACGTGTCTCAAAAGCAGCTGAACCAGATGCGCGGGAAGCTCCAGGAGCTGATGAACGCCGACAAATCGGAGGGGTACAAGGGGATGTCCACCCACGCGGAGGTGATGAAGCTCCGGCGGGCGGTCGAGCTCGTCGAGACCCAGTCGGTGGAATCCGTCCGCAGGTACTTCGAGCGCCAGCGCAACGCCGCCCGCTCGTCGGGCGCGTCGAAGGCGAGCCAGCGGCTCGTCGCCGAGCC
>JBDGUM010000037.1:0-3371 GCA_042215855.1 Halobellus sp. | reverse complement strand
GGCTAACATCAGATCCCATCTGTACGGCGGACCGCAGGGGTGGAATCCTCATCTCTTGCGGACGTAAGCGTAGGTCGGTCGGAGCCATAAAGGCACCGGTCCGTCCTCGCCGCCGGCCGAAGCCGGCGCGTCCGATCGGGCACGGGATCGAACCGCACCCAGTCGCGGTGTGTCGTTCGCATTCAACCGGAACCGACTCGAACACTTAAGCCCGTCGTATCGTCTCCGACTCGTTCCCGAGCCGGCGACGGCGACGCGCCGTCGAGCGCGTTCCGGTGAGGTCCCGTCCGGGGCGTCCCGGGCGGGCTTCCGCGTGTTATTCCGAATGCCGGGGTAACATAAAAGACCGTCGAACCGCCCCGGCTTCGTTATGCGATTTCACACCGGAGGCGTGTGCAATGAACGACACGAATCGCGGCGCTACGACGAGGTGCTCGGCTCGCGTGCACGCGGGCGCGTCGAATGGAAGTGTCGCGCGGTCGGAGGCCGAGCCGTCATCCCTCGCGTCGTGCGTTCGGTCGGCCCGGGTGGTAACCGCGCGAGACGTTCGTTTCCGCGGGACGGACAAAGCGGTGTCGAAGCCGCGGATCCGCGGATCCGGGGCACCACCGCTGGCGAGAGGTGGCTCTGACCTCGGAGAGGTGTAGTAGCGTTTGCGAGTCTTCACTCACCCGATCGCACGCAGTAGTGCGACCGAATGAGCAATCAGTTGCAAACGCTACTATGGCGCACGGACGCGACGAGGTTACTTGTCGATGTGTTCGATCCCCTGTTTCGAGACGTTGCCGCGGGTGACCGTCGACACCTCGTTGTCCTGCATCCATCCGGGTTTGTCGTCCGGCGCGCTGTCGTGCCAGGCCCACGCCTCGTAGACGTGGACTCTGTCGGTCCCGCGTTCGAGCAGTCGGATCTCGGTCGGATCCGCCTTGGCCTCGTCCTCGGACCCGTAGGACTCGTACCCCTCGAGCCGACGGGCCGCCTTCAGCGCCGCCTGTCGCGGCATCCGACCGGTGAACTGCTTGGTCTTTTCGCCGTCCTCGAGCATCACGAAGTTCCGCTTGCCGTCCTCGCGTACCATAAGTTCGTACCTCTATGCTAAGGAAACACATGGTTTGGCTTAAATATACCGGCAAAATGGACTGCGGCACGGCGGTTTTCGCCGCGGATCCGCCCGCCCCACGGAGTCGCGAACGCACCGGCGACGGATTCGTCGAGGACGATCCGGAGCCCGAAACGGGACGCGTCCGACGGGCGGATCGTATCGACATCCCGTAAACAACACTTATGTATATCCTGCGGCGAACCTTCGGCTAGACAGCTCCGATGGTTCGGAAAAAGAAGCTCAGCCCGAGTGGCGCGAAAGACGACGACGGCGAGTACCACAACGTCCACGTGAACCTCCACGAGGACGAACTCGCCGTGGCCGGGATGGAGATCGGCGACGAGGTGTTCGTTCGGGTCCGGGACGGCAAGATCATCATCCAGAAGGCCGATCCCGACGACGTCGAACACGACTTCTGAGGAATGATTCCAGGTCTGGACCGGCCGAAGACGGAGACGGAGACCCGCCGACGCACCGGACGGTGGTCCGCGCCGTGATCCGGTCGGCGTACCGCGCGCTCAGGCCGGTCCTCTTCTCGCTCCCCGCGGAGACCGCCCACCGCAGCGTTCACCGCGGACTGGCGGCGGTCCAGGGAACCCCGCTGGAGGACGCGCTCCGACGGCGACTCGCCGTCGACGACGACCGACTGCGCGTCGAGGCCTTCGGCGAGTCGTTCCCCAATCCGATCGGCGTCGCCGCCGGCTTCGACAAGAACGCCGAGCTCCCCGCGGTGCTCGGCGCGCTGGGCTTCGGCCACGTCGAGGTCGGCGGCGTCACCGCCGAGGCCCAGCCCGGCAACCCCCGTCCCCGGATGTTCCGCCTCGTCGAGGACCGGGCCATCGTCAATCGGATGGGTCTCAACAACGAGGGCGCCGACGCCATCGGCGAGCGACTGCGGACGAACCCCGATCCGGGCATCCCCGTCGGCGTCAACGTCGCGCTCTCGGAAGCGGTAGACGCCGCCGACGCGCCCGAAGACTACCGCTACACGTACGAGCGGGTGGCGGAGGGGGCCGACTACATCGCCGTGAACGTCTCCTGTCCGAACAGCGAGGGGATGCGCGAACTCCAGAACCGCGACTCCCTGGAGAGGATCCTCGGCGCGCTCGTCGACGCCGGCGCTTCGCCCCTCCTGGTGAAGCTCTCGCCGGATCTCCCCGGGCCGGCGATCGAGGACGCCCTCGCGGTCGTCGACGACTTCGACCTCGACGGCGTCATCGCCACCAACACGACGACCGACCGGCCCGAGGGGCTCCGGAGCCACAACCGGGCCGAGAAGGGCGGCCTCTCGGGCGCGCCGATCGAAGACCGCGCGACCGGGATGGTGCGCTTCGTCGCCGAGCGGACGGACGTTCCCGTGGTCGGCGTCGGCGGCGTCTCCGATGCCGCGGGCGCGTACGCGAAGATCCGCGCGGGCGCGAGCCTCGTTCAGTTGTACACCGGGCTAGTCTACGAGGGGCCGACGCTCGCGCGCGACATCAACGCGGGACTGCTCGAACTGCTCGACCGCGACGGCTTCGACCGGATCGGAGACGCGGTCGGCGCCGACCTATGACGGGGAAAGCGCCGCGCTACGCCTCGTCGTGGACGATGACGATCGCGTCGCCGGCCTCGACCATCTCGCCCTCGCCGAGGTACTGCCGTTCCTCTTCGATCTCGAACATCTCCGCGTCCAGTTCGACGCCCGCGACGTGGAGTTCGCCGTCGACGACCTCGTAGTCGCCGTCGTCGATCGCGGCCTCGATGTCCGGGACCTGACTGCCGAACTCCGGCCCGACGAGCGAGTAGTCGAGGTCGACGCCGGTGACGACCGACTCGACCGCCGGCCGTTCTTCCAAGGTCGCCAGCTCCTCGACGTGCATCACGCCGGAGATGTCGTCTTCGAACCCGGAGACGTCGCCCCAGACCTCGACGCGGTCGAGCGCCGCGTTCATCGGCAGCTGCGCGTCGCTCTTGTACTTGCGGAGCGCGCCGACGACCTCCATCGCCGTCTCGCCGGCCGCGAAGTCGGCGTCGAGGCCGAGTGGCTCGGGCCAGTCGGTGAGGTGGACGCTCCCGTCGCCGTGCATATCGTGCCACAGCTCCTCGGTCGCGTGCGCGAGGATCGGCGCGAAGAGCTTGAGGAAGCGCCGGTGGGCGACCTCCAGGGTGTACGCCGCGGAGGCGTCGCCGCCGTCGCGGACGCGCTGTTTCGCGATCTCGAGGTAGTCGTCGCAGAAGGTGTGCCAGAAGAAGCCCCGGAGGCCGTCGCGGGCCTTCGAGAACTCCC
>JBDGUM010000032.1:0-3532 GCA_042215855.1 Halobellus sp. | reverse complement strand
AACGCCGCGAGCACGAGCAGCGCGGTCACGACGTCGAGCGTCCAGACGGCCACGCTCGCCGCGCCGACCCGGGAGAAGCCGCGGCGCGTCCCCGCGACCGTCTGGAGGTCGTCGACGAAGCGCCCGAC
This sequence comes from Halobellus sp., assembly GCA_042215855.1. GTDB lineage: Archaea > Halobacteriota > Halobacteria > Halobacteriales > Haloferacaceae > Haloquadratum. The sequence goes on along the minus strand of JBDGUM010000032.1, from coordinate 3,404 downwards.
GACGCCCGCGACGAAGTCCGCGTAGGAGTCCGTGCTCACCCGGTAGACGAGTGCCCGGACGAAGTCGCGGTCGCTCCGCGCCGAGAGCGCGATGCCGACGACGGCCGCCAGCGCGACGAGGCCGACCCCGAGCGCGACGATGACGGCGACGCGCCCGGCGCCCTCCGCGCCCGTGATCGTCCGGGCGAGTTCCGCGGTCTGACCCGTGGCGGTGTAGCCGATGAGGACGACGCCCGCCATCGAGGCGATCGTGAGCAGGTCGAAGACGCGCTCGGCCGCCAGCGACGCGAACCCCGAGGGGTACGGAATGCCGCGGCGCGCCTTCACCACGTAGGCCCGGATGAGGTCGCCCGCCCGCGCCGGGAACACGAGGTTGCCGGTCTGGCTGATGAACACCGCGCCGGTCAGGAACCCCACCGTCTCGTGGTAGCCCAACTCCGCGAGGATGTCGCGGTAGCGGTAGCCCCGGACGGGCCACGAGAGGACGTAGACGAGCGCGGCCGCGCCGACGAGAGTGAGGTCGGCGTCGCCCATCTCCGCGAGCACGGTGCCGAAGTCGATGTACTGCGTCATCAGCACGAGCGCGACGACGGCCAGGAGCGCGCCCGCGACGATCCCGACCCGGCGCGAGAGCCGCGGGCGGACCGACAGCTGCCAGAACGTGCGGACGATCTGGCTGCCCATCCCGAAGACGTCGCGGACGAGGTCGACCTTCGTGTCGCCCTTCGGCGTCCACTCGACGGGGAACTCCGCGACCGTCAAACCGCGGCGCTGAGCCCGCACGAGCATCTCTGTGTCCCAGAACCAGTGGTCGTCCTCGACCTCCCGTTTGAGGTCGTCGAACGCCTCCCGGCTGAAGGCCTTGAAACCGCACTGGTGGTCGCGGAGATCCGAGCGGAGCAGCGTCCGCACGAGGCCGTTGTACACCCGACTGGGGACGCCGCGCTTCGGCGGCCGGTCGGCCACCTGTCCGGGGATCCAGCGCGACCCGGTCGCCACGTCGGCCTCCCCCGACCGGACGCGCTCGATCAGCTCTTCGAGGTGCCGCATATCCGTCGCGAGGTCGGTGTCGAAGTAGACGAGGACGTCGCCGTCGGCCGCCTCGAAGGCGCGTTCGAGCGCGCCGCCGCGACCCAGCCGTTGGTCGCTGTGGACGTGGCGGACGCGGTCGTCCTCGGCGGCGAGTCGGTCGGCGATCTCGGGCGTGCGGTCCTCGCAACCGTCCTCCGCGACGATGACCTCGAACGATCCCGGCGCCAGGAACGACGCGAGCGTCCGCAGGGCCGTCTCGACGGTCGATTCGATCGTGTCGGCCTCGTTGTACGCCGGGAGGACGACGCTCACCGAGACCGACGGGTCGCCGTCCGATCCGACGGCTCCGTCGACCGCGGCGGTGTCGCTCCCGGCGCCATCGGAAGCGAGGTCGGCGGCCGGCTGGCGTGCGCGGCCGTCGCGGGGACCGTCCATTGGTGGCTTCTGGCCGTGCAGCGGGTATGAACTTTCTGCCTCGACGGCGACGGTCGTGTTAGGCGACCGTACCGCCCAGCCGTCGATCGCCGGGTGAAACGGGACGCGCGATCACAAAAATCGAAACACCGCGCGGCGTTAGCCGTCCGTACCAAACCCCTCATAGGCCGAGCCGGTGTACGGGTGTGTATGAGCGCGACAGCCACCGCGGCCCCCACTCCGAACCTCAGCGAGAAACAGGACCGCATCCTCCGGTACCTGCGGGCGAACGTCGACGAGCGGACCTACTTCAAATCGCGGCTGATCGCCGAGGACCTGGAGCTCTCGGCGAAGGAAGTCGGCGCGAATATGCGCGCGATCCTCGACAGCGACGTCGGCCTGACCGTCGAGAAGTGGGGCTACTCCTCGGGGACGACCTGGAAAGTGACCCGGTAATCAGGGATCGTACCGGACGAGCGAGTCGCACTCGTCGGCCAGCGCGACCGCGTCGGCGCCGAACGAGTCCGCGTACCTGACGACCAACACGAGGAGCGTCTCCGGCCGCTGGACGGCGTAGCCGTCCTCGCGGGAGAGCAGGCCGGCGTCGTCGAGTTCGCGCGCGTAGCCGCTCACGGTCGCCCGCGAGACGTCGAGGTCCGCCGCGAGGTCCGCGCCCGTGGCGTCGGGGTTCCGGAGGAGTTCGACGAGCATCCCCCGCGGCGTCCGCCGCCGGAGGTAGCCGAGCGCGGTCTGCTCGAACGCCGAGAAGCGACCGGCGGGGAAGAACCGCTTGTAGTCGCCGTCGCGACGGGATTCGAGGACGCCCTCCTCGAGCAGATTGCGGAGGTGGTGTTGGGTCTCGCCCGTTCCCAACTGGAGGTCGTCGCGGATCTTCGAGAAGTGGGCGCCGGGCGCGGAGGCGACGAAGCCGACGATGGCGTCGCGGGCGTCGGACGTGTCCTCCGCGTCCGCATCCGCGGCCGCGGTGCCGCTGGAGGCGAGGCCAGCGAGCGGCGAGGCCGCCCCCAGCGCTGCGAAGCGCCTGAGCGTCGCCCGCTTTTCCTCGTCGACCTGTCGGTTCGGCATTGAGTCGGTTGACAAAGGAGAGATGTAGACAAAAGCGCTTCGTTCGGGGCAGACGCGGGAGCGCTTTACTCCGTCTCGCGCTCGACGGCCGGCTCCTCGCTCGCGTCGTCCGGTTCTTCGGTCTCAGTCTCGGAACCGGCGTCCGGCTCCGACGACGTCGACGGCGATGTCGGGGACGGCGTCGACTCCGCGGCCGCACCGGCCTCGGTGACGACTTCGTCGGGGTCCTTGATCGAGGGCTCGTCGACCTTGCCGGCCTCCTGGATCACCGCGTCGGCGTCCTTGAAGTCGGTGCCGGCGCCCTGCTTGATCGCCTCGGCCTCCTGTTCGAGCTCCTCGACGTCCATCTCGGTCGCCTGATCGATCTGGCCCAGGATCTCCTCGATGTCGTCCAACCCGAGCAGTTCGCGGGTCTCCTCGTCGAAGTCGAGGCTGTCGAGGCCGGCGGACTCCTGCACGTCCGAATCGGTCAGCTGGCGGCCGTAGCGGCCGAGGAGGCTCGTGAGCTCCTGCGGCAGGACGAACGTCGTCGACTCGCCCTGGCCGATCGTCTCGAGGCTCTCCATCCCCTTCTCGATGATCGCCCGCTCGCCCATCGACTCGGCGGACTTCGCGCGGAGGACCGTCGAGATGGCGTCGCCCTGCGCCTCGAGGATCTGGCTCTGCTTTTCACCCTGGGCGCGGATGATGTTCGACTGCTTCTCCCCCTCGGCCTCCTCGACCGCGGAGCGCCGTTCGCCCTGCGCCTCGAGGATCATCGCGCGGCGGCGGCGCTCGGCGGACGTCTGCTGTTCCATCGCCTGCTGGACGTCCTGGGATGGGTTCACTTCCCGGACCTCGACGCTCTCGACGCGGACGCCCCACTCGTCGGT
>JBDGUM010000141.1:0-3590 GCA_042215855.1 Halobellus sp. | reverse complement strand
GTCGTTCGGAACGGGAAGACGCATTGTCTGTAATCGAGCGGAGATGTGCGGTGGTAAAATGCATTCGCGTCCAGGTATCGAATCGTCGTACAGTCATCGAATCCTCCGGCTGATCGTCCTTCTCATACTGTCGGACAGAAGTCCGTGAACGATCTCGGCACCCCGTGGTGCCGATGAGATTCACATCGTTCTGTCCGACAGTATCAGCGTTACTCCTCGGTGGCAGTGTCGTCGATAAACAGCAGTACCTGTTCTCCTGGCGTCAAATCATCAACGAGCAATCCGAACTCGTCACGTCCAGCGAACGAGCGAACAGTATCGTAGCGTTTGCAAGTCTTCACTCACTCGATCGCACGACGGCGTGCGATCGGATGAGCAATCAGTTGCAAACGCTACTATAGCCATTATCGGCGCTGCGAAGCCGCGAGCGGATCCCGACGGCAACCCCTATAGTCACCGCGGCGGGAACGGGTGGTATGGCGGAGCGAATCAGGCTCGGGGCCGACGTCGGGGGGACGTTCACCGACGTGGTGCTGGCGACGGGCGAGGCGCTCGTGACGGCGAAGGTTCCGAGCACCGACGATCAGAGCGTCGGCGTCGTGGAGGGCGTCCGCAAGGCCTGCGAGGCGGCGGACATCGACCCGGCGGACGTCGAGGAGTTCACCCACGCGATGACCGTCTCGGTCAACGCCCTCCTGGAGCGGGCGGGCGCGAAGACGGCGCTGGTCACGACCGAGGGCTTCCGCGACGTCCTGGAGATCGGTCGGCAGGACCGGCCGTCGCTGTACGATCTCTCGGCGACGCGGCCCGAGCCGCTGGTCCCGCGACGGCGACGCTTCGAGGTCGGTGAGCGCGCCACGCCCGACGGCGTCACAGATCCGATCGAGGAGGGTGAAGTGCGCGAGATCGCCGCCCGGATCCGCGCGTGCGACGCCGAGAGCGTCGCCGTCTCGCTCTTGCACGCCTACGCCGACCCGGCGAACGAGAAGCGCGTCGCCGCGATCCTGGACGACGAACTCGACGTCCCGGTCTCGGCGTCCCACGAGGTGCTCGCGGAGTTCCGCGAGTACGAGCGGACCTCCACGACCGTCGTCGACGCGTACGTGACGCCGGCGATCGACCGCTACCTCGGTCGGCTCGCCGAACGCGCGGCCGAGGCGGGATTGCCCGAGCCGCTCGTGATGCAGGCCAACGGCGGGATCGCCGCCGTCGAGACCGTGCGGGAGCACGCGGTCACGACGACGATGTCGGGGCCGGCGGCCGGCGTCGTGGGCGCGAACGCCGCCGCGGGCGGCGTGCCCGACGAGCGGGACCTGCGGGGCCTGGTGACGTTCGATATGGGCGGGACCTCCAGCGACGTCAGCCTCGTTCGGGACGGGGACGCCGAGCGCACCACCGACGCGACGATCAACGGCCAGCCGATCCGGACGCCGATGGTCGACGTCACCACCGTCGGCGCGGGCGGCGGGTCGATCGCGTGGGTCGACGAGGGCGGCGCACTCCGCGTCGGGCCGCGATCCGCGGGCGCGGATCCGGGACCGGCCTGCTACGGGAAGGGCGGCACCGACCCCACCGTCACCGACGCGAACCTCGTGCTCGGATACATCGGCGAGTCGACGGCGCTCGGCGGCGAACTCTCGCTCGACGCCGACGCCGCCCACGACGCCCTCGCGGGGCTCGCCGAAGCGGCGGGCCTCGCGGGGCCCGTTGAGGCCGCTCGGGGCGTCTACCGCGTCGCCAACGCGAACATGGCGCGGGCGATCCGGTCGGCGACGGTCGAGCGCGGTCACGATCCCCGCGAGTTCGGACTCGTCGCGTTCGGCGGCGCCGGGCCGATGCACGCCGTCGCGCTCGCGGCGGACCTCGGCATCGGCACGGTGATCGTCCCGCTGGCCTGCGGCGTGCTGTCGGCGTACGGACTCCTCTCCGCGGACGAGCAACACGACGCGGTCCGGACCCATCGCGCGTCGCTCGCGGACGCCGACCCCGAGACGATCGACGAGCGGTACGCCGACCTCGAGGCCGAGGTGCTCGCGGACGCTCGCGACCCCGAGGCGGCGACGGTGCGGCGGCGTGCGGACCTCCGCTACGCCGGTCAGAGTTTCGAGCTCACCGTCGACGTCGGCGGCGCGTTCGACCCCGACACGATGCGGGAGCGCTTCCACGCGGCCCACGAGTCGACGTACGGCTACCGGATGGACGAGCCGGTCGACTTGGTGAACCTCCGGGTCGCGGCGACCGCCGAACGCGACACGCCGCCCACGCGATACGAGGCGAGCGGGGACGCACGCGTGGGGACGCGCGAGGCACGCTTCGGCGACGGCGCGACGTACGACACGTCAGTGTACCGACGCGAGGGGCTCGCGCCCGCGACGACGCTCGGCGGCCCGGCGGTGATCGAGGGCACCGAAAGCACTGTCGTCGTCCCGCCGGCGTGGGACGCGCGGGTCCGCGAAGACGGCGCGCTGGTGATCACCGCAGCGACCGACGAGACGGAGGGCGACCGATGAGCCGCGACGGACGCGACGACGGCGACGAGAGAGACGGCGCGGTCGACCCGGTCACGCTGGAGATCCTCCGAAACAGGCTGGAAGGCATCGCAGAGGAGATGGGAGAGGTGCTGATCCGCGGCGCGTACTCGCCGAACATCAAGGAGCGCCAGGACTGCTCGACGGCGATCTTCGACGCCGAGGGGCGGATGGTCGCCCAGGCGGAACACATCCCCGTCCACCTGGGCGCGATGCCGCGGGCCGTCGAGGCCGTGACGGCGGAGGACCCCGAGCCGGGCGACGTCTGGGCGCTGAACGACCCCTTCGAGGGCGGGACCCACCTCCCGGACGTCACGCTCGTCTCGCCGATCGCGCCCGAGGTCCCAGGACGACCGGAGGACGGATCGGAGATCGTCGGGTACGCGGTCTCGCGCGCGCACCACGCCGACGTCGGCGGGTCGACGCCGGGGAGTATGCCGGCCGGCGCGCGCGAGATCTACGAGGAGGGGCTCCGCCTGCCCGGCGTCCGCCTGGTCCGCGGGGGCGACCTCGCCGACGACGTCCTCGCGCTCCTCCTGGCGAACGTGCGCACGCCCGGCGAGCGGCGGGCCGACGTCCGCGCGCAGCTGGCCGCCCACGACCGCGCCGAGGAGCGCCTCGGGGACCTCCTGGCGCGCTCCGGCGACGTCGTCCGCGACGCCTTCGACGCGGTGATCGACTACTCGCGGGACCGCATCGAGGCCGAACTCGACGCGATCCCCGACGGCGTCTACGCCGCGAGCGACGTCCTGGAGGGCGACGGGACCGGCGCGGACCGGGACGTCCCGATCGAGGTGACCGTGACCGTCGACGGCGCGACGCTCGACGTCGACTTCGCGGGGACGGCCGACCAGGTGCCGGGGAACGTGAACGCGCCGCTGTCGGTCGCCGAGAGCGCGGTGTACTTCGTCGTGCGCTGCTTGACCGACCCGGAGATCCCGCCGAATCAGGGGTGTTACGATCCCGTCTCCGTCTCGGCGCCCGAGGGCTCCCTCCTGAACCCGACGTCGCCGGCGGCCGTCGTCGGCGGCAACGTCGAGACGAGCCAGCGCGTCACCGACG
>JBDGUM010000048.1:0-3605 GCA_042215855.1 Halobellus sp. | reverse complement strand
TTCTGATTTATTCTCGTTATTCGGAATTATTTCTGGTGTAGTAGTATTAAGTGGAAGAAGCGCGAATGCCGAGGTATGGAGACGCTCCTGTTGAACCACGAGGACGTTCGCGAGAACGTCCGGATGGCGGAGCTCGTGCCCGCGGTCGAGGCGGCGTTCGGGGCGTACGAGCGGGGGGACGCGCAGATGCCGCCGAAGTCCTACATCGACCTCCCGCAGTACAACGGGGACTTCCGGTCGATGCCGGCGTATCTGGACGCCGGATCGTGGGACGCCGCGGGCGTCAAGTGGGTGAACTCCCACCCCGACAACCCCGAGGAGTTCGACCTCCCGACGGTGATGGGGACGATGATCTACACCGACCCCGAGACGGCCGTGCCGCTCGCGATCCTCGACGGTCGGACGCTGACGATGCTCCGGACGGGCGCGGCCGCGGCGGTCGCGACCGACCACCTTTCGATTCCGGACGCCTCCTCGATGGGCATCGTCGGCGCGGGCGCACAGTCGTACACGCAACTGCGGGCCATCGCCGAAGTGAGAGACATCGAGACGGTCGTGATCTCGGACCTCGACGAGGAGCGCGTCGCGGCGTTCGTCGACGAGTTCGCGGCCGACTTCGACGTCCGCGGGGGCTCGATCGACGAGGCCGCCGCCTGCGACGTGCTCTCGACGGTCACGCCCGTCGAGTCGCCGATCGTCTCCCGAGAGGCGGTCGGCGAGCACACCCACGTCAACGCGATGGGCGCCGACGCGGCCGGCAAGCACGAGCTCGCGGACGAGATCCTCCTCGACGCGAAGCTCGTGATCGACGACTACGAGCAGACGACCCACTCCGGCGAGATCAACGTCCCCTGGAGCGAGGGCGTCCTCGGCGACGACGACATCTACGCCGCGCTCGGCGAGATCGTCGTCGGGAAGAAGGACGGACGCGTCGCGGCCGACGGCCTCACCGTCTTCGACTCGACGGGCCTGGCGATCCAGGACGTCGCCGCCGCCCACGTGGCCTACGAGCACGCGGTCGAGAACGACAACGGCTACCCGTTCGACCTCCTGGGACTCGGCTAAGGCGGCCGCCGATCGGCCCGCGCGTGTCCGGTAGTTTTTACCCCGGAGCCGACGCCGATGGAGTATGGTGTGGGTCCGCTCGGAGTACGCGGGCGAACTGGCCGTCGTCTCGACGTGGCTCGCCGCGCTCGTCCCCTGGAACGTGACGTATTCGAGCGACGTCTCCGGCGGCGCAGTGCTGTTCGTGCGCTTCCCGTTCTTCCAGGTCCGGTACGCCTTCGGCGTCCCGCTGGCGCGCCGCGTCGCGGTGTCGGACCCGCTGTCGGCGGTCGCGTTCCAGTCGGGGCAGACGATCCAGGTGGCCTATCAGGCCTGGACGCTCGGCGCGGGCATCCTCGCGGTCGGCGTCCTCGTCGCCGTCGCGTACTACCTCGACGAGGAGCGCGTCGAGTCGGGACCGGTCGATCCGGTCCGCTTCCTCGGCGCGGTGCTCGGGCTCTCGGGGCTCGTCCTCGCGGCCGCGACGTACCTGCTCGTCACGCGGGGGTTCCCCGGGATCCCGCTCCCCGTCGGCGTCGTCTTCCTCTTGGTCCTCGGCGGCGTGTTGCTGACCGTCGAGCGGGCGTAAGCGGACGAGCGACGGATCCCCGACCGGGCCGGAGAACGGCCGACAGTATAAGACCCTCCGAGCGAAAGCGTAGACAACGAACGGAACCGCAGAGTTATGGACGAGAACGATCGGGGCGCAGACGCCGGGGCGGGGGAACCGAACGCGACCGGCGACGGACCCGGATCCGAGGGGGAGCCGGGGGAGTCGGCGTCGTCGCCGGCGACAGCCACGTCGACGTCGGAATCCAGCGACGCGGCCAGCGACGGCCCCGACGACGGATCCCTCGACGGGGTCCAGCGGCGCATCCGGCGCGTCATCGACGTCCTCCGCGGCTCCTCGATCGAGGTGCGTCCGTACCGCCCCGACGACGGGGTCTTCGCGTCGTTCGAGGCGCCGGCGGGCGAGGAGGTCGTCGACCGCTACTGGGTGAACGCGCCGTACGCCTACGTCGCGATCACCTACGACGACGTCGAGAGCGAGCACTACTACTACGCCGTCGAACCCGATCTCGACGACTTCGCGGCCGAGCTGCTCTCGCGGGCCCGCGTCGACATCCGCGACCCGCTGCTGTACCGCGGTGGAGACGACCCGACCGCCGAGGAGACGCTCCGCTCGGAGCTGCAGACGCTGCTCGAACAGTACGGCGTCGACGTCTCGATGCGGACCTTCCACGCGCTCCTGTACTACCTCGGCCGCGACTTCCGCGGCTTCGGCCGCATCGACCCCCTGATGCACGACCCCCACATCGAGGATATCTCCTGCGACGGGTACGACCTGCCGATCTTCGTCTACCACGACGAGTACACCGACGTCGAGACGAACGTCGTCTTCGGCGCCGACGACCTCGACGACTTCGTGATCCGGCTCGCCCAGGAGTCGGGCCGCCACATCAGCGTCGGTGATCCGGTCGTCGGCACGACGCTCCCCGACGGTTCGCGCGTCGAACTCGCGCTGGGCGAGGAGGTCACTCCCCGCGGCTCGGCCTTCACCATCCGGAAGTACGCCGACGAGCCGTTTACCCCCGTGGATCTCATCGACTACGGGACCTTCTCGATCGAGCAGATGGCGTACCTGTGGCTCTGCATCGAGAGCAACAAGAGCCTGATCTTCGCCGGCGGCACCGCCTCGGGGAAGACGACGTCGATGAACGCCGTCTCGATGTTCATCCCGCCGCGCGCGAAGGTGCTGACCATCGAGGACACCCGCGAGCTGTCGCTGTACCACGACAACTGGCTCGCCTCGGTGACCCGCGAGCGCCTCCACGAGGGGACCGACATCGGGATGTACGACCTCCTGCGGTCGGCGCTGCGACACCGCCCGGAGTTCATCATCGTCGGCGAGGTGCGGGGCGACGAGGCGATGACGCTGTTCCAGGCGATGAACACCGGCCACACCACGTTCTCGACGATGCACGCCGACAGCATCGAGACGGTGATCAATCGCCTGGAGAACGAGCCGATCAACGTCCCGCGGGCGATGGTCCAGTCGCTGGACCTCCTCTGCGTCCAGACGCTCACCAGAGTGGAGGGCGAGCGCGTGCGGCGCTCGAAGTCGATCGGCGAGATCGGGGAGATCGACCAGCGCACGGGCGAACTCGACTACTCGAAGGCGTTCGCCTGGGAGCCCGACACCGACAGCTTCCGGGAGTCGGACTCGAACCTCCTCGCGGAGATCCAGAGCGAGCGGGGCTGGAGCCGGACCGAACGCAAGCGCGAGATGAACCGCCGCAAGCGGTTCCTCCGCCTGCTCGTCGACCTGGGCGTCACGGACTACCGGGAGTTCACCGCGCTCGTCAACGAGTACTACGCGAGCCCCGACCGGGTGATGGAGCGACTCGAGGGGATCCACGACGAGGGGGCGAGCGGCGAGCGGAACGCGAGCGTCGACGTCGTCGCGGCAGCCGACAACGTGAGCGAGACCGGCGCCGACGGGGGCGACGAGGACGAGGACGAGGACGTCGACGGTGGCCTCGCCGAAGAGGGAGACGCCG
>JBDGUM010000088.1:0-3686 GCA_042215855.1 Halobellus sp. | reverse complement strand
ACGGCGTCGTGATCAAGCAGCACGGCAACAACCAGGAGGCGCTCACCGAGGTCACAGACGAGATGCGGGAGGACCTCGAACCCGACGCGCGCGTCGCGGTCAACAACTCCCTCTCGGTGGTCAAGCGCCTCGACAACGAGACGGACGTCCGCGCCCGCGTGATGCAGGTCGAGCACAGCCCGGACATCACCTACGGCGACATCGGCGGCCTCGAAGAGCAGATGCAGGAGGTCCGCGAGACGGTCGAGATGCCGCTGGAGTCGCCGGAGATGTTCGAGAAAGTCGGCATCCAGCCGCCCTCGGGCGTCCTGCTTTACGGCCCGCCCGGCACGGGGAAGACGATGCTCGCGAAGGCGGTCGCGAACCAGACGGACGCGACGTTCATCAAGATGGCCGGCTCGGAGCTGGTGCACAAGTTCATCGGCGAGGGCGCGAAGCTGGTCCGTGACCTCTTCGAGGTCGCCCGCGAGAACGAGCCCGCCGTCCTCTTCATCGACGAGATCGACGCGATCGCCTCGAAGCGGACGGACTCGAAGACTTCTGGAGATGCGGAGGTCCAGCGCACGATGATGCAGCTCCTCTCGGAGATGGACGGCTTCGACGAGCGGGGCGAGGTCCGCATCATCGCCGCGACGAACCGCTTCGACATGCTGGACGAGGCGATCCTCCGCCCCGGCCGCTTCGACCGCCTCATCGAGGTCCCCAAGCCGGAGAAGGCGGGCCGGGAGATCATCTTCCAGATCCACACCCGCGACATGAACGTCGCCGACGACGTCGACTTCGAGCAGCTGGCCGAACTGGCCGACGACGCCTCCGGCGCCGACATCAAGGCGATCTGCACCGAGGCGGGGATGTTCGCCATCCGCGACGACCGGACCGAGATCCGGATGGGCGACTTCGTCGAGGCCTGGGAGAAGATCCAGGCCGACGCGAGCGCCGACGGCGAGGCGAGCCGCGCGTTCGCCTGATCAGTTTTCGGGTTCCGAAGTCCCCCCTCCGACGTCGTCTCCGCTCTCGCGCTCCCGTTCCCGGAGCGACGCGGCCGCGCGGCGCGTCGTCTCGGTCGCGTCGTAGCCGCGCTCGCCGTGGACCGTCACCTCTTCGACGAGCCCCGCGGCCCGGAACTCCGACAGCAGTCCGTGGAGGTCCGACTCGCAGAGGTCGTAGGCGCCGAGCAGGTCCATCACCGGGAGCGGCCCGCGGTCCGCGAGTTCGACGAGCAGACCGAGCGAGCGGTCGTCGTGAGCGGCGGTGACGACACGCCGGACCGGCTCCGGAACGGCCGCGGCGGCGACCGAGAGCGGCGCCTCGCCGTCGTCGAAGGAGAGCTCCTCGTTCGGCAGGTACCGCTCTTCGCCCGTTCGGGGGTCGCGGACGCGGCTCGACTCCGCGGAGCGCTTCACGAGGAGGTAGCGGTCGCCCGACGCGTCGCGGACCGTCTGCATACCTCGGAGGAGTCGCGGCGGCCGCTTATCCGTTGCGTTCGCCGGGCTCTCGAGCCCCCGTCTCGTCGGTCGCGTCGTCGCCCGCCGGGCCGGCGTCCGCGATCTCCGCCCGGTAGCGCCGGTAGAGATCGTACGTGCGGTAGAGGGCGAACAGCCCGACGGCGACGGCTCCGCCCCCCCAGGTCAGTTGGCCGCGGAAGACGACGAGCATCAGACCGACGCACACGCCCGCGACGGCGACGTTGGCGTAGATCACCGTGACCCAGAAGAACTTCGCGAGGTCGCCGTCGACCTCGACGGCGGCGTCTTCGGCATCCTCGCCGGGGATGTCGATCGTCGGGACGGAAGTGAGGTCATCCTCGGGAGCGCCCCAACGGGCCTCGGGATCGGGCTCGTCGGGTTCGTCGGGCCACTCGTCGGAGTCCAGCACGGTGCGTCGAAGAACGCTCGGCAGTCGCAAAAGCGGTTCGCTCCCGGGCTCGGAGACGTGACGAACGTCGAAAAAGCGGGCCGCTCAGCAGTGGTCCGTGAGCGTCACCGTTCGGGTCGCCTCGACCCACGCGAGCGGGTTCTGCGGGTCGTAGAACACGACCCCGCCGTCGACCTCGTAGGACTCGACGCCGTCGAGTCCGCGGGCTTCGCCCAGCCGCGCCGGCGCGGCTGGCGACCGATCCGTCCGCTCGGAGTCTGCAGGGTCGACCATCTCAGACTGTGGTATGGTGTACCATACTATATACCTTGTGCCCGGATTCTCGACGGCGATAGCGGGCGATCGGGACCGACCGGGGCCGACCGGGTCGGGCCCAATGCCGAAGCTTTTACTCGGGACTCACGAACGGAGTGCTATGAAACAGGCAGGGCTCACTGACGACTGGGGCGGCGACGAGGCCGCCGACGAGGACGCCCGGCCCGACGCGGAGGCGGTCGCGGTCGCCGGCAACGGCACGCAGCACGTCTCGGAGGTCGTCGACAGCGAGGAGATCCGCTTCCCCGACGCCGACGGGACGGTCGAGCTGATGGTGACCCAGGTGAACTACTCCATCGAGGGGGGTGGCCGCCGGGAGTATCCCGTCTTGCACGTGTTCGGCCGGACGGCAGAGGGCGAGCGCGAACACGTCCGTGTTCTCGGGTTCGAGCCGTACTTCTACGCGCCGACGGAGACCCTCGACGACGACAAACTGGACAGGGACGTCATCACGCGGACCGACGAGGGCTACGAGAGCATCCGAGGGGAAGAACTGACGAAGATCTGCACGCGGACCCCGCGCGACGTCGGGGAGATCCGCGACGAGTTCGAGCACTACGAGGCGGACATCCTCTTCCCGAACCGCCTCCTGATCGACAAGGACATCAAGAGCGGGATCCGGGTGCCGGAGCGGCGGCTGGAGGGGGACGGCGACGCGCCCGGCGGCTCCGACGACGCCGCGAACGCCCCGATCCAGCTCCCCCACGACGAGATCGAGGCCGTCGACGTCGACGCCGACCTCCGGGTCAACACCTTCGACATCGAGGTCGACGACCGCTCGGGCTTCCCCGAGGAGGGCGAAGAGCCGATCGTCTGTCTCACCTCCCACGACTCCCGGCGCGACGAGTACGTCGCCTGGCTCTACGACGCCCCCGAGGCCGGCGACGGCGTCGTCTCGCCCGACCGCCTGGAGACGTACGATCCCCTCCGCGACGACACCGAAGTGGAAGTCAAGTCCTTCGAGGAAGAGGACGCGATGCTCGACGCGTTCGTCTCCTACGTCGAGGAGACCGACCCGGACGTCCTCACGGGCTGGAACTTCGAGGACTTCGACATGCCGTACCTGCTGGATCGGATGGAGCGGCTCGATCCGACCTCGGAGCACGACCTCGACCCCGAACGGTTCTCCCGGATCGACGAGGTCTGGCGGAGCGGCTGGGGCGGCCCGAACGTGAAGGGCCGCGTCGTCTTCGACCTGCTGTACGCCTACAAGCGCACGCAGTTCACCGAACTGGAATCCTACCGGCTGGACGCCGTCGGCGAACTCGAACTCGACGTCGGCAAGGAGCGCTACCCGGGCGACATCGGCGACCTCTGGGAAGAGGACCCCGAGCGCCTCCTGGAATACAACGTCCGCGACGTGGAGCTCTGCGTCGAAATAGACAGAAAACAGGACGTCATCGCCTTCTGGGACGAGGTGCGCACGTTCGTCGGCTGCAAGCTGGAGGACGCGCCGACGCCGGGCGACACCGTCGACATCTACATCCTCCACGAGG
>JBDGUM010000140.1:0-3793 GCA_042215855.1 Halobellus sp. | reverse complement strand
CCGCGGGGATGTGGACGTGCATCCCGGAGCCCTCGTCGGCGTCGTAGCGGTAGGAGGCCTCGCCCTCCAGTTCCTCTCGGACCATCGGAATGGACGCGATGTCGTCTGTGGTGTGGTACTCGTGGATGAACGCCGAAGAATCGAGAACCTGCATCTGAGCTGAGTCTCCGTTCGCCTACGTTACTGTTGGACCACGACGCAGTCGTCGACGCTCTTGACGCGCGAGACCGGGATGCTGAACTTCTCTTCGCCGTCGTCTTGTGTCGTCTCGAAGCGGTGCTGTTCGGTGCTGACGTCGTCGAACGGCGACACGAAGAGGTCGCCGATCGCGCCCGTCTTGAGATCCATCTGGATGTTGTGCAGGACGCCGATGTACGTCCCGTTCGAGGTCATCACTTCCTTCCCGGAGAGGTTCTCCGCGAGTTCGTCCGGCATACCCCAGAGTACTGCGCACGCCTACATAAACTCCACGGGCCGTCTGACGGATTCCGCGGGCACGTCGGCGTCTATACGTCGAATCCACGGGCCCGACGGCGACGGCGTCGTCCCGGGATGACGATGGACTTAACTACAGCCCAGCGCTCACCTTTAGGTAAGGAACTTCTCCCGGGTGATTCTCTATGTCTGACACCGACTCCGACGCCGTCGAGGGGGCCGAACCGGACGAACCGGGCGGGCTGCGGACGCCGATCGTCGCCGTGCTGGGCCACGTCGACCACGGCAAGACGACGCTGCTCGACACGATCCGCGGCTCCGCCGTGAGCGAGGGCGAGGCCGGCGCGATCACCCAGCACATCGGCGCGACCGCCGTCCCGTTAGAGACGGTCTCGGAGATGGCTGGCGACCTCGTCGACCCGACCGACTTCGACCTCCCCGGACTGCTCTTCATCGACACGCCGGGCCACCACTCGTTCACGACGCTCCGCTCGCGCGGCGGGGCGCTCGCGGACATCGCGGTCGTCGTCGTCGACGTCAACGACGGCTTCCAGCCCCAGACGATCGAGGCGCTGGAGATCCTCCAGCGCACCGGCACGCCGTTCGTCGTCGCCGCCAACAAGATCGACACCACGCCCGGATGGAACCCCAACGAGGGCGCGCCGATCCAGCAGACCTACGAGCGGCAGTCCGACGGCGCCCGGAGCCGCCTCGACGAGAACCTCTACGAGATCATCGGCGACCTCTCCGACGAGGGCTTTTCGGCCGATCTCTACTGGCGCGTCCAGAACTTCGCGAAGAACGTCGGCGTCGTCCCCCTCTCGGCGATCACGAGCGAGGGCGTCCCCGACCTGCTCGCCGTCCTGATGGGACTCTCCCAGCGGTACATGAAGGAGCAGATGACCGTCGACGTGACCGGCCCCGGCGCGGGGACGGTCCTCGAAGTGAAGGACGAACGGGGATTCGGCGCGACGGTCGACGTCGTCCTCTACGACGGCAGCATCCGCGCGGACGACGAGATCGTCGTCGGCGGCCTCGACGGCCCGATCGTCACCGAGGTCCGCGCCCTGCTCCAGCCCCGGCCGAACGCCGAGATCCGCGTCGAAAAGCGGTTCGACAAGGTCGAGGAGGTCCGGGCGGCGGCGGGGATCAAGGTCGCCGCCCCCGAGCTCGACGACGCGATGGCGGGCGCGCCGATCCGGGTGATCCGCGATCGCGACAGGGAAGACGTGATCGAGGAGGTCGAGGCCGAACTCGCCGAGATTCAAGTTTCGACCGAGGAGGAGGGCGTCGTCGTCAAGGCCGACACCCTCGGAAGCCTGGAGGCGATGGCGAACGCCCTGCGGGAGGCCGAGGTCCCGATCCTCCGCGCCGAAGTCGGCGACGTCGCCCCCCGCGACGTCGCGGTCGCCTCGACCGCCAACGAGCCGAAACACCAGGCGATCCTCGGCTTCAACGTCGACGTCCTCCCGAACGCCGAGGACGAACTCGACGAGAGCGACGTGAAACTGTTCGCCGACGACGTCATCTACCAGCTCGTCGAGGAGTACGAGGAGTTCGTCGAGGAGATGGAGCGCGCCCAGCAGGAGACCGTCCTCGACAAGATCGTCCGGCCGTGTCGCTTCCGCATCCTGGAGGACCACGTCTTTCGACAGTCGGACCCCGCGGTCGTCGGCGTCGAGGTGCTCTCGGGCACGCTGAAGAACAACCAGCGCGTCGTGAAGTGGGAGGGGAACGAGCCCACCCGCGTCGGCCAGCTCTCGGGGATCCAAGAGCAGGGCGAGGACGTCTCGGAGGCGCGCTCGGGCACGCGCGTGTCGGTCGCCATCGACGGCCCCACCGTGGGCCGGCAGATCGAGGAGGGCGACGAGCTGTGGATCGAACTCCCCGAGAAGCACGCGAAG
This sequence comes from Halobellus sp., assembly GCA_042215855.1. Classification (GTDB taxonomy): domain Archaea; phylum Halobacteriota; class Halobacteria; order Halobacteriales; family Haloferacaceae; genus Haloquadratum. The sequence continues at coordinate 1,454 of JBDGUM010000140.1, read as the reverse complement.
ATCCTCGAACAGGAGCTGTCGGACGACATCCCCGCCGACGAACTGGAGGCCCTGACGAGTTACCTCGACAAGCACCGGAAGCGGGACCCGTTCTGGGGGAAGTAGCGGCCCGCGCTCTCGGGGCGTCGAGGCGAGTCACCCGCCCAGGAGCCGTCGCCCGATCAGATACGCGTATGTGGCCGCGCCACAGAGCGCGAGAACGGCACCGCCCCGGAAGTACAGCGCCCTGCCGCCGAGCAACCCACCGACCTGGACGAGAGTCCCGACCGCCAGCACCAGCATCGTTCCGATGACCGCTCGGGGCGTCGCGCCCGGAAACTGACCGCTCGTGACCGCGAAGAACTGAACCGCATACCCGACGATCGTGAGTGCGAAGAACCCGGTGATGACGGTCGTCGCGTGTGCGTACAGTTGTCCGGGGGCGACGATCCCGAACGCCGCAGGCACGTTGATGGCCACCGCGACGACGCCCGCAACGGCGCCGAGGAGGATCCCGTAGCGCCCCGGCCAGCGCCGCTCTGTCCGCCGGAACACGTACCCCACCAGACCGGCGTATCCGATCATTGCAGTCGTCTGGAGGACTGCGCCGATCCGAAACGTGACTCCCGCCCAGAGTGAGGAAGCGAGCAGTCCCGGTCCCACCGCTCCGGGGAGCAGCACGATCCACGTTCCCGCCCGTGGCGGCGTCACGTGGAAGAATCCGGGCATCAGGCGTGCCCCCAGCGAGAATATCAGCAGGGCACCCAGGCCCGCGCCGTAGGAGTGAACGACGGCGGGGAAGGAGACGGCGGGAACGGGACCGACGCCGGCCCATCCCAGCAGTCCGATCGTGCCGACCACGAGATACCCGATCGCGACGGGGATCACCGCGGTCGCGAGCCGCGTCGATCGCTGCGGTCGATCCGCCGAGCGTGTCACCACCTCGAGTCGGTCGCGGAGGGCAGGGAGGACAGTCCACCCGAGGACGCCGACGAAGAACGCGACGCCGAGGCTCCAGGCGCCGGCGCCGACCCGAGCGATCGACCGTATCCCGGTCACTCGCCCGGCGATCAGGCCGGCGACGCCCGCGTACGCCAGGACGAAGTGAACCCCGGGAAGTCGGTAGTCGGCTAGCGTTCGGCCGACGAACGAAGGGATCAGGAGGTACGCCATACCGAAGATCATCGGGCAGACGAAGCCGAACAGTGCGACCGTCGCGACGAGGATGCGGTCGCCACCGAACAGTATCAGCGCTTCCGTGCCGACGAGCGAGACGGCACTCGCCACGGTGAAGTACCGCGTCCAGAGGCCCAGCCGTCCCGACGCGAGCCCCCCGCCCATACGGGTGTGGTCGGCAGTCGGCGAAATAAATCCCGCCGCCACGCTCGCGTCGTCGTCTCCGGACGGCCCGTCGGTTCGTCTGACGGGCGGCGGATCGACTCATAGTGATAGTGAGAGTATACTGTCGGACGAAA
>JBDGUM010000077.1:0-3924 GCA_042215855.1 Halobellus sp. | reverse complement strand
GCGCGCTCCTCGAAGTCGAGGTCGTACCAGTTGTGCTCCTCGCCGCGGCGCTTCGACATCGGGTAGAAGGAGACGTACTCGCCGTCGGGGATCTCGGGCGTCAGTTTCCCCTCCATATACTCCCGGAGCCGGTCGTCGACCGACTCGGGGTCCTCGAAGTACTCCGGCGTGGAGTAGCCCGAGATCTCGGTCACGGAGACGTACGAGGTCGGCTGTTCCGTGAAGTCGGCCAGGGCGGTCCCCTCGAACTGCCGTTCCGCTCTGGAGAGGTCGTCGAGCGTCGGCCGGAAGTGGACGACGAGCAGGTCGGCCTTGTGGCCGAGGACGGAGAAGACCGCCGAGTCGCCTTCGTCGGCGTCGGCGACCTCCTCGTGGCGGCGGAGGTACTCGGTACCCTCCGCGATCGCGCGGTCCCGCTCGTGCTCGGGCGCGTCACGCCACGCGTCCCAGTCGACGGTGCGGAAGTCGTGCAGCACGAACCAGCCCTCGTCTGTCGGTGGGGCCTCAGGCATAGGATCCGGTAGGGGCGCCTCCCGTATGGGCGTTGCGAGTCGTTCTCGGACGCCGGGAACGGGGGACCACCGCGACGCCCCGAACCGCTCACCCGCCGAGGATCGTCGGCCCGAAGACCAGGAGGAGCAGCGAGGCCAGCATCGTCAGCCCGATGCCGGTCGTGATGGTGGTCACGACCCGATCCCGGTCAGAGATCGGGAGTCGGGAGACGACCGCCTCGACGCTCGTCCGGAGGATCCGCCCGCCGTCGAGCGGGTAGCCGGGGATGCAGTTGAAGAGGCCGAGCTGGAGGTTGATCCAGGCCATCCAGAAGGCGACGTTCGCGAGCAGGAACACGCCCGTGCCGAGGAATCCGAGCGGGCCGGTGACGGCGTAGAAGTTGTACACGTTCCCGGTGAAGCCGGGGAAGTTCGGGATTCCCAGGACGAGGGAGGCCAGCGGGAGCACCAGGGAGACGTACACCGTCGCGAGCGGCGAGTCCCCGATCGCTCCCGACAGGCCGGAGGCGTCGGGGCCGCCGTCGCCGCCGAGGAGTTCGAGGTAGGTCCCGGCGGGGTACGACTGCACGCCGAAGTCGGTGAGGAGCAGTCCGCTCGTCCCCGGGAAGATGTTGACCCCGAGGAAGCCGTTGCCGTCCTGGGGGTTCTCTCCGAGCGTCACCTCGTAGGTCTCGACTGCCCCGTCGTGGTAGATTTCGACCGCGACGGTCTCGCCCGGTGTGGTCCCGTCGAGGACGCGGGTGAGTTCCGTCGAGGAGACCACGCGCTGGCCGTCGACCGCAGTCACGATCACGCCCGGTTCGGTCGGCGCACCGGACTGCGCGAGCGGGCCGTCCTCGACGACGCGCGTGAGGTACGCCCCGACCGGGATCGTGACGGTTCCCCGCGTCGTCGTGAGCCGCGCGAAGCGGTCCTCGCCGACGGCCGCGGCGAATCCCGCTCTGGTGTAGACGGGGGTCCCGTTCACCCGCGTCACGCGGATCGGATCGCTCTCGACGCTGATGTTCGCGGGGTTACCGGCGACCGACCCGGCGACGATCAACGAGCGCTCGACAGCGATGGTGCGCGTCTCCCGGGCGGCGGCGCTCCGGCCGCCGCCGAGTTCCACCGAGATGGTCCGGGCGTCGGTCCGGAGCAGCGCGGCGTCGAGCGAACTCTCGTTGTCGACCGGCACGCCCCCGACGGCGGTGATCCGGTCGCCCTGGGCGATGCCCGCCTGCGCCGCCGGCGAGCCGTCGTAGGCGCCCTGGACGGCCACCCCGGGCGCGACGGCGATGCTCCCGACGATCGGACCGAACAGCAGCGCGAACGCGACGAACGTGACGAAGAAGTTGTTCGTGACGCCCGCCGCGAACATCCGCGTGCGCCCGCCCCGGCTGGCGTTCCGCTGGCTCTCCTCGTCCGGCTGGACGAACGCGCCGAGCGGGACGACCGTGAGGAGGAAGACGCCCATCGATTCGATGTCGATGTCCTCGACGCGACAGAGGATGCCGTGGCCCCCCTCGTGGACGACGAGGCCGACGAGGAGCCCGAAGACGATCTCCGGCGCGACCGACAGGGGCAGGAAGTCGTTGACGCCGGGGATCACGAGGAAGTTCTGCGGCTGATTCACCGGCGAGGGCGCGGGCGGGTCCCGCGCGATGGCGATCCCCTGCACGAGCAGGAAGAGGAACATCCCCGCCATAATGACGAGCGCGGCGCCGACACCGAGGTTCGTCCACGCGCGCCAGAACCGCTTCGGCGTCGCGATCCAGTCGATGAGGTCGCGCCCTCGCTTCGTGTGAATCGTGGTGAACGGGCCCTGGATCCGCACGGAATCGGGGAGGAGCCCGCGCTGTGAGAGGAAGAACGCCGCCGCCGAGTAGGCCGCGAGACCGACGAGCACCCACAAAAGCGTGTTCATCGTCAGACTCGAGGGGACGGGCGCGGAAATGTGTTACCACCCACTTTTTTCTCGGGGGTCCTCGGCCGCGCGGAGCGTGGCCTCGAACCCCAAAAAAAGCTGGACCAAAAAACGGCCGCGAGCGAGGCCGGCCGGCCTCGCTCGCAGTGGAAATCGTCGTGAGCGTGGTGGTACCGGGCAGCCGTGCGGCGTTATTTGACGGGCGGAGTCGGTTGATCGAACGCACGAGCGCGCTCACGGGCGCGGAGCGCTCTCACTCCTCCCGATCGTGAATCTTGGCCTGTTCGCGAGCGCTGGGATTGGCCGACTCCTTGAACGGGACCTTCGCCGTCGTCGCGTAGACGGGTTCGCCGGGCTCTTCGGCGTACTCGTCCGGGAGGTGTACCGCGAACTCCAGGTCGAGGTCCGCGTCGTAGATCGAGTCGTCGAGCGGGACGTCGGTCGCGGCCTGGAGCTTGTCGGCGGGGACGAACCCGAGGCCGATGTTGGCCTCGAGATCCGGATTCCACCCCGCCGACGTCAGGTAGCCGCATTCCTCGCCCGTCTCGCGGTCCGAAATGAGCCAGAAGTCCGAGGGCCACTCCAGGATCGGTTCGCCGGCCATCTTCAGGCCGACCAGCTTGTGCGTGAACGGGAACTCGCCGCTCTCGATGGCCTCCTTCTGCCGTTCCAGTTCGGCTTTGCCGACGTAGTCCCTGTCTTTGTCGTCGGGGACCTGATAGCCGAGATTGACCTGGAACGGCGACGTCTCGTGGTCCATATCCTGCCCCAGCGACAGGATTCCGGCGGCGATCCGCCGCCGACCGTTTACCGGCGCCGCGGCGCCGCCGTGGTCCTTGACCGTTTCGAGGACCGGGTCCCACACCGCTTCGGCGTTCGTCGTCGCCTCGCGGACGTAGATCTCGAATCCCGCCTCCCCGGAGAAGCCCGTCTGACTCACCAACACCGGGACGCCGTTGATCGTCGCTTCCAGCAGTCCGTAGTACGGGACGTCTTCGACCGCGTCGTCGATGAGCGACTCGATCACGTCGGGCGACTTTGGGCCCTGAACCTGCATCGGCGAGACGTCGATCTCGTCGATCTCGACCGCGAAGTCGTTCCCGACCGTGACCCCCTGCAGCCACTGTAGCAGGTCCGCGTCGGCGATGGAGAACCAGAACTCGTCCTCCTCGGGTCGCAACAGGACGAAGTCGTTGAGGATGCCGCCGTCGTAGTTGCAGCAGATGGCGTACTTGCCGCGCATCGGCTCGATGTCGGTCGCGTCCCGCGTGATGACGTAGTCGACGAACGACTCGGCGTCGGGCCCTTTGACACGAATCTGGCGCTCGACCGCGACGTCCCACAGCGCGACGTCGTTGACCAGCAAGTCGTACTCGGCTTCCGACCCGCCGTCTTCGGGGTCGATGAACGCCCGCGGGTGATACATGTGGTTGTACACCGTCGCCTCGTGACAGCCCTCCTCGACGGAGAGGTGCCAGAACGGTGACTTCCGGACCCGGGTCGAGATCA
>JBDGUM010000003.1:0-4018 GCA_042215855.1 Halobellus sp. | reverse complement strand
GACAGTATAAATGACCCCGCGTCGAACCTCCGATATCCGTGGCACTCCGCGCGCTCAACTACCTCGAACTCGAGTCCCGCCTGGATCGGAGCGGGATCGGGACGGCCGCCGACCAGCAGCGCGCCGCGCTCGCCCGCACGGACGTCGAGGTGGTGACCTCGCCGTGGCGCGGCGGCGACCCGCTCTCGGGGCTCCGCTCGGCCGTCAGACGCGCGGGGCTCTTCCGCGAGTACGACGTCGCCCACTGCAACCTCGTCGGTCCGGGGTCGCTCGCCGTCGCGCGGCACGCCAGGCGGAACGACGTCCCCCTGATCCTCCACACGCACGTCACGCGCGAGGACTTCGCGGAGTCGTTCCGCGGGTCGACGACGATCGCGCCCGCGCTCGGCCGCTACCTGCAGTGGTTCTACTCGCAGGCGGACCTCGTGCTCTGCCCCTCGGCGTACACGAAGCGCGTGCTCGAATCGTATCCCGTCGACGCGCCGATCCGCCCGATCACGAACGGCGTCGACGTGGATGCGCTGGAGGGGTACGAGGACCTCCGCGAGGAGTACCGCGAGCGCTACGACCTCGAGGGCACGGTCGTCTTCCTCGTCGGCAACGTCTTCGAGCGGAAGGGGCTCTCGACGTTCTGCGAGGTGGCGCGGGAGACCCCCTACGACTTCGCGTGGTTCGGCCCCTACGACACCGGCCCGCACGCCTCCAAGGCGGTCAGGCGCTGGACCTCGAACCCGCCGGAGAACGTCACCTTCACGGGGTGGATCGACGACATCCGCGGCGCGTACGGCGCGGGCGACGTCTACCTCTTCCCGACGAAGAACGAGAACCAGGGGATCGCCGTCCTCGAGGCGATGGCCTGCGGGAAGGCGGTCGTCCTCCGGGACATCCCGGTGTTCGAGGAGTTCTACACCGACGGTCACGACTGCATCAAGTGCGAGACCGAGGCAGAATTCCGCGAGGCGGTCGAACGGCTCGCGGAGGACCCCGATCTCAGGGAACGGCTCGGCGAGAACGCCCGCGAGACCGCGATGGAACACAGCCTCGACCGCGTCGGCGAGCGGCTCGCCGAGACGTACCGGGCGGTCCTCGAGGCGAAGCGCGAGGGTCGGCCGGTCGAAGTCGGCGGCGACGGGTGAAACCGGTCGCCCCGTTCGGCCGCTCACGAACGGATCCGCAACTGTTTACCGCCGCGTCCGTGAATCGCCGCCGATGAGTCCCCCCTCGGTCGCCGTCTTCACCGACACCTACCTGCCGACGGTCAACGGCGTCTCCTACACCGTCCGAACCTGGCGCGACCGCTGGCGGGACCGCGGCGGCCGGATGCCGGTCGTCTATCCGGGGAGCGACGAGTACGACCCCGAGGACGGCGAGCACCCCGTCGGGAGCCTCCCGTTCCCGATGTACGAGGGGTTCCGCCTCGGCGCGCCGCGCGTCCCGAAGGCGGTCCGCGACGTCGACGTCGTTCACGCCCACACGCCCTTCGCGGTCGGCCTCGGCGGCGTCCGCCTCGCGCGCCGGGATGACGTCCCGCTCGTCACGTCTTACCACACCCCGACCGCGGAGTACGCCGACTACCTCACCTCCCGCCCGCGGATCGAACGGGGTATCGAGCGGGTCGCGCGGCGCTACGAGCGGTGGTTCCTCTCCCGGTCGGACGCGGTCGTCTTCCCGAGCGAGGCCGCCAGGGAGCGGGCGCTCGCCGACGCCGACGTCGACGCGCCCGCGATGGTGGTCTCGAACGGCGTCGACGTGGACTTCTTCGCGCCGGTCGGGGCCGACGAGGTAGACGCCTTCCGAGAGCGTCACGACCTCCCGTCGGGCCCGCTCGTCGGCTACACCGGCCGACACGGCTACGAGAAGAACGTCGGGGAGTTCCTGCGCGCCGCCGACGGCCTCGACGCGACCGTCGTCGTCGGCGGGGACGGACCGGCGCGCGAGGAGTGGGAGGCGCTCGCGACCGGCCTCGACGTCGACGCGCACTTCCTCGGCTTCCTTCCGCGCGAGGAGTTACCCGCGTTCTACGCGGCGCTCGACGCCTTCGTCTTCCCGAGCCCCGTCGAGACCGAGGGACTGGTCGCGATGGAGGCGATGGCCTGTGGGACGCCCGTCGTCGCCGTCGACGCCGGCGCGCTCTCGAACACCGTCGACGACGGCCTCACGGGCTACCACTACGACCACGGCGACGTCGCGGGCTGCCGGGACGCGATCCAGCGCGTCCTCGACGAGCGCGAGTCCCTCTCGGCGTCGTGTCTGGCCCGACGCGACGAACTGAGCGTCGAGCACGCGGTCGATCAGCTCGCGGCCCTCTACGAGCGGCTCGTCGCAGAACAGCGCGGGGAGCCCGAAGCGCGAGAGACGCGGGCGTAAGTTTCGGGACGCTAGTCGTCGAGGTCTTCGACTGCCTGGGCGATCCGCTGGAGCTGGCGGGTCGCGTCGCGGACCTCGTCGCGGAGCTGACGGACCTCGCGGACGAGTTCCTCGTCGCCCGCGGCGTCGCTCTCCTCGCCGCGGCCGCCGGGGCCGCCGCCCATTCCGGGCGGGCCGCCGCCCATCCCGCCGGGGCCACCGCCGCCCATCATCCCGCTCATCATCTGTGCGAAGGGGTTGCCGCCGCCACCGCCGGGGGCGCCACCGCCACCCATCATCTCCTCGGGATCGGGCCGCTCGCCCTCCTCACGCTCCTCGGCGCGTCGCTCGCGGATCTCCTCGACGCGCTCGCGGAAGGACTTTTCCTCAGCGTCGTCGGGCGCTTCGTCGGTGTCGTTGTCTACGGCGGAATCGTCTGGTTCGTCCGACATACGCCCGGCTACAGCCTCGGCCCGCAAATGGCTGTTGGTCGGGGTTACGACGACGGCAATCGAAACGAGGGCGCGGGCGGCGACGAGGGCCCGTTACGCGAGCGCGTCTTCCGCGTCGTCTTTGTTCGGCTGGGTCATCTTCTCGATCACGTCGTGGAGGGTGACGTCGTTGACGAGGATGACGTCGCCGACGGCGCGGACCCAGCGATACGGGAGGATGACGCCCTTCTGTCCGCTCACCAGGTCGGCGAAGAGTTCGTCGTTGAGCTGTGTGAGCGCCAGTCCGGTCACGGCCTGTTTGTCTTCGAGGTCGAGGCGCACGTCGGCGACTTCCCCCACGAAGACGCCTTCGTTCGAGTACACCTCGCGGCCGACGAGCGTCGTGATCTTCTCGGGTGTCTCGTCCATATGGCGGCAGTCGGGTGCGTTCGTCTTAATAGTTCGCAGGCGCGCCCCGCCGAGGCGGGCGCTGACGGCCGAAGAAGCAGACGGGCGTCAGACGGAGCCGGGACGCGCCGCCCGAGATCACTCCTTACCCCTGATCGAACTCGGCGTCGGTGACCCGGACGACGACCGTCTCCGAAACGGGGCGGAGGTCGTACTCGGGCACGGTCCCGTCGGGGCGGCGGGTGACGTACATCGGCTCGACGAGCGCGCCGTCATCGACGCCGTAGACCGCCAGCAGCTCGCCCGTCTCCGCGGGGTCGACGTCGCCGTCGCGGATCGCCGTCGCGAGCGAGCGGCTCAGCCACTCGTCGGCGGCGACGCTCGGCTCGCGGACGAGCGTCAGGTCGACGAAGCGGACGAGATACCAGTTCAGGTCGTTGCACAGCGACACCGCCGCGCCGAGACTCACGGTGTCGACCGCCAGCGAGTTCTCGAAGGGCGCGTGCCGCTCGTAGGTCGAGAGCGCCTCGCGGGCGGTCTCCCGGGAGAGGAGCTCGTACTGGACGTCGACGTCGGGGTCGCCGACGAAACAGACGCGGGTCACTGCTCGAAGGGATCCCGGCTCGTACGGGGACTCTCGCGGGGCGGTTTGCAGACGAGCGGTGGCTGTGCGTCGGTCATATCGGGTCTCACACCGGCGCGTGAGTCGTTTTCAGCTTCCGCTGGCGGTCATAAATCGATTGCGGTGGGGCGACGGGGGAGGGCCGGGCGATCGGAAGAGGAGAGATCCGCGCCTCATAATGACTATTGTAACTGTTTACCGCTGGTTCGCC
>JBDGUM010000087.1:0-4022 GCA_042215855.1 Halobellus sp. | reverse complement strand
CCCAGTTGCGCTGGGGGAGTTCGACCTCGCGGGTGTCCTCGATCGAGACGATCTTCGCGTTCGAGGGGATGAAGAGCGAGACGGCGTTCAGCGAGGTGGTCTTCCCGGACGCCGTGCCGCCGGCGAAGATCAGGCTCTTGTCGTTCTCGATGCAGAGCCAGAGGAAGGCCATCTCCTCTAAGGAGAAGGTCTTCCAGTTCACCAGGTCGATCGGCGTGTACGGGACGTCCTTGAACTGCCGGATCGTGTAGTTCGTCCCGTGGTCAGACACCTCCCGGCCGAGGGTCAGCTGCGCCCGCGACCCGTCCGGGAGGGTGGCGTCGACCTGGGGCCGGCGCTTGGAGATGCCCTTGCCCGAGCGCTGGGCGAGCTTCACCACGAAGTCGTCGAGCTCCTCCTCGCCGTGGAAGACGTTGGTGATGATCTGCTCGTAGTCGGAGTGGTAGACGAAGACGGGGGAGTTGTAGCCGTCGCAGGAGATGTCCTCGACGTTGACGTCGTGTTTGATGCCGTCGATCCGCTCGTAGCCGATGAAGTCCCGGCGGAGCGCGTACAGCAGTTTCTCGACCTGATAGTCGTTCAGCGTGGTCGAGTCCTCTTCCAGGACGGCGGGCTCCGGTCGCGCCGAGATGCCGTCGAGCGAGGGGTCCGGCGGGCCGGTCGCGGCGTCGGCGAAGAGGCCGTCGAGCCGACCGCCGAGGGAACCCTCGCGGAGGCCGACCGCGCGGGCCAGCGACGCGAGCGAGCGATCGCCCGAGGACTGAGCCGCACCGTCGGCGCTCGCCGAGTCGTCGTCGGAGCCGAACCCCAGGTCCAGATCGAGCCCCGCGAGCATCCCGTCTTCGCTCTCGCCTGAGGACCGTGCCGGGAGCACGGACAGCCCCGCCTCGGAGGGGCGCTCGGGCGTCCGATAGAGGTTGTAGCGTTCGAGCAGTTCGAGCGCCTGCTGTTCGATCACCCGCCGTCGGGTGTCCGAACCGTCGGCGACGACGCTCTCGTCGTCGTACTTGATCGCCGTCCGGAGCTTCCCGGTGAGGAATTCTACGAGGTCCGCCTCGATGCGGGTCTGGTGCGGCTCGATCACGTAGTACTTCTTCTCGTTTTCCTTCCGGGAGTGGAAGACGATCACGAACGCGTGGGGCTTGTTGACCCAGTAGCGCTCGACCTCCCCGAAGTGGGTCTTCTTCTCCATCGGGACCGCCTTCTCCAGGTCGTAGCGGTTGACGACCGTCGTCGCCCCCCGGGCGTCGGTGAAGAAGGCGTCCTCGTCGAACTCGGGGTCGACGTCGACCGTCCGCTCGTCGACGAGGGCCTTCAGTTCCTCGGCGCGCTGCCCGCCGCGTGCCAGCGCGTTCTCGACGCGGTCGGGGTCGAATCCGAGCGCGTCGGTCGCGTCGAAGGGCTCGATCTCGCCGTCGGCGTCGCGCGGCCGCGACCCGTCCTCGTCGTAGTAGTACTCCCGCTTGTAGTGCTCCCAGAGCCAGACGTCCTTGACGACGGGCGTGGTCTCGGGGTCGCAGAACTCCTCGAACTCGCGGTCGAGCCGGACCGCCTCGGCGACGGCGTCGGCGACCTCGCTGTCGACGTCGACCGGGTGGAAGCCGAGATGCGACTCGGGATCGAGGCTCACACCGTCCCAGTCCTCGCGCGTCGGCGTCGGGATCTCGACTCCGTCGTCCCAGCGGGCGCTGTCGCTCTCGTCCCCGAAGTCGCGGGGGTCGCGGCCGCCGTACAGCGTCTCGACGTCGCCGTCGGCGCCGTACTCGTCGAGGAAGTCCGCCCAGGTGTACTCGCCGCGGACCGCGCCCGGGCCCTCGGCCGCGGGCTCGGACGCCGCGTCGGAGCCAGCATCGGCGGTGCGTTCGGCGTCCCGCTCGCCCGACGCCTCGTCGTCTCGGACCGCGGGCTGATCGGTCGCCTCGGCCGCGCTCGCGGGCTGATCGGTCGCCTCGGCCGCACTCGCGGCCTGCTCGACGGTGCCCCCCTCGAGGGTCGACGGTGTCTCGTCTCCGCCCCCCTCCGACGCGTCCTCGCCGCTCCCCTCGGCGGCGACCGACGCGTCGTCGTCGGTTGCCATCGTTCCACGGAGGGCTCCGGTAGGGAAAAAGACTTCTGCCGCGGTTCTCACACGCGGTATTTTGCCCGGTTGTTTTATGTGAGCCGTTTCGGTACGAAGGCCTATGAGCCACGACGCCGATCCCGGCCGCACGGTCTCCGTCGCAGACGAGGAGGTGCGCGTCGAGAAATCGTTCGCCGGCGACGAGTTCCCCGTCCCGGCGATCAAGTTCCAGCTCGCCTCCGAGAGCGACGATCCCGTCCACGTCCGGATCGTCGACCAGATCCCCGAGGACTTCCCGATGGAGGGGGTGGGCTTTCACCCGGACTACGAGAGCGAGGGCTGGACCGCCTACAAGGACCACCGCGTGGAGTTCGAGCGCACCCTCGAGCCCGGCGAGTCGGTGACGACGGTCTACGGCGTCCGGCTGGACGACGCCGCCGAGATCGAGGACTTCCTCGGCGAGCCGATCCTCGAGCGACCGCCGCGGCCCGGCGAGGTGGGAGGCGGAGAGGACGCCGGCTCGAACGTCGAGGACATCCTCGGCGCCGACCGGAGCCAGCTCGTCCGCGACGCGCTGCAGGGGCGCGGTCGACTCGCCGACGAGGCCCGCGAGGGGGAAGAGCCGGCGGCCGAGCCCGGCTCGGAGCCCGAGGCCGACGAAGCCGAGCCCGAGCCGGCGGCCGCGGCGGACGACGTCGACGCCGAACCGGCGGTCACGGAGGGCGAAGCCGGCGGCGATGGCGACGCCGGGTCGCCCCCGGCCGAGGAATCGCCGACGCCGCGGACCGTCGCGCCCGGACTGACCCCGGCGCTGCAGCGGACCGAGGAGGCCGCGGTCTCGCCGGTCGAGACCGGTGCGGAGGCGGACGAAACCGAGGAGTCGGCGGCGGCCGACGCGGCCGAGGGCGTCGAGGCCGAGGAATCCGAGGCGGCCGACCAGGAGACCGAGAGCGAGGGCGAATCCGAAGCGGAGCCCGAAATCGAGTCCGAGCCCGAATCCGAGCCGGAATCGGAGTACGTCGACATCGAGGAGGAAGTCGACGCCGAGGTCGCCGAAGCCGGCGAAGTCACCGAAGGAGAGTCCGAAGCCGACGCGGAGACGGCCGAGGCCCGGGCCGCGGCCGCGACCGGCGGGGGCGCGGCGCCGACGAGCCCCGAGGGCGGCCTGGCGGCGACGCTCGCCGCGGAGATCCGGGCGGGCGACGTCGACGACGAGGACCTGGAGACGCTCCGGGAGGAACTCGACGCCGGGCTCCCGCGGAGCGCCGACGTGCGGATCCGCCGCCTCCAGGCGCAGATGGAGGATCTCAACGCCTACGCCGACGCCATCGCGGAGTTCATCGACGAGGAGGGCACCGGCGCCGAACTCGTCGAGCGGGTCGACACCGAACTGACCGAGGTCGAGGCGGAACTCGACGAACTCCGGAGCGCCGTCGACGACGCCGCGGACGACCGCGAGTCGATCCGCGAGGACGTCTCGGGGCTCCGCGGCGACGTCGACGCGACGGAGTCGGCGCTCGAATCGACCGACGCCCGCGTCGACGACGTGGCGGAGACCGCCGAGGCGGCCGCGACCGGCATGGACGACCTCCAGGAGCAGGTCGACGCGGTCGAGGACCGGCTCGACGAGGCTGTCGAGCGGCTCGACGGCGTCGCGGCGGACGTCGGGGACGTCACCGAGAGCGTGGACGACCTCGCCGACGACCTCTCGGACACCGACGAGCGGATCGCCCAACTCGACGACGAGATGGGCGACGTGCGCGAGGACATCGCCGCCCTCGACGGCGACGTCGTCGACGTGCGCGAGACGCTCGAGGCCGAGATCGACGACCTCCGGCGGGATCTCTCTGAACTGTCCGCGGAGCTCGACCGCGTCGAGTCGATCGAAGAGGACATCCGGACGCTCAAGGAGTTCCGCGACCGGCTCAACAGCGCGTTCGGTCCCGGCGGCGCCGGCGGCGAG
>JBDGUM010000144.1:0-4109 GCA_042215855.1 Halobellus sp. | reverse complement strand
GTCGACTCGGCGGCGTCCTCGCCCGTGTGGTCGCCGAAGGTCCGGTCCCCGAGCAGGTCGTTCGCGCGCCGGAAGATCCCCGTGAGCGTGGTGATCTCCCGCTCCGTGGGATGGGCGCGGCCGAGGAGCCGCCGCATCATCACCCGCGTCTTCTCGCGCTTGTGCTCGCGGTTCTCGATCGATCGATGAAAGTCCTCGAAGAAGTCGTAGAAGCGGTCGATCTCGGCCTCGTCGGCGCGCTCACGCTCGACGTCCGGGAGCTGCGTCTCCTCGACGGTGAGCGTGCGGAGTTCGTAGAGGAGGATCGTCGCCGCCTGGCCGAGGTTCAGGACCGGATACTCCGCGCTGGCGGGGATCGAACAGACCTCGTCCAACCGCTTCAGCTCCTCGTTGTCGAGGCCGGTGCCCTCCCGGCCGAACACCAGCGCCGTCCGCGTGTCGACGGTCTCCAGGCTCCCGCGGACCTCGACGGGCGTCTTGAACGGGAAGCGCGTGTGCTTTCTGCTGTCCTCGTTCGTGATCGCGGTCGTCCCGACCGTGTGGTACTCGGCCACGACCTCCTCGAAGGTCACCTCCTCGGCGTTCGGGAGGACGTCCTCGCGGGCGTGGCCGGCGAAGCCGTACGCCTCGCCGTCCTCGTCGAGGTCGGGCGGATTCACGAGCTTCAGCTCCGAGAGTCCGAAGTTCTTCATCGCGCGGGCGATGGTACCGACGTTGCCGGGCGTCTTCGGGTCGACCACGACGACGACGGGATCGTGACTACGCGGCGCCATCTGTCACTCCGTGGGGTACTCGCGGGAGAGGTCCGCGCCGTCGAGCGACGGGAGGTCCTCGTCGTCGTCGCCCTCGTCCACCATCGTGATCTCCCCGGTCTCGAGGTCGATCCGTTTGCGTTCGCCCTCGTACTGTTCGTTGAGCCGGCGGTTGAGTTCCGCCGGGTCGGGCGGCGTCGGCAGACCGCCGGGGTCGGTGTCGACGTGGTCGAGTCCCCCGTAGTCCTCGGGCGCGCGGTTGCCCGCGGCGAACCACTCGTGGAACTCGTCGCGGAAGGTCTCGGTGCCGGCGGCGTCGCTGCCGCCCGCCTCGCGGAACCAGTAGAGGAAGTCCGCCTCGTGCTCGGCACAGAGGAGCACCTCCTCCATCGGCTCGCCGTAGACGATTTCCGCCTGATTCGCCTTCTTCTTGTCCGCCTCGCCGTGAACCAGGTAGCACGCGTCGCAGGGCTTGCCCTGGAGGTAGGTCAGCCGGATGAGCCGCTTGCGGACGTCGTCGGCCACCTCGTCGAGCGGGCGGAACTCCCCCTCGTCGGTGAACACTTCCTCCTCGTCGAAGCGCCACCCGCGGAGGCCGATACTGACTTTAGCCATTACCGGACGGTAGCGCGCCGCCGAATAAAAACGGCGTGTCTCGCGGGCCGAACAATCAAGACGGGACGCGTCGAAATACCGGGTATGCCCGCCGACGAACCGGCCGCCGAGCCCCCGTCGCCGTACCCCGACGCGCTCCCGTTGCCGCCGCGCGCCGAGCGGCTCCTGCTCGGGTCCGACCCCGTGATGGCGGCCCGACTGTCGGCGGTCGCCGGCCTCCTCTTCGTCGCCACGTTCGTCCTCCACCTGCCGCCGCGACTCGTCGGCGGCCTCTCCGTCCCGTTCGGGCTCGCGCTCCCACTTTTGGTCGGTCTCGCCTTCGTCGCCGCCGCGGTCGGCGCGTACCGCAACGACGGCCTGTTCGTCTGTCTCGCGCTCGCCGGCGGGCCGAGCTTCGGCTTCTACCTCCCGCTCGGGCTCTTCGAACTCACCTACCCGAGCGCGACGATGCTGACCGCGCTGGCGATCGGCGCGATCCTCGCGGTCGCCGTCGGGACGGCCGGCTTCGTCGTCGGCGCGGCTGCTCGGCGCCTGGCCGAGCGGGTCGCGTAGGGCCGTTCGGCGTCGACGACTCGGTCTCGGTCCGCCGGAACGTGCGCCTTTTCCTTCCCCCGCGAGAACGGAGGGGTATGGATCCGAAGCGGGAGCTCACGAGCGTCGATCTGGCCGCCCTCGTCACCGAACTGAACCGGTACGAGGGGGCGAAAGTCGACAAGGCCTACCTCTACGGCGACGACATGCTCCGCTTTCGGATGCGCGACTTCGACCGCGGGCGCGTCGAACTCCTCCTCGAGGTCGGCGAGGTGAAGCGCGCCCACGTCGCCGACCCCGAGCGCGTCCCCGACGCGCCCGGCCGGCCGCCGAACTTCGCGATGATGCTGCGGAACCGGCTCTCGGGCGCCGACTTCGCGGGCGCCGAGCAGTTCGAGTTCGACCGGATCCTCGTCCTCGAGTTCGAGCGCGACGACGAGAACACCCGGATCGTCGTCGAGCTGTTCGGCCAGGGCAACGTCGCCGTCCTCGACGAGACCGGCGAGGTCGTCCAGAGCCTCGAGACCGTCCGCCTGAAGTCGCGGACGGTCGCGCCGGGCTCGCAGTACGAGTTCCCCGCCTCCCGGCTGAATCCGCTGACGGTCGGCTACGACGCGTTCAAGCGACGGATGAACGACTCCGACACCGACGTGGTGCGGACGCTCGCGACGCAGTTGAACCTCGGCGGCCTCTACGCCGAGGAGCTCTGCACCCGCGCGGGCGTCGAGAAGACGACGCCCATCGAGGAGGCCGGCGACGACGAGTACCGCGCGATCCACGACGCCATCGAGGAACTCCGCACGCGGCTCCGCGCCGGCGACTTCGACCCGCGGGTCTACGTCGGCGACGACGGCGCGGTCGTCGACGTGACGCCGTTCCCCCTCGAGGAGCGGGAGCGCGAGGGGCTCGACAGCGAGGCCTACGACACGTTCAACGACGCGCTCGACGCGTACTTTCATCGCCTGGAGCTCGAGGACGAGGACTCGGAAGCGCCAGGCAGCCAGCGCCCCGACTTCGAGGCCGAGATCGAGAAGAAACAGCGGATCATCGACCAGCAGCAGGGTGCCATCGAGGACTTCGAAGCGCAGGCCGAGGCCGAGCGCCGCCGCGCCGAACTGCTGTACGCGAACTACGACCTGGTCGACGAGGTGCTCTCGACCGTTCGCGAGGCGCGCGAGGCGGACGTCGGCTGGGACGAGATCCGCGAGACCCTCTCGGAAGGGGCCGAGCAGGGCATCCCCGCGGCCGAAGCCGTCGTCGACGTCGACGGCGCCGAGGGGACTGTCACGCTCGAACTCGACGACACCGAGGTCGAGGTCGACGTCGACACCGGCGTCGAGAAGAACGCCGACCGCCTCTACACCGAGGCCAAGCGCATCGAGGAGAAGAAGGCGGGCGCCCAGGCCGCCATCGAGGACACCCGCGAGGAGTTGGCCGAGGTGAAACGCCGCCGCGAGGAGTGGGAGGAAGGCGGAGAGGACGACGACGCCGACGACGAGAACGAAGCGCCCGAAGAGCGCGACTGGCTCTCGATGGAGTCGATCCCGATCCGCCAGACCGAACAGTGGTACGAGCGCTTCCGGTGGTTCCACACCTCCGACGGCTTCCTCGTGATCGGCGGCCGCAACGCCGACCAGAACGAGGAGATCGTCACGAAGTACCTCGACAAGCACGACCTGTTCTTCCACACGCAGGCCCACGGCGGCCCCGTGACGATCGTGAAGGCGACCGGTCCCTCCGAATCCTCCGAGGCCGTGGACTTCCCCGACTCGACGAAGGAAGAGGCCGCCCAGTTCGCGGTCTCGTACTCCTCGACCTGGAAAGAGGGCCGGTACGCCGGCGAGGCGTATATGGTGACCCCCGATCAGGTCTCGAAGACGCCAGAGTCCGGCGAGTACATCGAGAAGGGCTCGTTCGTGATCCGCGGCGACCGGACGTACTTCCGCGACGTCGAGGCCGAGGTCGCGGTCGGCATCCAGTGCGAGGGCGAGACGCGCGTGCTCGGCGGGCCGCCGTCGGCGATCGAAGAGCGCGTGGAGACCGCCGTGCGACTCCAGCCGGGGCGGTACGCCCAGAACGACGCCGCGAAGATGCTCTACCGGACGTTCAAGGAGCGCTTCGCCGACCAGTCGTTCCTCCGGAAGGTGGCCAGCCCAGACAAGATCCAGGAGTTCCTCCCGCCCGGCGGCAGCGAGATCGTCGAGGACTGAT
>JBDGUM010000046.1:0-4147 GCA_042215855.1 Halobellus sp. | reverse complement strand
TCCCTGCCGGCGAGCGCCAGGTCGAGATCACCGCCGCGGGCGACCCGGACGCGTCGGTGTTCGCCGGCCCGGTGACCGTCGAGTCCGGCCAGCCGTACACCATCGCGGCGATCGGCGAGACCGGCGAGATGGGCGACCGGGCCTTCGAACCGCTCGTCCTCGAAGACGACAACAGCGACCCCGGCGGCGACACCGCGCGGCTCAGAGTCGTTCACGCGTCGCCCGACGCTCCCGCGGTCGACGTCACGGTCGCCTCGAGCGGCGACGCGCTCTTCGACGGCGTCGCTTACGGCGAGTCCGGCTACGTCGAAGTGCCCAGCGGCGATTACACCGTCCAGATCCGCGGCGACACCGACGGCAACGACGGCGACGTCGTCGCCGACTTCGACGTGAGCCTGAACGGCGGGGCCGTCTACACCGCCTTCGCGGCGGGCTACCTCACCCCCGACGACGAGCCCGCCGACACCGCCTTCGACCTCGTCGTCGCTCAGGACAGCGGCGGAACGATGGGATAACCGCTGCCGGGCTGTGCGGCGTTCGACACGCTCAGTTACACAAGACTTTTAATTTCCTCGCCGAATCAAACCGTACGGTCAACGGACGCCGCGCCGACGGGCGCACGGGTAGGGGTACACGAGCGAACGTCGGCGCGCCGTCCGATGGACATTTTTCGAGGCCCAACCGGAGAGCGACAGTACCGGCTCTCAGAGCACGATGTAGACTGCCGTGTAACCGAACAGCGCGATCGTGATACCGCTCAGCCCGATGACTGCGTAGGAGAGCCCCGCCCGTACGAGCGCCGAGCGCTCCGTCGCGGACCGTCGGACGCCGCGGTCGGACGCGAGCACCGACCGGGCCCACGCGACGGCGCCGCAGGCCAGTCCGACCGCCAGGATCGAGAAGACGAAGTGGTAGGACACGTCCAGCGTCGGCGGCACCAACAGCAGCGGCGCGACGCTGTAGCCCGCGCCGAGCGTCACGCTCCGGTCGAAGACCGAGCCGATCGACCCGCCGGTGAGCTGTACGGCGACCACCACGGCGAGCCAGATCGTCGCCAGCTCGACGGCGAACGCGCCCAGGAGGTGCAGCGTCGGATCCGCGTGCAGCGCCACGCGCCCGTCGAACATCACGAGTGCGACCGGGTAGAGGAACTCGGGAGGCTCGCCCGTGAACAGGTCCCCCCACGGGTGGGTCGCGAGCCCGAACGTCGCCGCCGCCGCGACCGTCCGCGGCGAGAGGTCGGTCCGCCGCCGCACCACGACCGCGAGGGCGACGCCGCCGGCGACGAACGCGCCCATCACGAACCCGCCGAGCAGGCCGCTCACGGCGAGCGCGACGCCGACCAGGCTCACGAGCGCCGCGATCCCGACCCCGCGACCGATATGCACGCGCCGCGAATCTGCGAGATCGAGCGTCGCGAGTGCGACGGCGGGACCCGCGACGGCGGCGACCACGAGCGAGTGGGTTATCGAGCGGTGCACGCGGTTCGCGGCACTCCAGAACGCGTTCGGGTCGGCCGCGGCGACGACCTCCGAGCCGTCCATCGCGAACAGCGCGTACGCGACGTCGATATCGGGCAGCGCCGCGAAGGCGCCGGCCGCGAGCCCGACGGCCAACGCGCGTCGCGTCGGCCAGCCGCGCCACTCCGCGAGCAGGGCCGCGAGGGCGAACGCCAGCATCGCGTGACCGACAAACACGTTACTACCGCCGCGCCCGCGGGATATAAGCGACTCGCCCGGCCGTGGAGGCTGGTAGCAGCGGTCAGGCCGCGGCGAGGGGCGGGCGACAGGCACTAAGTGCCGACGGCGCGAGGACGAACTGATGACCACCCCAGCCGACGTCCGCGCGGCGGTCCCGGCATTCGACGACGTCCGTTACTTGAACACCGGAGCCAGCGGCCCGAGCCCCCGTCCCGTAGTCGAGGCCGCCCAGGACGCCATAGAAGCCCACGAGTGGGACGCCGCAGCGGACTCTGGCCCGTACCCGCACGCCTTCGAGGTGTACGACCGGACCCGTCGCGACGTCGCGGCGTTCGTCGGCGCCGACGACGCGGAGATCGCGCTCACCCAGAGCACGACCGACGGGATCAACCGCATCGCGTCGGCGATCGACTGGGAGCCCGGCGACGCGATCGTCCGCACCGACCTCGAACACCCGGCCGGTATCCTCCCGTGGCAGCGCCTCGAACGCGACGGCTGTGAGGTCCGCGTCGTGCCCACCACCGACGGCCGCATCGACCGCGACGCGTACCGGGAGGCCGTCGCCGACGCGAAGCTGGTGTGTCTGAGCGCGCTCACCTGGAACTACGGCACGCACCTCCCCGTGGCCGAGTTGGTCGGCGACGCCCACGACGCCGGCGCGCGGGTCCTCGTCGACGCCGTGCAGGTGCCCGGCCAGACCGACCTCGACGTCGCCGCGTGGGGCGCCGACGCCGTCGCGATGGCCAGCCACAAGTGGATGCTCGGGCTCTGGGGGGCCGGCTTCCTGTACGTCGACGCCGACGTCGCGCCCGATCTCCACCCCGGACAGATCGGCTACCGCGGCATCGAGAGCTTCGACGAGTCCGGCTACGAACTCAAGCCCGGCGCCGCGCGGTTCGAGGTCGGCACCACGAACCCCGCGCCCTACGCCGCCCTCTCGGCGTCGATCGACCTCCTCGAAGACGTCGGTCTCGACACCATCGAGTCCCATATCCGGGACCTCTCGGAGCGGTTCGTCGATCGCGTCCCGGAGGATCGGTTGATCAGTCCGCGGACCCCCGAGTCGGGGCTCGTCACGGTCCGCGTCGACGACCCCGAAACGACCGTCGAACGGCTGCGCGAGGAGTACGACGTCGTGATCCGGTCGCTTCCGGATCCGGACGGCGCAGTCCGAGCGTCGCTCCACATATACAACACCGCCGAGGACGTCGATCGGCTCGTGACCGGCCTCGAAGAAACCGGGTGGTGACGCTCAGCGCGCGATCAGCACCTGGACGAGCCGCCGCTCGTCGTCTTCGGTCACCTCGTCGGCGTCCAGACACGCCTTGACCACCCGGTGGGCGAACTCCGTATCGTCGAACGGCGACGACGCCCCGCCCGTGGCGTCGGTGTCGGACTCATCGACCTCGATCGCTTCGTCTCGCGCCGCACCCCCGGCGTCGATCGCCTCGAGGCGGCGTTCGACGGCAGCGACGCGCTCCGAGAGCTCCGAGACGGCTTCGGCGAGCTCCGCGGGGACCTCATCCTCGATATCAGCGTCCGACGTCGGTTCCGTCTCGGTGCCAGTAGCCGACCCGGTTCCGTCGACTGAGAGCGCGTTCTCCTCGTCCCTCGACGAATCAGTCTCCCCGGAGCCGGCATCAGCGCCGGCGTCGGAACCGGCCTCCGTCGCTGTGCGTTCGGCCGTGTCGTCGCCAGCAGCATCGGCCGTTTCGTGCGACTCGTCGCCCGGCGAGTCCTCGGGGTTCGAATCGTCGCTGTCGGCCGCGGGCCCGGACTCGACAGCCGACGGAGGGTCCGCGAAGAGATCGGCGGTGAGCGATTCGCGGTCGGCCCACTCGAAGCCGTCGATGTCGCGGATCCGATTGCTCACCGTCGCCCGCGACACGTCGAGGCGGTCCGCGATCTCCTGCTGGGTCGCCGACGGATGCTCGTAGATCGCCCGCAGCGTCTCCAGTTCCGTCTCCGACAGCGCGTCCGCGTCGACGGTTCCGTCCCCGGCCGGCGCTTCGTCCCCGGCCGGGGTCGGTTCGGTATCGGTACCGTTGCTACCGGCCGGTGTGGGCGCGGGAGGAGCGGGATCGCCGTATTCCTCGAGGACGCGCTCGACGAGATCAGCCGACGCACTCGGGACTCGCTCGGCGATGTCGTCGTACGAAGCCCCGGGTTCTTCCGCAGCGAGGTCGAGGATACGCCGCTGCCGAATGGACTTCGGCGCGTTCGACTGATCGTCGGACTCGCTCATCTCCCATCACCATCCAATTGATGAAATAATACGTCCGCTATACTAACAGTTTGGGGCACCATCTATCGGGGCATTCAATATATCAGTATGGACTTTATTTCGTCGGTCAGCCGTTTCCCTCCCGACGGCGGTACCCTCCGTCCGCAGCGGTGAAGTGATACGTCTCCCCGCTGTACGACCTCGAAGAGATGGCAGACACCTC
>JBDGUM010000134.1:0-4185 GCA_042215855.1 Halobellus sp. | reverse complement strand
CTCGTCTACGACGGCGACCGCGACGTCGCGGTCCACGCGCCGACTTTCGAGGTCACCTCGGGAGACGTGATCGACGGGATCGCGACGGAGACGGGACTGCTCTCGGCCGAGGACGTCCGGGCCGTCGCCGAGGCACACGCCGAGAACGCGCGGTGGATCTGAACCTCCACGTCCGTCGCTCGGCGCCAAACGAGAGATTCTTGCGTCGCGCACTCCGATGAACGGTCGGTGGCGATGACGAGGGTTACCCCCACTCAGCCCCTTGTGATGACGCCTTCTCGCCGAGCCACCCTTTGATAAATCGGCAGACGACTCCCGCGCTAACTCACGAACTTCAGCAGGTCGTCGCGCTTCTGCGCGTGGAAGTTCGTCCGGAGCGCCTCCTCCAGAGCGTCGATGTCGCCGCGTTTGGCGCTGATCGGCGCGATCGTCTCCTTCCACTGCTTCCACGGCGGGTGCAGGCCGAGGCGGTCGCAGAGGTCGTCGAGCCGCTCGTCGCGGTCGTCGACCTTGTCCATCTTGTTGACGGCGACGACCGTCGGCACGTCGAGTTCCCACAGGAAGTGGAACAGCTCCACGTCGTGGGGTATCTCGTCGGGGCCGGAGTGGCGGTCGATGATGTCGATGACGCTCTTGCCGTCGACCACCAGGACTGCTGTCAGGATGTCGTCGGCGTGCGCCTCGATGTACCGCACGACGTCGGTCTTGATCTGCTCGCGACGGTCCTCGTCGACGCCCGACATAAAGCCGAAGCCGGGGAGGTCCGTGAACATGAATCCCTCCGAGGCCCAGTCGAAGTGGTTCGGCGATCGGGTGACGCCGGGCTTCTGGCCGACGGTGATCTTCGAGTGGCCCGTCAGCTCCCGCATCAGCGTCGACTTCCCGACGTTCGACCGGCCGACGAGGACGACCTCCTCGCGGTCCGGGCGATCCTCGAACATACGAGCGAAAGGCCGTCGCCGGGGTTAACGGTGACGTTCCCTCATCGTTCGGTCACGCGTCCGCGTTCGACGCGTCCGCGTCTGCCGCCTCGGCGACCGCGTCGGCGACCTCCCGGACGAGTTCGTCGAAGTCGGGGTTCTCCTCCTCCTTGACCCACTTGTAGGTCACTTTCCCGTCCGCGTCGACGACGAAGACGCTGCGCTCTGCGACCTCGAGCATCCCGTACATGTTCTCGAGGACGACGTCGTAGTCGTAGATCACCTCGTGGTCCCAGTCCGAGAGCATCGGGAAGTTCAGCCCCTCCTCGCGGATCCAGGTGTTCTGCGAGAACGGGAGGTCGACGCTCACGCCGTAGACCTGCGCGTCGAGATCGTCGAACAGCCCCATCGAGTCCCGGAAGGAACACATCTCCTCGGTGCAGCCGCTGGTGAAGGCGGCCGGATAGAACGCCAGGACGATCGGGCCCCCGGGGATCGCCTCCGAGAGCGTGAATTCCGCTATGTCGTTGTACGCCTCGCCGCCGGCCAGCGGCAGCGTGAAGTCGGGCGCCTCGTCGCCGATATCGACCATAGGGCCCCGTCGGGGCGACGGTATTTTACCGTTGTCCCCGACGTCGTCGCATCACCGCTCAGACGAGACCCTCTTCGCGCGCCAACAGCAGCGCCTCCAGCGTCGCGTCGTTCGGCGTCCCCGAGCGCACCGCGTCGAGCGCGTCTTCGACCGGGACGGAGCGGACCGAGAGGAACTCGTTGTCGTCGAGGTTCTGCTCCACGGGAGTCAGGTCCGTCGCGAAGACGTAGCCCCGCTGGTGGCGGAGGACGCCGGTCGCACACCAGACCGTCTCCAGCAGCACCGCCGTGTCCGCGGCGAAGCCCGTCTCCTCGCGGAGTTCGCGCACGCCGGCGGTCGTGAGCGACTCGCCGGCCTCGACGATGCCGGCCGGCAGCTCCAGCTGCGTCTCGCGGATCGTCGGCCGGTACTGCTCGACGAACACGACCGAGTCGTCCTCGACGGCGACGACGACGACCGCGGTGGCGAGTTCGGCCCAGTAGTACTTTTTCGTGGTTCCGTTCGGCTGCTCGACGAGGTCGTAGCCGCCGGTGTACCACCCCGTCTCGTACTCCACGGCGGACTCGCGGACGGGCCAGTCGGGATCCGGCTCCGGCAACTGCTCGTGTCGCCGGCCGTCGTCGGTCATCGTTCGGTGTCCCCTTCGATGTCGGTACCGGCGTCAGCGCCCTCGCCGGCCGGTGCTGCCTCGTCGCCCTCGAACCGCGGCCGATAGAACCGGCCGAACGCCTGCCGGCGGAGCGTCTCGACGGCGGCCTCCGGTTCGTTCTGGAACGTCGCCGCCAGCACCGTCTCCGCGAACGGCGCGGCGTGCCAGGCGACCCGGTCGACCTCGTCGCTGCCGATCGTCTCGACGTCGTAGTCGGGGCGCTCGTCGAGCCACGACTCGAACTCCGCGCGCGACCCCACCGACACGGCCAGGCGGTCGGCGAAGAGGACGTTCCGCGCCCGCTCGACGACGTCGCCCGTCACGCGCTCGCGGTACTCCTCGCGGTCGAACTCCATCGCCTTCGCCGCCTCGCGGACGACCCGCTGAGCGGTCGGGCCGACGGCCTCGAACGCCGCCCGCGCCTCCTCGATCGACGCCGGCGACAGCGTTCCCTGCGATTCCATACCCGTTCGTCGGCCACTGGCGCACAAACGTTTTCGGTCTCCCGCGGTCGGCTAGCCGCCCGCGACGCGAGCGTTTATATACGAACGCGGGGCCAACGCCCCCGTGATCTGACCCTCGCCCCGCGCGGCTCAGCGGTCGTCCGGCGACGCCGCGCGGGATCGACGACTGCCGGCTGTTCGCTTTCGCGTCGAGAGCGCGCCGCTTCTCACTCCTCTGTGTCGGTTCCGTCTGTCTCCGCCGACTCGCCGGACTCCCCATCCTCACTGTCGTCGTCGAGCATCTCCGCGGTCAGCTCCCGCGCCTCGGCGAGTATCTTCCGGGTCTCCTCGTCCAGCGATCCCTGACCGGCCGCGGCGGCCGACGCCGGATCGACGCCGCCCACGCCGGCGTCGGGGTCGCCGTGCTGGTGGTCGTGCGCGTGGTCGTGGCCGTGCGCGTGCGCCGTGTCCTCGAACACCTGGTCGTAGTCCGTCTCGGGGGCGTGCTCTGCGACCTCGGGTCCCAGGTCGGCCTCGCCCATCTCGGCCCAGTCGGGGACGTGGTCGTCGAGCCACGCCTCGTGCTCGTCGCCGTGGACCATCGCGGTGAAGGCGAGGTGGTTCGCGAGGTGCCGGGCGTCCTGCTGGGGCGTCTCGCAGACCGGACAGGCGTATCCCATCTCGTCGGTGGCTAGGGCGGCGGCGTACAAGGGCGTGTGGATCCCCGTCGACCGTGTCGAGTGACGCCGAGAGCGCGTCGGCCGCTCGCTACTCGCCGACCTCGGCGACGAGGATGAGCGCATCCTCGCCGTCGTTGTAGTAGTTCGGGACGCGCCGCGTCGGCTCGAACCCTTCCTCGCGGTACAGCGACCGCGCGGGGTCGTTACCCTCCCGGACTTCGAGCTTCACGACGACCGCACCAGTGAGCGACAGCGAGAAGAGCGCCTCGCGCAGCAGGCGGCGGCCGAGCCCCTGCCCGCGCGCGTCGGGCCTGACGGCGAGGTCCTTGATGTGCCCGATGTCGCGACCGTGGTTCGGCATCACGTCGCCGACGACGTAGCCGAGGAGTTCTTCGGTTCCGTCGCCCGCCGGCCGGACCGCCGCGAGAAACGCCGGCGCGTCGAGGACGGACTCGAAGGCCGCGTAGGGCCACGGGTCGGAGAAGGACGCCCGCTCGATCGCGAGCACGTCGAGGAGGTCGGCGCGGCCGACCGGGCGGATCGACACGTCTCCCGGGGTCTCGCCTCCCCCGTCGTCGGCTACGCGGTCGTGGCCTGCCCGCCGCCCGCGATCCGGGTCGCTCACGCCCGGCGGTTCGTCGGTGAGTGGCAAAAGTCCGCTGGCTCGCGGCGTCGGTACCGACTCGCGGTCGCGGGGCTACGAGAGTGAAAGAACGGAGAACGCGGTGTCGGAGCGTCGCCGGAGCCGACGGTTCCGATCAGTCGTCGGCGGGCGCCGCACCGCCGCTCTGGTTCTGCTCCTTGGTGAGGCGGAGCTTGCCGCCGGCCTCGAGGATGCGGCGTTCGCGCTCGGAGGCGTCGAGTTCGGCGGTGGCCTCCCAGTCGTCGTTCACGCGGATGG
>JBDGUM010000025.1:0-4384 GCA_042215855.1 Halobellus sp. | reverse complement strand
TTCTGTCCGACAGTATGATCGGAGCGTGGAGCCGCCGCCGACGCGTCCTCAAATCGGAGCGACGCTTCAGCGAACCGTGCTCACAATGGTTGCTCTCACTGTTCACCGCCGAGCGCCATCGACGGGAGGGGCGCTCGGCGGGAAGAGACGAGCGTAACGAGAGTAATCAGTATCAGGCCTGCCAGCGAAGCCCGCAGTTCCCGCAGACCCGCAGGCCGCCCTCTTCGGCCTCGACGTCTTCGGATCGACACTTCGGACACTGTGAGTCTCCTTCGAGTTCCATACCCCGCGGTCGGCAATCGATCTTGAAAAAAGATGAGGGTGGTTCCCGGGATCGGAGACCCGGGTACGGGGTTATGTAGCCGGAACACCGACTGTCGAAGTCGGAGCGGTTCAAAAGATCCCGAGTCGGTCGTCGCCGCAGTCCGCGCTCTTACTTGCCGCGCCGCCGGTCGGAGCCGATGCTCGGGCGGACGTGCTCGGCGCCCTTGCCGCGGGTCCGAAGGCCGCGGTTGGACTTGCCCGCGTTGGTCAGGCCGCGGAACGCGCGGCCCTTCTGGTCGTCGCTGCAGATCCAGCTGAGGTCGTCGTCGTTTTCGATCGCGGGATGCTCGGGGTCGACGAGGATCACCTCGTGCCACTTCTGGGAGCCGTCTTCCCCGACCCAGTACGAGGCGAGCGTCCGGAGGTTCGGGTGCTTGCGCGCGGCGCGCTCCTCGGCGATGCGCTGGATGCTCTTGCGGCGGCCGATGCGGTTGACGCCCTGGCGCTTGCTGCGGCGGCCGGCCTTGAAGCGCTGCTTGCGGGCGTTGCCCTTGCGGACGGAGACGCGCACCACGACGATGCCCTGCTTGGCCTTGTAGCCGAGCTCGCGGGCCTTGTCGAGGCGCGTCGGTCGGTCGACGCGGACGATGGCGCCCTGTTCGCGCCACTCCTGCTTTCGCTGCCACTGCAGCTCGGCGAGCTTGCCGTCGCCGGGCTGCTTCCACGCGTCCTTGATGTGGGAATAGAAGCTTCGTGCCATTGTGTGTCACCACGGGCGCTTGCGATTCGGGCGGCGTTCGACGCCGGCCCACATTTCGTCCCGATCCCTCGGGTGCCCGCTGGCGTCCCGTCCGACCAGCGAGTTGGTCACGCTACCGCCGTGGCGCTCTTAACGACTTCGAATGCAGGTCGACCGCGGCGCGCGCCGGCTCGCCGACGAGGACCGCCCCCGGCGATAGAATTAGGCGGCGAGGGGGTCCAAGAGCCCGTATGCGCCAGGCGACGATCCACCTCTCGGACGCGGAGCTGGCCGCGCTCGGGATCGGAGAGCTCGTCTCGCTCTTCCGGGACGCGGGGCTGCGACGCGTCAGCGAGCTCCAGTGTCGCGGGTCGGGCTGCCTGCTCGTCGTCGGGGTCGACGAGGCCGTCGACGAGGAGCGACTGGCGGCGCGCTCGGACGTCGAGTGGTGGGAGCGGATCGACGGCGGCGGGAGCGTGACGTACCTCTGCAAGGTCGCGGTCCCCGAGGTCGGCGAGGCAGTCGACCCGTACCACGAGACCGAAGTGGCACAGCGGGAGCTCGACCCGACCGAGAAGGGGCTCGACGTGACGATCCTCGGGAGCCACGAGGCGCTCGGCGAGCGCGTCCGCGAGTACGAGGCCGCGGGCGCGGACGTCCTCCTCCGGGCGATGTCGGACTACGAGGGGCCGGACGACCCGCTGGACGCGACGACGCCGCGGCAGCGGGAGGTTCTGAAGACCGCGTTCGATCTGGGCTACTTCGACGTGCCCCGCGCGGCGACGACCGAGGAGGTCGGCGAGGCCCTCGACCTCGATCCCTCGACGGTCAGGGAGCACCTCCAGCGCGCCCAGCGGAACGTCTTCGCGGCGCTCCTGGCGGACGAGCGGTGAGGTCGGTTCGAGGTCATTGACGTCGGTGTCGAGGTCATAAACCACCCCACGTGCGTGGGAGACAGGGCGATGCGTCGGGCGGCCGTCCGTTCGAGTGTGATGTCCGACGAGGAAACGACCGACGAACCGGAGCGCATCGAACTCGAGGAACCACTCCGGAGCCACGTCGCCGACGCGTTCGGCTTCGACGCCGAGCCGGCGACCTTCCGGGAGCTGTGGGAGCGGATGATAGCGACCTTCGCTGAGGGACTGGACCGCCCCGTGAGCGCCGCGGACCTCTGTACGACCGACGCGTCGCCGCACCGCGCGGTCGTCGACAGGGGGTCGCAGTCGTTCCAGTGCGTCACGGACGCCTTCATCTACGCCGGGCGGCGCGGCGGCGACGTCACGGTCCGGACAGTCTCGCCGCTGGACGGCCGCGGGCTGGCCGTCGACTACGACGCCGACGGGACGGTCAGCGCGCCCGACGGCGCCGTGCTCTCCTTCGGCGTCGAGCGCGGGGCGAGCCCGCCGGACGGGCCCGTCACGCCAGAGCAGATGTACGGCCGGGTCTGCCCCTACAGCAAGGCGTTCGCCTCCCGCGACGAGTACGAGCGGTGGACGGACGCCCGTCCAGAGGTCGCGTCCCAGGCCCTCCGGCTCGACGACGCGCTGGCGTTGCTGGCGCGTGTGACGGGACGGGCGCTCGACGCGGAGGAGGAGCGCGAGAGCGGACCGGAAGCGAACGACGACTGCGCCTGCGTCGCGGAGGTCGATCCCTGATGAGCACACGCCGTCACGAGCGGGAGGTCGATCCGGAGCACCGTGAGGCCGCCGAGTCGTCGACCCCGACCGCGTCCGCGGAGCCGCCCGGGCCGGATCTCACCACGTTCGAGCGGTAGCGCGCGGCGTCGACGGTCGCTGCGGGAACGAACGGCTTTTGACGCCGGGTGTCGGAGGCGTAGGTATGGCTACGGAAACGCAGAGCGGGCTCTCCGATCACCTCCGGGGCGTCACGGTCACCACGCTCGCCTGTCTCGCGGGCGTCGTCGCCGCGCTGGCGTCGGCGAGCGTCGTCGGGACCGACGCCGCCGCCGCGACGAGTCGCCAGACGCTGATGATCGTCGCGGGGTTCGTCGTCCTCCAGTTCCCGATCCTGCGGCTCGGCGGGATCGACGTCTCCGACTTCGGCGCGAAAGACTACCTCTACGTGGCGTTCATGACGTTCGCGCTGTGGTTCATCACGTTCGGAATTCTGCTGACCGAGGGCGTGGCGCTGTAAGCTATGGCGGACGACAGCATCGCGGTCGTCGACCTCGACCGGTGCCAGCCCGACCGCTGCAGTTACGAGTGCGCGAACTACTGCCCGCCGAACCGGACGGGCCAGGAGTGCATCGTCACCCGCGGCGAGCACTACGAGGAGGACGAACCGTTCGACGGCGACCCCGACCAGATCCGGATTTCCGAGGAGATCTGTCTCGGCGAGACCTGCGGTATCTGCGTCGAGAAGTGCCCCTTCGACGCCATCGAGATCATCAACCTCCCCACCGAGCTGGAGGACGACCCCGTCCACCGCTACGGCGAGAACGCCTTCGCGCTCTACGGGCTTCCCGTCCCCGAGTCCGGGAAGGTGACGGGGTTGCTGGGGCCGAACGGCATCGGGAAGACGACCGCCGTCCGGATGCTCGCGGGCGAGATGGTGCCGAACCTGGGCGCCCACGACGAGGAGGCGACCTGGGAAGCCGTCCTCGATCGCTTCCGCGGCACCGAGCTCCAGACCTACATCGAGCGGCTGCGGAACGACGAGATCACCATCGCGCGCAAGCCCCAGTACGTCGACCAGCTCCCCAAGCAGTTCGACGGGACGACGATCGACCTGCTCGAATCGACGGACGAACGGGGCGCACTCGACGACTACATCGACCGGCTGGGCATCCGCCCCGTCATCGATCAGCCCCTGGACACGCTCTCGGGTGGCGAACTCCAGCGGGTCGCGCTCGCGGCCACGCTCGCGCGCGACCGCGACTTCTACTTCCTCGACGAGATCTCTCCCTACCTCGACATCGGCCAGCGCGTCACCGCCGCGCGGCTGATCCGCGAGCTCGCCGAGGACGAAGACCGCGCGGTGCTGGCGGTCGAACACGACCTCGCGATCCTCGATCTCCTGGCCGACACCCTCCACGTCGCCTACGGTGAGCCCGGGGCGTTCGGCGTCATCACCGATCCCAAGTCGGTGCGGAACGGCATCAACGAGTACCTCACGGGGTATCTCTCCAACGAGAACATGCGGATCCGACCGAACGAGATCGAGTTCCAGGAGCACGCGCCCCGCGAGACCTCGAAGTCGACGCCGCTGGTCGACTACCCCGAGCTCCGGAAGTCGTACGGCGAGGGCGAGTTCTCGCTGGAGGTCGAGGCCGGGACGATCTACGAGTCCGAAGTGCTGGGCGTCGTCGGCCCCAACGGGATCGGGAAGTCGACGCTCGCGAAGCTGTTCACGGGCGCGCTC
>JBDGUM010000086.1:0-4417 GCA_042215855.1 Halobellus sp. | reverse complement strand
CCGGAGCCCATCCGACGACGGCGCCGCGAAGACACGTAGGTTTTTGTCCGCGTCCCTCCACGGAACGGGTATGCAGTATCGCGAGGTCGAGTCGACCCGGGAGTTCCTCCTGCGACTCGAGACGGGGGCCGACTGGCGCACGGAGATCGAGGAGTTCGCCGACCTCGAGGGGATCGAGGCCGCGTGGTTCCAGGCGATGGGCGCCGTCCAGGACGCCGAGGTGTGGTTCTACGACCAGGACGACAAAGCGTACCGATCCGTGACCTTCGACGAGCCCCTCGAAGTGGCGGCCTGCGTCGGCAACGTCGCCGACCTCGAGGGCGAGACCTTCGCGCACACCCACGCCGTGCTCTCCCGCGAGAGCGGGCAGGCGCTCGCGGGCCACCTCAACGCGGCGACGGTGTTCGCCGGCGAGGTCCACCTCCGCGCGTTCGACGAGCCGCTCGAACGCGAGCACCACGAGCCGACGGACCTGGACCTCTGGCTGTAATGCGGCCCGACGACGAGCGGTACTTCGAGCGGATCGAGTCCCGCCTGGAGGAGGCGTTCGACCGCGCCGAGCGCGCGAAGGCGCAGGGTCACGATCCCGAGCCCGAGGTCGAGATCCCGGTCGCGAAGGACATGGCAGACCGGGTGGAGAACATCCTCGGCATCGACGGGGTCGCCGAGCGCGTCCGCGAACTCGAAGGGGAGATGTCCCGCGAGGAGGCCGCCCTCGAACTCGTGACCGACTTCGTCGAGGGCACCGTCGGCGACTACGAAGGGAGAGCGGGCAAGGTCGAGGGCGCGGTCCGGACCGCCGTCGCGCTGCTGACCGAGGGCGTCGTCGCCGCGCCGATCGAGGGGATCGACCGCGTCGAAATATTGGAAAACGACGACGGCACGGAGTTCGTCAACGTCTACTACGCCGGCCCGATCCGCTCGGCCGGGGGGACCGCCCAGGCGCTCTCCGTCCTCGTCGCGGACTACGCCCGCTCGCTGCTGGACATCGACGAGTACAAGGCCCGATCCGCGGAGATCGAGCGCTACGCCGAGGAGGTCGGCCTCTACGACAAGGAGACGGGGCTCCAGTACTCGCCGAAGGACACGGAGACGAAGTTCATCGCCGAGCATATGCCGATCATGCTGGACGGCGAGGCCACCGGCGACGAGGAGGTCTCGGGGTTCCGCGACCTCGAGCGCGTCGACACCAACTCCCCGCGCGGGGGGATGTGCCTCGTCCTCGCGGAGGGGATCGCGCTGAAGGCCCCGAAGATCCAGCGGTACACGGGCGGCCTCGACGAGGTCGACTGGCCGTGGCTCCAGGACCTCATCGACGGGACGATCGGGAAGGACGGCGGCGCCGACGCGAACGACGGAGGCGGAGGCGGAGATGAGGAGGCCGACGACTCGGCAGAGAGCGACGGCGACGGCGACGAGGCCGAGGAGGGATCCGAGCGCGACGGCGACGCCCCCGACTCGGAGGACGACCGCCCCGCGGGCCCGCCGCGGCTCGACCCCTCCTCGAAGTACCTCCGGGACCTGATCGCCGGCCGCCCGGTCTTCGGCCACCCGAGCGCCGAGGGCGGCTTCCGCCTGCGCTACGGCCGCGCCCGCAACCACGGCTTCGCGACCGCGGGCGTCCACCCGGCGACGATGCATCTCGTCGACGACTTCCTCGCGACGGGGACGCAGATCAAGACCGAGCGCCCCGGGAAGGCCGCGGGCGTCATCCCGGTCGACTCGATCGAGGGGCCGACGGTCCGCCTCGCCAACGGCGACGTGCGACAGATCGACGACCCCGCGGAGGCGCTGGAGATCAGGAACGGCGTCGAGAAGATCGTCGACCTCGGCGAGTACCTGGTCAACTACGGCGAGTTCGTCGAGAACAACCACCCGCTCGCGCCCGCCTCGTACGTCTACGAGTGGTGGGTCCAGGAGTTCGAGGACGCGGGCGCGCCGGTCCAGGCGCTCGCGGACGACCCCGGCGTCGACCTCGAACGCCCGACGCCCGCGGAGGCGTTCGAGTGGGCGACCGACTACGACTGCCCGCTGCACCCCGACTACACCTATCTCTGGCACGATATCTCCGTCGACGAGTTCGAGGCGCTCGCCGACGCCGTCGAGGCCGGCCGCGTCGTCGCCGCGGAGGCCGACGGCGGACTCGTCGACCGCGCGCCGGACGAGGGATCGGACCGCGCCGGAGCCGGAGGCGACCGGGGACGCGCTGACGACGACGCGCTCGTCCTGCCGTTCTCCGACCGGGTCGCGAGCGCCCTCGAGCGACTGCTCGTCGAGCACACCCAGCGCGAGGAGACGATCGAGGTGCCGGAGTGGCGGCCCCTGGTCCGCT
Organism: Halobellus sp.; assembly: GCA_042215855.1. Classification (GTDB taxonomy): domain Archaea; phylum Halobacteriota; class Halobacteria; order Halobacteriales; family Haloferacaceae; genus Haloquadratum. Next base: position 2,085 of record JBDGUM010000086.1, on the reverse strand, counting down.
CGCTCGGCTTCGACGTGGAGGACGGATCGCTCGAACGCGACTGGACGCCCGAAGACCTCTCCGCCCGCGCCCGTGAGTGGGACGACGGCGAGAGCGCGCTGAAGGCCGTCAACGAGATCGCGCCGTTCGAGGTCCGGGAGCGCGCGCCCACTCGCATCGGCAACCGGATGGGTCGCCCCGAGAAGTCCGAATCGCGGGACCTCTCGCCGGCGGTCCACACGCTCTTCCCGATCGGTGAGGCCGGCGGGAGCCAGCGCGACGTGGGCGAGGCCGCGAGGTTCAGAGACGACCAGGGACGGAAGGGCGTCGTCGACGTCCGCGTCGGCGACCGGGTCTGCCCCGACTGCGGGACCCACACCTACCGGACGCGCTGTCCCGACTGCGACGCCCACACCGAACCCCACTACGAGTGCGAGGAGTGCGGCCAGGTCGTCGACCCCGACGAGTCCGGCCGGGTCTACTGCGACCGCTGCGAGCGCGAGGTCACGAGCGCCGACTGGTACGCGGTCGACGTCGGCGAGGCGTACCGCGAGGCGCTCGAACAGGTGGGCGAGCGCGAGTCCGCCTACGACATCCTGAAAGGCGTCCAGGGGCTCACCTCCGCGGACAAGACGCCCGAACCGATGGCGAAGGGCGTCCTGCGGGCGAAGAACGGCGTCACCTCGTTCAAGGACGGCACGGTCCGCTACGATATGACGGATCTGCCCGTCACGGCGGTCCGCCCCTCGGAACTCGACGTCACGGCCGAGGACTTCCGCGAACTCGGCTACGAGACCGACGTCGACGGCGAGCCGCTGCGGTTCGACGACCAGCTGGTCGAGCTGAAGGTACAGGACATCGTCCTCTCGGACGGCGCGGCCGAGCACATGCTCAAGACCGCGGACTTCGTCGACGACCTCCTGGAAGACTTCTACGACCTGCCGCCGTTCTACGAGGTCGACGAGCGCCAGGACCTCGTCGGCGAACTCGTGTTCGGGATGGCGCCGCACACCTCCGCCGCCGTGGTCGGCCGCGTCGTCGGCTTCACCTCCGCGGCCGTCGGCTACGCGCATCCGTACTTTCACGCCGCGAAGCGCCGCAACTGCTTCCACCCCGAGACGAAAGTCTGGTACCGGGACGAGGCCGACGAGTGGCACCACGAGCCGATTCGCGACCTCGTAGAGCCGCGCCTCGACGACCCCGACGAGGACGACTTCGGAACGCTCGTCCAGGAGCTCGACGGCGACGTGTACGTCCCGTCGATAAGCGAGAACGGCGAGGAGGTTCTGAAGCCGGTCGAGGCGGTCTCGAAACACGCCGCGCCGGAGCATCTGGTCCGGGTTGAAACCGAGGGCGGGCGGGAGATTACCGTCACACCGGATCATCGACTCTGTCGGTGGGACGACGGCGTAGAGAAAATCGAGGTGACGGAGTTGGATCCCGGCGACCGCCTCGCAGTCCCGGAAAGTCCCCCGATCGACGACGTCGCGGTCGCTGATACAGCAGAGCAGGCGTATGCCGACGGCGGACGTGAGACGGACGCGATCGCGACGATCGAGTACGTCGAAAGCGACGTCGATCACACGTACTGTCTGACTGTCGAGAACACACACACATTAGTAACAAATAATATATATTCGGGTCAATGCGACGGCGACGAGGACTGTGTGATGCTGCTTATGGACGGTTTAATCAATTTCTCTAAATGTTATTTACCTGATAAGAGGGGTGGAAGAATGGACGCGCCGCTCGTGATGTCCTCCCGCATCGACCCCAGCGAGATCGACGACGAGGCGCACAATATGGACATCGTCCGGCGGTATCCCCTCGAGTTCTACGAGGCCACCCGCGAGATGGCCGACCCCGGCGCCGTCGAGGACGCGATCCAACTCGGCGAGGACACCCTCGGTACCGACGACGAGTACCGCGGCTTCGACCACACCCACGACACCTCCGACATCGCGCTCGGCCCCGAACTCTCGGCGTACAAGACCCTCGGCTCGATGATGGACAAGATGGACGCCCAGCTCGAACTGTCGCGGAAGCTCCGCGCGGTCGACGAGACCGACGTGGCCGAGCGGGTCATCGAGTACCACTTCCTGCCCG
>JBDGUM010000125.1:0-4525 GCA_042215855.1 Halobellus sp. | reverse complement strand
TTGCAAACGCTACGATACCTCTCCGGACTGCCGGACTGTTTTCGAGCGCGCGCCGGAGAGGGCGAGGTCGAGGCGGGATCGGCACTGCTATATATACCCGTGTCAGGATCCACCAATAATCCTTAACACGGCCTCTCACGTATCCACGTCTATGCACAAGGACGAGCTCTTGGAACTGCACGAACAGATGGTCATCATCAAGGACAACTTCGCCGGCCGCGAGGACGTCGACGAGGAGATCTTCGCGGAGTACGAGGAACTGGAGGTCGACCCCTCCCACGTGCACAAGTCCAAGAGCGAGCACAAACACGCCGTCTTCGTGCTGGGCAACGCCCTGGCGACGGCGATGAGCGAGGACGAGTTCTCGAACGCCGGTCGCGTCGGCAAGCGGATGGAAGAGCTCGCCAAGGACGCCGAAGGCAAGATCTGATCCCGTCGCGATCGACAGCCACGGGCCGCCCCGACGGTCGACGGCCACGGTACGTACCGACCGCTCCGACCGCCGGAGACGGTGTTGTTTTGTAACTCCTCGCCGACGTCGTATCCACGATGGACTCCCTGCCCGTCGACCTCCTCTTCCGCGTCGCGGCCGTGCTCGCGGTCGCGCTCTCGATCCTGGGCGTCGTCCTCCTGGAACGCACCGGCGACCTCGGCGCGCTGCTCCGCCGGCGGTTCGTCCTCGGCCTCCCGTGGGGCACGCTCGTCTCGGCGGTCTTCGTGCTCGCGGTGTATCTCTTCGTCCAGAGCGGACTGCGGTACTGGTACTCGCCCGTCACGATCCCGTTCCGCGCGTGGTCGTACTTCTACCCGCTCGGGCTCCTGACCGCCGCATTCTCCCACAACGGCCCGGCGCACCTGATCGGCAACCTCGTCGGGACGCTGACGCTCGCGCCGCTGGCGGAGTACGCGTGGAGCCACTTCCCGCGCGAGCGCGGCTCGCACTCGTTTTCGTCGCTCCGGACGAACCCCTTCGTCCGCGCGTTTCTGGTCTTCCCGCTCGTCGTCATCGTCGTCGGCCTCCTCACCTCGGTGTTCGCGATCGGGCCGATCATCGGCTTCTCGGGCGTCGTCTTCGCGTTCGCCGGCGCCGCGCTCGTCGCCTACCCGCTCGGGACGGTCGTGGCGCTGGCGGCCGGCGGGGCGCTCCGACTGCTGTACAACGCGCTCCGGACGCCCGTTCTGACGGCGAGCGGCCGGCCCGCGTACATCTCGCCGTGGTGGGCCGACATCGCCATCCAGGGCCACGCGCTCGGCCTGCTGATCGGCGTCCTCCTCGGGGTCGCGGTGATCCGATCCCGTCCGTCCGGCGAGCGGCCGAGCGCGCGGCGGCTCTGGCTCGGGACCGTCCTCTTCGCGGTGGAACAGTCGCTGTGGGCCGTCTACTGGTACCGCGGCGGCGAGACCTACGTCCTCTACCGCGCCGTCGGGGTCGCGCTCGTGGCGCTGCTCGCGATCGTGGTCACGTCCGCCGTGGTCGCTCGCGACGACCCCCTCTTCTCGTGGAACCTCGGTGTCGACAGCGGGACGGTCGAACGCTGGCACGTCGCGCTCGGGGTGCTCCTGCTCGTGACGGCCGCGCTGGCTGGCCCCTCGGTCCCGGCGAACCTCTTCACCGCCGGCGAGGGCGATCTCCCGGGCGACGAGATCTCGGTCCGGGACTACGAGGTGACGTACGCCGAGAACGTGCGGAACGGGCTCGTCTCGGTCGTCGACGTGAAGGCGTTCGGCGAGACCACCGCGGTCAACACCTCGGGGGTGATCGTCCGCAGCGAAGAGCGCGGCATCTGGACGACCGCGGTCACGAGGGGGCGGCTGGCGTTCACCGGACAGGCCGCGGTCCGCGTCGGCGGGATCGGCTGGCGCGAGACGGTCTACGCCCAGCGGGACGGCTGGAACGTCCTCGGCAACGGTACCGCCTACCGGGTCGCGCTCGGGGACCGGAAGTCGGGCCGCGTCGTCTACACCTCCGACCCCGTCCGGGCGAGCCCCACGCTCGCGGGCCGGAACGTCACGGTCGTCCCCAAAACGGACGGATACTACATCCGGGTCGGCCGGGGGAACGACACGCTGACCGCGGGGATGCCGGCCAAGAACGAGTCGGTGACGATCGACGGTCTCACCTTCCGACGCAACCGCTCGAACGTGTACGTCTCCTACGGGGAGACGCGCCTGCAGCTGTTCTCGAAGGAGACCTACGAGTGAAGCGAGGCGCGAGTCATACTGTCGGACACAAGTCTGTGAAGAATTTCGTCGGCCGGGGCGGCGAATATCTTGAAATAGTTGTGTCCGACAGTATCAGTTCCCGCCCCACTCGATCCGGTAGACCTCGGTCTCGATCGCCTCCGACGCCGACTCGTGGAAGTCGAACTGCCGGTCGACGTCGAGTTCTGCCCGGAACGCGTGGGTCACCTCGCCGCCCCGGTCGGCGGTGAAGGACTCGACGAACGACTCCGATCCGGCGTTGTGGACCGAGTAGGAGACGTCAGCCAACCGAGCAGCGGTCTTCAGGAACGCCCGGTCGGCGTGTTCGTTGCCGTTCTGCGCGCCGAACGGCGGATTCATCAGTACCGTCGCGGGGCCGTCGGGACAGAGCGGCGCGCGGGTCGCGTCGGCGTGGATCCAGTCGATCGGCGTCGTCGTTCCGACCCGGCGGCGGTTCGCGACGGCCGTCTTCAGGGCCGCGCGGTCGACGTCGACGCCGACGACGCGCGAGGGCCCGCGGAGGGCGGCCCCGAGCGCCAGCATCCCGGTCCCGGTGCCCAGGTCGATCACCAGCCGGTCCTCGACGTCGCCGTTCAGGTCCGCGACGTGGACGACGTGGGCGGCCAGTTCAGGCGGCGTCGGGTACTGTTCGAGCTCCGCGCGGGGGTCCTCGAAGCCGGCGACGACGGCCAGCTGGGTCTCCAGGGACGACTTCGTCGCCATCAGGGCCACCTCCCTCGCGGCGCGGCGCCGCGGGACGGCGCCGGCGGCTCGGCGATCGCGTGCATCGGCGTGAGATTCCCTCCGATAATACAAAAAGCCTTCTCGAAAACGGGCGGTAATCCGTTCGCCCGGTCAGTAGGAGTACCGGAGCACCACCGAACCGGCCCCGTCGCGGACGACGATCTCGTCGCCCTTGTTGTTCCAGACCGCGCCGTCGGCGCCCCAGTAGAGGGTCGCTTCCGTGTCGGTTCCGCTCCCGGTCCGGAGGGTCAGTTCCGCGTCGGGTTCGAGGACCGTCCCGTCGGGGACGGTGTAGGTGTGGCCCGCCGCGTCGGAGACGGTCCACCCCGAGAGGTCCAAGTCCGTGTCGCCCGTGTTTCGGAACGTGACGTACTCGTCGTCGAGGTTCTCGTGGTCGTTGCCCGCGGCGTCGGCGTGGACCTCGACGACCCGGAGCGGGCCGCTACCGCCGTCGGCGATCGGGGTGGCCGTCGCCGCGGCCGTGAGCGCGTCCGGGTCGGCGCAGGCCCAGAGGCCGCGGCCCGCCGCCCGGGCCTCCGCCTCGGTCGCCTCGTAGCGTTCACGTTCGGTAAAGGTGCTGTCGTACACGCGAGCGTGACCCTCGCGGATCAGCGCGTAGTTGAACGACTCGCCGTCGACCACGACGTACGCCAGGAGCCGGCCGTAGTACCCCCGGCGGTCGGCGCGCTCGTCGAACCGCAGCGCGACGGTCTCGCCAGCGAGCCGCTCCCGCGCGTACGCCGAGGCGCGCTCGCCCGCCCGGCGCAGGCACTCGCGGCCGGCCGCCGTCTCCGGGACGCCCTCGAACTCCGCGGGCGTGGTCTCGCCGTGGACTTCGGGCGTGTCGACGCCCAACAGCCGTACCGTCTCGCGCGTCCCGTTCGGGTACGCGACGTCGACCGTGTCGCCGTCGACGACTTCCACGACGGTGACCCGGACGCCGTCGGCCGATATCGGCGTGCCGCCGTCGGCGCCGACGGCTCCGGAGTCGGGCGTCGGCGCACCGGCGAGACAGCCGGCAGTCAGCACGGCTACGAGGAGGAGCGCCGCCCAGGTTCGCATCGCCTCCTTCTGCGTGACGAGACCGTATACTACTTTGGTGGCGAAGGGTCGTTATATAAAAATACCGTCACAAAGGTTTAAATTAGCCCTTCACCACAAACCTTATAATGGAACGTTCGCGTCGCCAGCGCCAGCGTGAACAGGAATCCGAGCAGACGAGCGACGAGCGGATCGTCTGCCCGGAATGTGACTCGTCGAGCATCGTCACCGACGCCGACCAGGGGGAGTTGGTGTGTGACGACTGCGGGCTGGTCCTGGACGAGCAGCAGATCGACCGCGGGCCGGAGTGGCGGGCGTTCAACCACTCCGAGCGCCAGTCGAAGTCCCGCGTCGGCGCGCCGATCACCGAGACGATGCACGACCGCGGCCTGACGACGACGATCGACTGGAAGGACAAGGACGCCTACGGCCGGTCCTTGTCTTCCGAAAAGCGCTCGCAGATGCACCGCCTGCGGAAGTGGCAGGAACGCATCCGCACGAAGGACGCGGGCGAACGCAACCTCCAGTTCGCGCTCTC
>JBDGUM010000135.1:0-4797 GCA_042215855.1 Halobellus sp. | reverse complement strand
CCTGCCAGCAGCCGGAGTTGACCGCGAGGACGTTGTGGTACTTCCCCCAGCCGAGCTTGTGGACGTGGCCGGTGTGGAACACGTCCGGCACCTCCTCCATCACGAGGTAGTCCTTCTCCTCGGGCGCGAGCCGGGTCTTCCCGCCGAACTGCGGGGCGACGTGGCGCTTCTTCAGGAGCTGGTACATCGCTCTGTGCGGCTCGTCGTAGCTGGCTTTCTCCTCGGGGAGTTCCGCGATCACCTCGTCGAGAGAGACCCCGTGGTACATCTGGATCTTCACGCCCTCGACGGTCGCGAGCGAGGGGTTGCCCGTGATCCGGGCGTCGTGGGCGGTCATGATGTCCCGCAGGCGCTCGTCGAAGCCGGGCTGGGGCTCCGCCAGGCGGACGGCGTCGTGGTTCCCGGGGATCATCAGGATCTCGATGTCGCCGGGGACGTCCTTGAGGTGCTCCGAGAAGGTCTCGTACTGCTCGTAGATGTCGACGATGTCGAGCTCCTCGTCCTGTCCGGGGTAGACGCCGACGCCCTCGACCATGTCGCCCGCGATGAGGAGGTACTCCACGCGCGCGGCCTCCTCGGTGTGGAGCCAGTCGGCGAAGCGGCCCCAGGCGTCGGCCTCGAACTCCTGGCTGCCGACGTGGACGTCCGAGATCAGCGCGGCCTGGACCTCCCTGTCGGCGGTGTTCGGCGAGTACGTGCGGGGCACGTCGGGGAAGTACATCGCGTCGACGAACACGATCCCCGCGTCGTCCGAGAGCGTCCCCTCGACGGCGATGCACTCGTCCAGGAGGAGCTCGTCGACGAGGCCGGCGAAGTCGCGGTCCTTCATCACCAGGCACGGGAACGTCCCCGTGGTGTCTTCGAGTTCGACGAGCCAGTGGCCGCTCTTCGTCGAGCGGACGTCGTTGACGAGGCCGATCATCGCGGCGTCGGTGCCGCCGTTCATCGACTGGATCGCCTCGGCGGGCCGGTGGTTCACCCGCCCGCGGAGCTGCTTCGAGAGCTTCTCGTAGCGGTCGCGGAACACCTTCACGAAGTCCTCGTACTCGCCCGTGCCGGTGCTCTGTCCCGTGATATCGCCGCTGACCTCCAGCGAGCGGAGCGCGGGATCGGCCCGGCGGGTCGAGGCCCCGGACTCCCCGGTCGCGTCGGCCGTTCCGGACGCGCCAACGGCCCGCGCTTCGGCCCCGTTCTCCGTCGACGACTCCGTCTTTTCGACTGGACTCGATTCTGACTTCGATTCAGTTCCAGTATGCCGATACGAATCGCCATCTCCAGACGAAACAGAGGGGTGTTCGTCGGTCGGAGCCGGCGCGCCGTCGTCCTCGTCGGCGTCGAGCGCCGCCCGGACGTCCGCGGCCGTGATCCGGAGCGCGTCGTCGTCGGCCGCGTCGACGACCCGCTCGAGGGCGCGCGCCGGGTCGTCCGCGCCCGCGATGAGCGTCACCGCCGTCTGTTCGGCGTTGTAGCCGCGTCCGGCGAGTTCCCGCACGATCCGCACCGGCGTCTCCAGAGGCACACCCGGAGAACGCGGTTGCGGAAGAAAAACGTACTGTCCCGGTGCCGCGCTCGCCCGTTCCCCGACTCGCCGCGGCCCGACCCCAGAAAGTTGAAACGCGCCCACGCAGTAAACCAGGTAGATGACGGACGACGAGGGCGACGGGAGCGACGCCGGGCGGCGAGTCGACGACGTCGCTGCCGGCGCGGCCGACGACGACGAGCGGGAGTCCACCCCGACCACCGACGGCGATGCGGAGGGCGACGAGCCGGATATCCCGGTCGGCGTCGCCGAGTCCCGCAAGCGGGACCGCCCGCGGCCCCAGCCCGGATCGCGGCGCGCGGGCTCCCGGAGCTTCCTCACGCGCTTTCGGACGGCCCAGAGCGGCCCGTTGCTGTTCATCCGCGAGACGCTCTACAGCGCGCTCGCCGTCCTCGCGGTCGGGCTCCTGCTCTTCGCGATCAGCGGGGTCTGGCCGCCGATGGTCGCCGTCGAGAGCGGGAGTATGGAGCCGCATATGCACCGCGGCGACCTGATCTTCGTGACCGAGCCGGAGCGGTTCTCGCCCGAGTACGCCTACGAGGACACCGGCGTCGTCACCGTCGAGATCGGGACCGAACGCGGCTACCGGAGCTTCGGCGGGAACGGCTCGGTGGTGATCTACGATCCGCCGACCCGTCGCGGCTCGCCGATCATCCATCGGGCCCACTTCTACGTCGAGGACGGCGAGAACTGGTACGACGAGGCCAACCCGGCGTACGTGAACGCCGGCAACTGTGCGCAACTCTCGAACTGCCCGGCCCCGCACGGCGGCTTCATCACCAAGGGCGACGCCAACGGTCGGTACGATCAGGCGAGCGACATCGCCGCGCCGGTGCGTCCCGGGTGGATCCGCGGGACCGCCCGGTTCCGCATCCCGTACCTGGGCTACGTCCGCCTGAAGTTGGCGGGCGCGCTCGCGGCGTAGCGGGCTGGATTATCGGCCGAGCGCGTCGAGCGCCTCGCTCGCCTCCCGCGCGGCCGCGAGGTGCTCTTTCGCCCGGCGCGGATCCTCGGTCGCCTCGGCCAGTTCCGCGTGCCGCGTCAGCGCGCGCAGGAGCGCGGCGCGCGCCTCTCCGACGTCGGACGACGTGCTCCCGACATCGGTCGGTTCGCCGCTCGGAGGCGCGTGGGCCGATCTCCCCGACGCCGGCGTCGGTCCGGGGTCGGTGTCGCGCTGCCCGGTGACTCCCGGACGCTCCTCCGAATCGCGGGCCGACGCGGATTCGCCGACCGTCTCCGAGCCCCCTTCGTCGTCCACCGGGCCGACCGCGTCGACTTCGACCGAGTCGGTGCCGGCGTCGGCCTCGGACGTCGGGCTCGTAGCGTCGGCCGACGCGTCGCCCTGGGCCGGTTCGTCTCCCTGCTGAGCGCGCTCGGCCTCGGCGTCCGACTCACCGTCGCCCGCGACGCGCTGGCAACTCGGGCAGAACTCCTGGCCGTCGTACCGGAAGATCGGCGAGCCGCACTCGCCGCAGTGCTGATTGGTCATCGTCGCTCCCTTCAGGAGGAGCTCGCTCATCCGCTGGGTCTCCTTGCGCCGCTCTTCGTCCTTCTCGTACTTTTCGCGCAGTCGCCGCCGCTCGGCTTCCTCGTCGAAGTCGCTCACACCCGAGTCTCACGCGTCGTATCTCGAAAAACCCTCCGGGAGGCTCACTCGCCGAGCACCGACAGCGCCTGCCGGAGGCTGTGGCCGAGGAACCCGATGAGTCCCGGCACGAAGGGGGTCGCGTAGGCCCACGCGGGATAGGTGACGGACGGTTTCGAGAGGAGGAACGCCCCGTACAGCACGAGCGAGACGGTCAGCCACACGATCATAATGGCCAAGAATGGAACGGCGTCGCGGACGGCCGCGGCCGTTTCCGTTCGTAGGGATGCCATACCGAGGAGTCGATTCGGCATCCCCAAAACCCTGTGGGCCCGGGGTCACAACAGCGTCCCGGCGTAGAGGTACAGCCCCGCGAGCGCGACCTCGAAGGCGAGCGTCCCCGCCGCCGACAGCGCCAGGAATTTTCGGCCGTCCATCTCGGCGAACCCCGCCGGGACGGTGAGCATCCCCCGAGTGAAGAGTAGGGCGTTGCTCACGGGGATCACGATCGGGCCCCAGCGCTCGAACCACCCGTCGAAGCGGTCGAGCTTCGACTCCTCGATGCGGAACCACTGTTTCCGGAGGAGGTACTCCCGGCCGCCGCGCTGGGCGACTGTGAACAGCGCGTACTGGCCGACCGTCGCTCCGAGGACGGCGACGGCGAGCACGGGCACGAGCGCGTCGCCGCCGAGCAGCAGCAGCGACCCCGGCACGATGAGCTCGCTCGGCATGAAGTACAGCAGCATCGCGCCCTCGAGGACGAAGACGCCGAAGAGGGCGAGGTACGCCCACTCCGACTCTAGGAGTGCCAGCAGCTGCGGCGGCATCGCGTCGAGTTGGAGGGCGAACCCTGGCACCATCGTCGTCCCATACCGGCGAGTCGCACAAACGTATTTCGCTCCCGGCGCGCCCGCGGTCCGATGCGATTTTTTCGGCCGCCCCCGAAACCCCGCTATGGACCTCACCGACCGCCCCCGACGACTCCGACGGGACGGCGTCCGACCGCTCGTCAGCGAGACCGATCTGGACGCGACCGACCTGGTCGCGCCGATCTTCGTCGACGCGACGACCGACGAGCGCGTGCCGATCGAATCGATGCCGAACCACGAGCGCGTCCCCGTCGACGAGGCGGTCGCCCGCGTCGAGGAGGTGCGCGAGACCGGCGTCGAGGCGGTGATGGTGTTCGGCATTCCAGAATCGAAGGACGACCGCGGCACGCGCGCGTGGGCCGAGGACGGCGTCGTCCAGGAGGCCGTCCGCCGGATCACGAGCGAGACCGACGCGTACGTCATCACCGACGTCTGCCTCTGCGAGTACACCAGCCACGGCCACTGCGGCGTCCTCGAACCCGACGCCGAGTCGGACCCGACGCTGACGGTCCAGAACGACCCGACGCTCGACCTGCTCGCGAAGACCGCGGTCTCCCACGCCGAGGCGGGCGCGGATATGGTCGCGCCGAGCTCGATGACCGACGGGATGATCGCGGCGATCCGGACCGCGCTCGACGACGCCGGGTTCCAGCATCTTCCGATCCTCTCGTACGCCGTGAAGTACGAGAGCGCCTTCTACGGGCCGTTCCGCGACGCCGCCGACGGCGCGCCCGCGTTCGGCGACCGGCGGCACTACCAGATGGACCCGGCGAACGGCCGCGAGGCGCTCCGCGAGGCCCGGC
>JBDGUM010000095.1:0-5076 GCA_042215855.1 Halobellus sp. | reverse complement strand
TCCACCCCGAGAACGTCGGCCGCCTCGTCGCCGGCAACGCCCGGTACAAGCCCTGTACCCCCCACGGCGTCCAGAAGCTCCTGGAGGCCGCGGACGTCGAGACCGAGGGCGCCGAGGCCGTCGTCGTCGGCCGCTCGAACATCGTCGGCAAGCCGATGGCGAATCTGCTGATCCAGAAGGACGAGGGCGGCAACGCGACCGTGACGGTCTGTCACTCCCGCACCGAGGACCTCGCCGAGAAGACCCGCAACGCCGACATCGTCATCGCCGCGGCGGGCGTCCCCGAGATGATCGACGGCGAGATGCTCACCGAGGGCACCGTCGTCATCGACGTCGGGATCAACCGCGTCGAGACCGACGAGGGCTCGGAGCTCATCGGCGACGTCGAGTACGAGAGCGCCAAGGAGAAGGCCAGCGCCATCACGCCCGTCCCCGGCGGCGTCGGCCCGATGACCCGCGCGATGCTGCTGTGGAACACCGTGAAGGCCGCCGGCGACGTGGCCGGCATCGACGTCGATCTGCCGTAGACCGGCGTTCGACGCCGAACTCGCTTCTTATCGCTCGAACCCGCCCGAGCCGCTCGGTCCGCCCGGTCCCTCGGGGCGGTCTGTCCCGCGCGGCCCGGACGGGCCCGCCCCCGCGATCGTCGTCTCCCGCCGCTCGGGCTCGGGTTCGACCTCCTCGCCGTCGACGAACCTGACGAACGAGAGGTACAGCTCCCGACCGCACGGCGCGTCGAGCGAGGGCGCTTCGACGTCGTCGGCGTCGCTCCGGTCGCCCGTCCACCGCAGGCCCTCCGCCGATCCGTCGCCGCAGACGAGGCGGACGCCGTCGGCGGACTCGCAGTCCGCGTCGGGATCGGCGTACTCCCAGCCGACGAGCGGGTACGGCGTAACGGACTTGTCCGCGAGGTAGCCCTCGCGCTCCAGTTCGAAGACCGCCCCGCAGTGGGGACAGTAGTAGCGAACGGGATAGCTCATCGCCGCGATATCGGTACTGAGCGGACTTAACGCCCGCGGCTGGTGACACTGCCCCGCCGAGACCTTATATACCAAGACGGGGCCACTCCCCGCGTGCGCTGAGAGTCACCGCGGGGCGTCACGCGGGTGTGCGGCACGCCGTCCCGCGAGCGGCCGTGCCGCCTGTTCGCCCCCTAGCGACTCGGAGCCGTGTCGTCGACGTACCGGAACGCCACGCCGGCCCGTCGCGCGGCTTCCTCGTCCCGTGCCGAGTCGCCGACGAAGACGGCGTCGGCCGCGTCGACGTCGAGCCGCCGGATCGTCTCCAAAAGCGGCGCCGGGTCGGGCTTCCGCGCCGGGACGGTATCGCGCCCGACGACCGCGTCGACGTGGGGCGTGAGGCCGTGGACGTCGAGCGCGGTCCGGCAGGCGTCCTCGCAGTTCAGCGAGCAGACGCCCTCGGCCCGAAAACCCCCGACTGCGTCGGCGTACGGGAGCCGTTCGGCGTTCGCGGCCTCGGCTCGCTCGTGGTCGGCGATCGTCGCCTCGACCTCCCCGGCGAGGTCGGTCCCGTCGGCGCGTTCCAGGAGTTCCCAGAGGTCGGTCCCGACGACGTCGTGGCCGGCCGACTCGAACACGGCGGCGACGTCGCGCGTGACGCGGTCCCAGTCCACCGGAAGCCGGACGAGCGTCCCGTCGAGGTCCCAGACCGCGGCGTCGAACTCGGCGAGCGGACGCGTCGCGTCCGACCGCGAACCTTCCATCATCGAGTGATGTACGGTGCCGACGGGAAAAGGCGCTTCGGACGTGCCGGTCCGGGAGGAATCGGGCCGTCGGCGTCCCTACTCGCTCGGTTCCCACTCGCGGACGTAGTCGAGGACCTCTCCCGGCGCGGCGTCCAGTCCGCCGCCCTGGCCGAACGGCGGCCCGCCGCCGCCACCGCCGCCGAACGCGTCGGTCACTGCGTCGACGACCTCGCCCGCGTCGACGCCGCTGTCGGGACCGGCCGCGACGACCACGAACGGCCGTTCGCCGTCGCCGACGGCGACGATCACGCCGTCGTCCTCGACCGTCTCTTTCGCCGCGTCGCCGGCGTCGTTGGGGTCGGCGTCGGCGAGGACGCCGAGCCGCCACGTCGCCTCCTTGTCGACGGTCTCGAAGTCCTCGAACGCGCTCGTGAGCGCCGCCTGTTCGAGTTCGCGGACCCGCTCTTCGAGTTCGTCGCGTTCGTCTCGGAGCGCCGCGGCGGTCTCTGCGAGGCCGTCGACGTTGGTTTCGAGTTCGGCTGCCGTCTCGCGGAGCGCGGCGTGCTGCTTCGCCCGGCGATCGATCCCGTCGGGGCCGACCGCGAACTCGACGCGGGTGAGCCCCTCGCCGGGGTTCGATCGGTCGAGCACCGTGACCGACCCGATCTCGCGGGTGTTCGAGACGTGGGTGCCGCCGCAGGCGGCGACGTCCCAGTCCTCGACCTCGACGATCCGGACCGTGTCCGCACCGGCCATCACGCCCTCCTCGGTCTTGGTGTTGAACGCGACGTCCTCGCGGCTAGTGGCTTCCTCTGTCGGGAGCTCGTACCAGCTCACGTCGCGGGATTCCCACACCGCGCGGTTCGTGAGCCGTTCGAGTTCCACGAGCGTCTCGTCGTCGATGTCGGTGGTCGTGGTGAAGTCGACGCGGACCTTCTCCGCCGAGATGTCGAAGCCGCCGTAGCCGAGGTCGTCCAGCAGTCGCCGGCCGGCCCCGTAGAGCAGGTGGCTCGCGGTGTGGGCCCGCATACAGTAGGTCCGGAAGTCGTCGTCGACGACTCCCGTCACCGACTCGCCGACCTCGAAGCTCGGCTCCTCGGCGAGCTCGTGGCGTACCGCTTGGCCGTCGTCCTGGACGTCCACGACGCGGACGCCGTCGATCGTCCCCCTGTCGGCCGGCTGTCCACCGCTCTCGGCGTAGAAGTACGTCCGGTCGAGCGTCACCGTTCGGTCGTCGATCCCGTCGACCTCGGCGGTGAACTCGCGGACGTCCGGCTCTGCCGGTGCGCGCGTCTTCATACCTCGCGTTCAGGCGTGGCGCCGACAAAAATGGTGGCAGTTCTGTTCGACCGACCGGCTACTCGTCGACCAGTTCGACGTCCAAGCGCTCTTCGAGCGCCCGGACCAGCGAGCCGCCGACGCCGGCACGCGTGGCGCGTCCCTGTTCGACCGCGACGACGTCGGCCTCGTCGGCGTCGAGTTCCGCCGCCAGTTCCTCCGTCGTCAGCCCGGCCTCCTGTCGAGCGGCCTCGACGCGCTCGCCGTACCCGCTGACCAGGTACGGCAGACGGTCGCCCTCGTAGTCCGTCCCCGACTCCTCCCAGTGGGACGAGTCGCCCTTCGCGCGGTCGTACATCCGCGCCTGTCGCTGTGCGGCGCGCTTCTGGCGGGAGGCCCCCGGGTCGCCGCCGGAGCCTCCGCCGCCTCCGGACCCCGATCCCGATCCGCCAGTCTGCTTCCGGGAGTCGTCGTGCGGCGCGCAGTCCCCACAGACGAGGAGCTCCGCCCCGGCGACGTTCGCGCGCCGGAGCGAGCCGGTGTCGCGGCCGCAGAGCTCGCAACTGTCCCCGTCGCCACCGCCCCCGCCGCCACCGGTGGAGTACTTCGGCATAGCCTCCCGTACTTCCTCCACAGTTTAAAGCGTACTCCCCCGGAGCGCCCGACGGACGGGACGCCCGGGGCTCTCCGGGGTGGATGCGGTAGAATTGTGCGTGGGTGCTGTGTCCCCGAAGGGATGAGCACCCGCATCGAGTGGCGGGTGTGCCGCCGTGCGATGCGTGGGACCGGATTTGAACCGGCGGACCCCTATGGGACAGCGCCCTCAACGCTGCGCCGTTGGCCTGGCTTGGCTACCCACGCTCGCAGTGTCGTATTACGCACTCAGTCGTTGTCCGGGGTAATTTAAATGAGTTTCCTTTCGACGGCGGAGCGGGCGCGAGCCGGCATTGTTTTTACCGTTCCGTCCGGCAATCTCCAGTATGGAACTCCGCGCGCGAGACCACGTGCCCGGACTCACGGCCGCGCTCACGGCCGTCTCGCTGGCGGCGGTCTTCGGGACCGTCCTCGGGGCCGTCCCGGCGGGGGCACTCCCCGCCGCTCCATCGGCGTTCCTTGCCGCGATCCCGCACATCAACGCCGTCCTGAGCACCGTCGCGATCGCGACGATCCTCCTCGGCGTCCGGTTCATCCGCGCCGGCGACGTCGAGCGCCACCGCGCGATGATGGTGACGACGCTCGGGCTCTTCGTCGCCTTTCTCCTCCTGTACCTCTACCGGATCGCCCTCCGGGGACCGTCCGAATTCCCCGGTCCCGAGACGGTGTATCAGTTCGTCTACCTCCCGGTCCTGGCGATCCATATCCTCCTGGCGATCGTCTGCATCCCGCTCGTGTACTACGTGTTGTTGCTCGCGCTCACCCGTCCCGTCAGCGCCATCTACGATACCGCCCATCGGCGTGTGGGCCGGATCGCCGCCTCGCTGTGGCTGCTCTCCTTCTTCCTCGGCGACGTGGTCTATGCGCTGTTGTACGTGGTCTACTGACCGTATCCGAAGATGTTCGCCGGTTCGCCTAACCGGCTGGGGGTGTAATCTCCGATATGGCCCAGACATCGACCACCGACCTCCGACAGCGGCCCGAGACGACCGTCGAAGTGCGCGCGACCGGTCACGTCCGCGACGCGCTCGGGACGCCGAGCATCACGTACACGTTCGAGGGCGAGACGCTCCGGGACTTCGCCGAGGCCTTCTTCGAGGAGTACGACGTCCGCGACCTCGTGATCGCCGAAACCGAGGACGAATCGGCCACCCGCGGGTGGGCGCCGATCGACGCCGGCGAGGTGCCCGGGGACCTCCAGAAGAATCCGGACGGCGAACAGACGCGCGCCTACGCGCGGATCCTGATCAACGGGCGGTTCAACGAGACGCTCGACGGCTTCGACACCGAACTGGACGACGGCGACCGGGTCGCGCTGGTCAACCCGTTCCTGTTCTGCGTCTGATCTGTCACTCGACGGCGACTCGGCTCATAATGTCTATTGTCATAATGACTATTGTCAGTCCTTACCGCTGGTTCGCCGGAACGGGGTGGCGAAC
>JBDGUM010000057.1:0-5352 GCA_042215855.1 Halobellus sp. | reverse complement strand
CGGGGGTTCATCGTCTTCACGAAGTTCTCCAGGCCCTGCCGGTCGGCGTGGCCCGAGAACCCGTCGACGGTCTCGACGTCCATCTCCAGGGTCATCGTCTCCGAGCGGCCGACGCGGTCGCCGCCGACGGGGACCTCCCGCCGGCCGTTCTGGATCCGGTGGCCGAGGGTGCCCTGGGCCTGGTAGCCCACGAAGACGAGCGTCGAGTCCGGATCCGCGCCGAGGTGTTCGAGCCAGGACATAATCGGGCCGCCGGTGACCATCCCCGACGTCGAGAGGACGATCGCCGGATCGCCGTCGGCGACGTCACGGCGCTCGTCGTCGCCGCCGTCGATGTGGTTGAACTCGTCGGCCAGGAAGGGGTTCTCGCCCTCGTTGAAGATCCGGTTCTGGAGGTCGTCGCGCAGGTACTCGGGGTAGGTGGTGTGGATCGCGGTCGCCTCCCAGATCATCCCGTCGAGGTGGACGGGCATACGCGGGATCCTCCCCTCGCGCATCGCCTCCTCGAGGACGAGCATCAGCTCCTGAGAGCGACCGACGGCGAACGCCGGGATCACGACCTTTCCGCCGCGGTCGTGGGTCTCCCGGATCGTCTCCAGCAGCTTCCGCTCGGCGTCCTCCTGGTCCGTCTGGTAGTCGTTGCGGCCGCCGTACGTCGATTCGAGGACGAGCGTCTCCACGCGCGGGAAGTCGTTGACCGCGCCGTTGAACAGCCGGGTGTCCTCGTAGTGGATGTCGCCGGAGAAGGCGACGTTGTAGAGGCCGTCGCCGACGTGGAAGTGCGAGACGGCCGACCCGAGGATGTGGCCCGCGTTGTGGAACGTGAGCTTGACGTCCGGCGCGATGTCGGTCACGTCGCCGTACTCGAGCGGGATGGTGTGCTTGATCGCCTCGCGTACCATCTCGGAGTCGTAGGGCGGCGTCCGCCCTTCCTTGGCCGCCACGTCGAGGTAGTCGAGCGTGAGCAGGCCCATCAGGTCGCGGGTCGGCTCGGTGGTGTAGATCGGGCCGTCGTAGCCGTACTTGTAGAGCAGGGGGATCAGCGCCGAGTGGTCGAGGTGGGCGTGGGTGAGCACGACCGCGTCGATGGAGTTCGCGCCCGCCCCGAGGGCCTCCGGCACCTGGAGGTAGGGGTAGTCGTCGGAGCCGGGCTTGTCGCCGCAGTCGACGAGGATCCGCGTGTCGGCCGTCGAGAGGATGAACGAGGCGCGGCCGACCTCCCGGCAGCAGCCCAGCGTCGTGATCCGGACCCACTCCTCGTCGGAGAGGGGCTCGCGGTGGATCTGGCGGCCGACGCGCTCGAGGATGTCGCGGCGGTCCTCGCGTTCCTGCTTCAGGAAGCTCCGGACGTTCGAGACCGTCGAGGACTCGATCGGCGGCGTCCGGACGACCTCCGGCGTCCAGCCGACTTCCTGGGTGATGCGGCGGAGCGTCTCCCCGTGGTTCCCGATGACCACGCCGGGCTTCTCGGCCTCGATGACGACCTCGCCGGTGTCCTCGTGGAAGTCGAGGTCGGTCACGCCCGCTTCGTCGGGGATGACGTCGAGAATCCGGTCGCGCGCGCGGTCGGGGGTCGACAGCGCCGTCGGGTCCGGACGGACGGTGATTCGTTTCCGGAGTTTGCCGGCCAGATCGCGGACGAGATCGCCGTTCCGGGCGAAGCGCTTGGGGTCCCGCGTGTAGATGACCAGCTCGGGACCCTCGTAGGTGACGTCCGTGATCGAGACGTCGGCTGGCAGTTCCGATTTGATCTCTGCTTTCAACTCCTCGAGTTGCGTGTCTACTGAACTCATACGTGAGAGCGTGTCGTCGCGGCCGTGACGCCGCCGGTCGGGGACGGCCGGTGCGGGTCGGCGCGGAGCGGCGCCGAGCGCGACCGGACCCGTTCGACCGAGGGCGCGGGCCGTCGGCGAGTGATCGGGGCGTCCCTTCCTCCACCGCGAACCGAGAGGGCGTGCGGGCCGTGAATCCGAGACGACGATGTCCTACGAGAGAGCATAAGACGACTCCTGACCGGCAGTCTCTGCGGTTCTGTTGAGGAGGCAGGGAGAACCCGCTTGGTACCAGTTACCTCCGCGGTCGTATAAAAGCCTTCGCAAAGCCAAAATCCCGCGCCCGTCTCTGCGGGGATATGCGAATCACTCCCGACCGAGTCGCCGAAGAGGCCGAGTGGGTCCGCGAGCGAGCAGACGTCGTCGTTCCCCTACTGAACGAAACGCGGCGCCGGCTCGGCGCGGAGTTCGAGGCCGACGTCGACACCGTCTCGCGGGAACGGTACCGCACCGAAGTGGGAGTCGTCTTCGCCGACGGCGACGTCGCCGTCAACGTCGCCGGCTACGTCGGTCTCCTGCGGGACCTCGACGTCGACGGCGACTACCCCGGGTTCGTCGTAGACGAGGTGCTCGGCCGGGAACTCGCGGCGACGATCGCGGGCGGGTCGCCGCTGTCGCTGCTCGCGCAGGCGACGTTCCACTACGCCGACGTGGCGACTCACACCGAGGGCGGGGCCGGCGCCGACGACCTCGACGCCGCGCTGGCCGCGGGGTTCCAGACCAGGCTGCCGGGCTGGGAGTGGCGGGAGGGGGAGAGTCCCTTTTCGGTCACTCCCGACTGAGGTCGCCGTCACCGTCGGGCCGCTCTCGATCGGCAATCTGTGCCAGTCGCTGGGTGAGACAGCCGGTTCGCTCGTCAGCGAACGTGACATTCGTCACGACGCCGTCCTCGAGTTCGACGAGCGCAGCCCGGGGAACGCGCCCCGCGTCGGCCCGCGGGCCGAGCCGTCCCCGCGCTTCGATATCCGGTCGGACCGCGGCCGCGCCCTCGACGTCCCCCTCGCCCGCCCGCTCCTCGTATCGACGCAGCCGGTCGAGGGTCGGCGTCGGTCCCTCGGCCCCGCGACGGCCCTCCGCGTCGTCGACGTACCGGTCCCAGGATTTCACGGCGACGGCGTCCACGTGGTCGCACTCCGCCAGTTCGCGGAGGCGATCCTCGACGAGTTCGAACTCGTTCCGTCCGCCGGTCCGGACCGGCTTGCGCCACAGTTCGACCCTCTTCTCGGTCGATTCGGGGTCTCGCTCGCCGCTCGTTCCGCCCGCCCCTCCGCCGTCGGCACCGTCGGCGGACCATACCGGATCCGATCGCCTTTGTGTGTCGTGTGATAACATACAACGTCCCCCGAACGTATCTACGCGGTCGGCCCTCATCTAGCTTGCGCCGCTGTGCGGGCCGTCCACGTCACCGCCCTCACTTCAGGGAGATTTAAGACCGACCTGGGGCTCGAACTACGTAATGAGCGACGAGCAGGAACTCGGCATCACCGAGTCGAAAGAGTACAACACGGGCGAGTGGTACGCCGAGGTCGTCCAGAAGGCCGACCTCGCGAACTACGCGCCCGAGGGGATGAGCGGCTTCATCGTCACGCGCCCCCGCGCGTACGAACTGTGGGAGCGCCTCCAGGGCCACCTCGACTCCCTGTTCAAGGACACGGGCGTCCAGAACGCCTACTTCCCGATGTTCATCCCCGAGAGCTACCTCGAACAGGAGAAGGACATCGTCGAGGGCTTCGACCCCGAGGTCGCGTGGGTCGACCGCGCCGGCCAGGAGGAGTTAGAGGAGCCGCTGGCGGTCCGGCCGACCTCCGAGTCGATCATCACGCCGTACATCTCCCAGTGGGTCCGCAGCCACCGCGACCTCCCGCTCCGCGTGAACCAGTGGGTCTCGGTCGTGCGCTGGGAGGCGACCGAGACGAAGCCGTTCTTCCGGACCAAGGAGTTCCTCTGGCAGGAGGGCCACACCGCCCACGCCACCCGCGAGGACGCCTGGGCGGAGACCACCCGCCGGCTCGACCAGTACGAGGAGACCTACGAGGACCTGCTCGCGATGCCCGTCCTCCGCGGCGCCAAGCCCGAGCACGACAAGTTCCCCGGCGCCGACACGACCACGACGGTCGAGGCGCTGATGCCCGACGGCAAGTCCGTCCAGGGCGCGACCTCCCACTACCTCGGCACGTCGTTCGCGGAGGCGTTCGACATCACCTACACCGACGAGGACGAGGACGAACAGATCGCCCACACGACCTCGTGGGGACTCTCCTGGCGGGCGCTCGGCGCGCTGATCATGACCCACTCCGACGACCAGGGGCTCGTGCTCCCGCCCGCCATCGCGCCCGAGCAGCTCGTGATCGTCCCGATCTGGCAGGCCGACACGAAGGACGACGTCCTGGAGTACGCCGAGGGCATCGCCGCGGAGCTCGAGGACGCCGGCATTCGCGTCGAACTCGACGACCGCGACGAGCGCAACCCCGGCTTCAAGTTCAACGAGTGGGAGCTGAAGGGCGTCCCCGTGCGGATGGAGATCGGCCCCAACGAGGCCGACGACGGGACGGTCACGCTCGTCCACCGGCCGGACGGCGAGTCCGAAGAAGAGAGCCGCGAGGACATCGTCGAGACCGTCGAGTCTCACTTCGACGAGGTCTACGCCAAGCTGTACGCCGCGGCCGAGGAGAACCTCGAATCCAACGTCCGGGAGGCCGAGAGTCGGGCGGAGATCCTCGGGACGATCGGACAGCACGGCGGCTACGTCAAGGCGCCGTGGTGCGGCGACGAAGCGTGTGAAGGCGAGATCAAAGACCAGATCGCCGCCGAGATCGTGATGGTGCCGCTGAACGACGAGGACGCGGAGATCCACGGCGGCGAGTCGTGTGCGATCTGCGACGACGACGCCGCGGAGACGGCGTACTTCGCGAAGTCCTACTGAACTTCGCCCATCAACTCGGAGGGATCAGACGCCCGTCTGACAAGTATCAGCCGCGAGAACGTCCCACAACGCTTTACAGCGCCCGGAGCGAACCTCGACTAATGTCGGCGTTATCGGACCTCTTGAGGGATGTCGTGTCGGATGTCGAGGCCGTGTTTCTGTTCTCGCCGAGCAGTTCACACTACGAACGGTTCGCCGACGCCGACCTCGACGCGGACCTGGTGGTCGTCGCACCGGAGAACGCCGTCGAAGCGGAGACGTTCGTCGAGTTGCCGCTGGAGTTCGATAACGTCCGCGACCGGATCCGCTTCGGCGCCGAGGGGGCGCTCGAACAGGGCCTCGTGGAGGAGGGCGACGTCGTCGCCTGCAGCGTCCGCGTCTTCGACGGCGACCCCGACGGCATCGTCCGCGTCCGCATCGACGAGTCGATGCGCTCGGGCATCTACGACCTCTTCGCGAACTCCCGGGCCGATCCGGGAGTCATCCGCGACGTCTTCGAGGTGGCGATCGAGCTGGGGAAGAAGGGCCAGAAGGGCAAGCCCGTCGGCGCGCTGTTCGTCGTCGGCGACGCCGGCAAGGTGATGAACAAGTCCCGGC
>JBDGUM010000044.1:0-5504 GCA_042215855.1 Halobellus sp. | reverse complement strand
GCGATGTCGCGGGTCTGGTAGGCGATCGACTCCAGGGTCGCGCGGACCAGGTGCGCCTTCTCGGTGCCGCGGGTCATCCCGACGATCGTCCCGCGGGCGCGGCCGTCCCAGTGCGGCGCGCCCAGCCCCGTGAACGCGGGCACCATGTAGACCCCGTCGGTGGAGTCGACGGACCGCGCGAGTTCGGCCGTCTGGGCCGCGTTGTTGATGAGGTCGACGTCCTCGAGCCACTCGATGGCGGCGCCGGTGACGAAGATCGAGCCCTCCAGCGCGTACTGGACGGGCTCGCCCGACTGCTGGAAGCCGATCGTCGTCAGGAGGCCGTGGTCGGACTCGACGGCCTCGTTGCCGGTGTTCATCAGGTAGAACGACCCCGTGCCGTAGGTGTTCTTCGCGTCGCCCGCGTCGAAGCAGGTCTGGCCGAACAGCGCCGCCTGCTGGTCGCCGAGCGCGCCGGCGACGGGGACCTCCTCGCCGAGGAAGCCCTCCGGGTCGGTGTGGCCGTAGTAGTCGGTGTCCGACGACGGCCGGACCTCGGGGAGCATGTTCTCGGGCACGCCGAACTCCTCGAGGAGCTCGTCGTCCCACTCGAGGTCGTGGATGTTGTACAGCATCGTCCGCGACGCGTTCGTCACGTCCGTGATGTGGTTGCCGGTGAGGTTGTAGATGAGCCAGGCGTCGATCGTGCCCATCAGGAGCTCACCGTCGGACGCGCGGGTGCGCGGGTCGTCCGAACGGGCGTGGTCGAGCTTCAGCGGTTCGGCGTTGTCGAGGATCCACTCGGTCTTGGTCGCCGAGAAGTACGCGTCGGCTTCGAGACCGGTCTTGCCCCGAATCCACTCGATCTTGTCTTCGGATTCGAGTTCCTCGACGCGGTCCGTGGTCCGGCGGTCCTGCCATACCAGGGCGTTGTGAACGGGCTTGCCGCTGTCCTTGTCCCAGACGATCGTCGTCTCGCGCTGGTTCGTGATCCCGAGCGCCTCCAGCTGGGACGCGTCGATCCCGGCCTGCTCGAGACCGCTCGTGACCACGCTCTTCGTGTTCTCCCAGATCTCGACGGGGTCGTGCTCGACCCAGCCGGGGTTGGGGTAGATCTGTTCGTGCTTCTCGTAGTCGTTGGCGACGACCCGGCCACTGTGGTCGAAGACCATAAACCGCGTGCCAGTGGTACCCTGGTCGATCGCGCCCACGTATGTGTCTGCCATTGTTTCACTCACCGTCCGGCGACATTTTGACTGCCGTTGCCGCCTTGGTAATGAACAATATACCAAGACCTAATAAAAGTTACCCAAGGCGGCATATTGGTAGTAAAGATAATTTAGAGCGGCCAAAATCCGACAAATAGACCGAAGAGTGATATCCGACCGCGACGCCGGCGGGCGATTATCCCGCCGGAGCGTGTCAATCAGACCGACGGAAGGGCCGGCGATTCGCTCCGGAGCCTCGAGGAGATCGGCCTTTCCACGGCGTCCGCGTTCGACGCAGCGCGTCTCCCAGGGAAAATATTTATTTTTACTATAGGATGCTATTCACCGATGAAATAAAGTAGGGGGGTCCCAAACCGTGTGGGTACGAATGGCATCGGCACCACACATCGTCGTCATCGGCGGCGGGTCGACCGGGACGGGCATCACGCGCGACCTCGCGATGCGGGGGCTCGACGTGACGCTCGTCGAACAGGGAAACCTGACGCACGGGACGACGGGCCGGATGCACGGACTCCTCCACAGCGGCGGCCGGTACGCGGTCGCGGACCAGGCCAGCGCCGAAGAGTGCATCGAAGAGAACCGGGTCCTCCGCGACATCGCCAGCCACTGCGTCGAGATGACCGGCGGGCTGTTCGTCAAGCGGCCCGAGGACACCGAAGAGTACTTCCAGGAGAAACTGGAGGGCTGTGAGACCTGCGGCATCCCCGCGGAGGTGCTCTCCGCAGAGGAGGCCCGCGAGCTGGAGCCCCACCTCGCGGCCGACATCGACAAGGCGATCTCGGTCCCCGACGGCGCGGTCGACCCCTTCAGGCTCGTCGTCGCCAACGCCGCCAGCGCCCAGGAGCACGGCGCGCGGATCGAGACCCACTCGGAGGTCACGGACCTGCTGGTCGAGGACGGCGACGTCGTCGGCGTCGAGGTCGACCACGCGTCCGGATCCGGAAAGCGCGTCCACGGCACCGAGGGCGGCACCGAAGAGATCCGCGCCGACTACGTCGTGAACGCGACGGGCGCGTGGGCGGGGCGGATCGGCGAGATGGCCGGCGTCGACATCGAGGTCCGGCCCTCCAAGGGCGTGATGACGATCATGAACACCCGACAGGTCGACACCGTCATCAACCGCTGTCGGCCGAAGGGCGACGCCGACATCGTCGTCCCCCACGAGACGACCTGCATCCTCGGCACCACCGACGAGGAGGTCGACGACCCCGAGGACTACCCCGAGGAGGGCTGGGAGGTCGACCTGATGATCGAGACGCTCTCCGAGCTCGTCCCGATGCTCGAGGACGCGCGGACGATCCGCTCCTTCTGGGGCGTCCGCCCGCTGTACGAACCCCCGGACGTCGGCAGCGACGACCCGACCGACATCACGCGCGATTACTTCCTGCTCGACCACGACGAGCGCGACGACCTGGGCGGGATGACGAGCATCGTCGGCGGGAAGTTCACCACCTACCGGATGATGGCCGAGGAGATCTCCGACCACGTCTGCGGGAAGTTCGGCGTCGACGCCGACTGCCGGACCGCCGACGAGCCCCTCCCGGGCAGCGAGGACTTCTCGGTCCTCCGCGACTACATGGACGAGTTCGGGCTCCGGTCGCCGATCGGTCGCCGGAGCGTCGAACGCCTCGGCTCGCGCGCCGACGAGGTGCTCGACGTCTCGGGGCCGAACCCGACGGTCTGCGCCTGCGAGGGCGTCACGCGCGCCGAGGTGCAGGACGCCATCTCGCAGTCGGGATCCGACCTCAACGCCGTCCGGATCCGCACGCGCGCCTCGATGGGGAACTGCCAGGGCGGCTTCTGCTGTCACCGGCTGGCGAGCGAACTCCACGGCGAACACGACGAGCCGACGACCCGACAGGCGTGGGACGAGCTGCTGCAGGAGCGCTGGAAGGGCCAGCGCCACGCGCTGTGGGGCGAACAGCTCTCCCAGGCGATGCTGAACTACGCGCTGCACGCGACGACGCAGAACCGCGACCGCGACCCGGCCGACCGGGAGGAGGGAGTCGACTACGACGCGTTCGACGCCGGCGCCCCCGACGACGCCCGAAGCGGCGGAGCGGGCGGTGCGAACGCCGTCGCCGACGGGGGGAGCGACCGTGGCGATTGACTCCGAGGTCCTGGTGATCGGCGGCGGCCTCGCCGGTCTCACCAGCGCCCTCTCGGCCGCCCGCGAGGGCGCGGACGTCCGTCTCGTCTCCTACAAGCAGAGCACGCTCCGGCACGCCTCCGGACTGGTCGACCTCCTGGGGTACACGCCCGACGGCGAGGGGCCGCTCGTCGATCCCTACGCGGCGATCCCCGACCTCCCCGACGAACACCCGTACCGGACGGTCGGCGTCGACGGGATCCGGGAGGCGATGGCGCTCTTCGACGACGTCGCCGACGATTACGAGGGCGACCACACCGACGCGAACGCGCTCGTGCCGACCCACGGCGGGGCGGTCAAACCGACCGCGCGGTACCCCGCGAGCGCGGGCGCCGGCCTCGCGAGTGACGACCGCGACGTCCTGCTCGTCGGCTTCGAGTCGCTGACCGACTTCGACGCGCCGCACGTCGCCGAGCACCTCCGCGCCGCCGACGTCCCCTTCGACGTTCGCGGCGTCACGATCCGGTTCCCCGGCGATCTCAACGCCGACGCGAAGGTGACGCGCTACGCGAAACTGCTCGACACGAACGGTTCGGTGACCGTCCGGGGTCGCGAGCGGCCCGCGCGCGACGCGCTCGCCGAGCGCGTGAACACGGAACTGGACGGCGAAGCCCGGGTGGGCTTCCCCGCAGTCCTCGGCGACGACGCGGCCCGCGACGTGCGGGAGTCGCTCGCCGACCGCCTCGGCGCCGACGTCTTCGAGGTCCCGATGGGGCCGCCGTCGCTACCGGGGCTCCGCCTCGAAGACGCGCTGTTCGACGCCCTCGACGCCGCGGGCGCGAGCTTCGAGACGGGGAATCCCGTCGTCGGCTACGAGGCCGACGGCGGGAGCGTCGACAGCGTCTACGTCGAGAAGAACGGCGCCGAGATCCCCTACGCGGCCGACGAGTACGTCCTCGCGACCGGCGGCCTCGTCGGCAAGGGCGTCGAGTCCGAGCGCGACCGCGTCTACGAGCCGATCTTCGACTGTCACGTCTCCCACCCCGAGGACCGCTACGACTGGTCGGACTTCGAGGCGTTCGGCGACCACGCCTTCGCGCGGTTCGGGGTGCGCACCGACGACGACCTGCGACCGATAGACGCCGACGACGCGCCGGAGTTCGACAACCTCGCGGCCGCCGGCGCGGTGCTGGGCGGCTACGACTTCGCCGCCGAGAAATCCGGTAGCGGCGTGTCGATCGCGACTGGCTACGCCGCGGGCCGAAACGCGGCACGGAGGGTACGATAACGATGAGCGACGCAGAGCAGCCATTCGATCCCATCGAACCGAACGCGGGCGAGGACTTCGAGCCGGTCGACGTCTTCCCCGACAGCACCGACTTCGACCTCCGGCCGGGCGCCGACTCCTGCTACAAGTGCTCGGTCTGCGACACGAACTGCCCGGTCGCGGAGGTCGACGACGACTTCCCCGGCCCGAAGTTCCAGGGCCCCGAGCAGTGGCGGCTCAAGCAGCAGGACGACGACTACGGCGTGGACGAGTCGGTGATGGACTGCTCGAACTGTATGCGCTGCGACAGCGCCTGCCCGTCTGGCGTCCCGCTCTCGCAGATGCACAACACCGCACGGGGGGAGTACGTCGAAGAGGAGATGTCCAAGACCTCCATCGAGTACTGGCGCAACCGGATCCTCGCGAACTACCGCACGTCGGCGTGGCTGGCGAGCAAAGTCCCCCGGGTCGCGAACGTCGCGATGAACTTCGGGCCCGCGCGGTGGGTAATGGAGAAGACGATGGGGATCACGAGCGAGCGCGACTTCCCCGAGTTCGCGCGGGAGACCTTCCGGGAGTGGTGGGAGCGCGAGGGCGCGGCCGCCGGCTCCCGCGAGCGCGCGAAGGAGCACCGCGAGCGCCGCGGCGAGCCGCGCGACGCCGACAAGAAGGTCGCGTACTTCCACGGCTGCTACTCGAACTACAACACCCCCGAGGTGGGCAAGTCGATGGTGCGGGTCTTCGAGCACTTCGGCTACGAGGTCGTCGTTCCCGAGCAGGGCTGTTCGGGCACGCCGATGTTCGCCAACGGGATGCTCGACGACGCGCGCCGCCACGCCGAGGTCAACGTCTCCTCGTTCGCGGACCTCGTCGACCAGGGCTACGACGCCATCGCCTCCTGTACCTCCTGTTCGATGGCGCTCCGCCAGGAGTACCCCGA
>JBDGUM010000022.1:0-5506 GCA_042215855.1 Halobellus sp. | reverse complement strand
AGGAACGCATCCGCACGAAGGACGCGGGCGAACGCAACCTCCAGTTCGCGCTCTCGGAGATCGACCGGATGGCCTCCGCCCTGGGCGTCCCCCGCTCGGTGCGGGAGGTCGCCTCCGTGATCTACCGCCGCGCGCTCAACGAGGACCTCATCCGCGGCCGATCGATCGAGGGCGTCGCCACCTCCGCCCTCTACGCCGCCTGCCGCCAGGAGGGCATCCCCCGCTCGCTCGACGAGGTCGCGGAGGTCTCCCGCGTCCCCCAGAAGGAGATCGGCCGGACCTACCGCTACATCTCCCAGGAGCTCGGCCTCGAACTGAAGCCGGTCGACCCCAAGCAGTTCGTCCCCCGCTTCGCCTCGGCGCTGGGGCTCAGCGAGGAGGTCCAGTCGAAGGCGACCGAGATCATCGACGTCTCCGCCGACCAGGGCCTGCTCTCGGGGAAGTCGCCGACGGGCTTCGCCGCGGCGGCCATTTATGCAGCGTCGCTGCTCTGCAACGAGAAGAAGACCCAGCGCGAAGTGGCGGACGTCGCCCAGGTGACGGAGGTCACCATCCGGAACCGCTACCAGGAGCAGATCGAGGCGATGGGCTTCCGGTAGGCCCGCGCTCCGAGGCGGTCCGCACCGCGGTCGTCGCCGGCAGATCGGTCCTCGTGAAGACGACCACCTCGCGGTTCCAGAGCCCGAGCCGATAGACGGTCGCGTCGTAGCCGCCGCCGAGGCGGTCCGCGAGCGCCGACCGGTGTGCGGGATCCGCGACGACTATCGGCGGCGCACTCCCGTTCCCGTACCGCCCTGCGAACGCCGCGACGCCCGGGACGCTCGTCGTGTCCGCGCCCGCGACCTCGAAGTACCACGGGAGCGGCAGCCGCGCGCCCCAGGCGTCGCCGACCGGCGGTCGCCGCGCCGGATCGTCGCCGGGCAAGTGGAACGACTCCCCGACGTAGACGACCTCCGCGGTCGACGGATCGCCGTCGGCGACGGCCCGCGCGGCGGCCTCGATCGGCTCGAGGTCGTCGCTGGGCTGGGCGAACTGCGCCAGGCGGTTCGTACGATCCGACGGACCGTACACGCTTCCCGCAGCGACCGCGCCGACCTGGGCTCCGACCGCGAGGAGCGCGAGCGCGACGGCGACCACGGTGCCGACGTCGACCGCCGAGGCGGCGTCCGACGACCGAGAAGCGGCGTCGCGCCCCCGCCTGGCGAGCGCGACGAGTCCGACGCTCGCGGGGAGTGACAGCGGAACGACGACGTGGACCAGCGTCCACGGGGCCGACACCTCCGCGAGCGTCGGGAAGGCGACGACCCCCAGGAGGCCCCAGTAGCCCGCCCCCTCGACCAGCGGACGGCGGCGCGAGGGCGACGCGTAGCGGGCGAGGAACGTGACCGCGACGCCCGCGACGAGGACGGGGAGCGCGACGGCGACGAGGAGCCCGAGGGCGTCGCCGACGAACGGGAGGAAGGCGTGCGTGCCGTCGGGAACCCGGTGCACGATGCGGACGCTCACGAAGCGTCGAAGCGCGCCGACCGTCCCCTCGTAGACCGCGAACGGGAGATCGGCGGGCGCGTAGAGCCCCCGCTCGACCCCGGGCCCCGCGCGGGGCGCGAAGAGGAAGACCGTCGTCCCGATCGCGAGCAGCGCGGCGCGGGCGGCCGGGGTCGCGGTTCCGGCGAGTCGATCGCGGACCGCGGCCACCGTCTCGCGGGCGCGCCGGCCGCCGTCGGCGGCGACGCTCCGCTGGTCGACGACGAGGAGCCAGGCGGCCGCCCAGCAGAGGAGATAACCCGCGACGAACCCCGACGCCGACGCGGCGAGCGGGACGGCGACCGCCGCGGCGTAGGCGTCGCGTCGGCTCCCGCGGTCCCACGCCCGGATCGCGAATCCGACCGCGACGAGACCGAACGCCGCGAGCGGGACGTCGCCGCGGAAGAAGCGCCCGTAGTAGAGCAGGAGCGGCTGGAACGCCAGCACGGCCGCGAACGCGACGGTCTCGGCGTCGTCGAGGCGGTCCCGGAAGAGCAGCGCCGCGAGCGGCAGGCCGGCGCCGAGGAGCGCGACCGGCAGGCGCGCGGCGAACTCCGAGGCGCCGAGGAGGGCGAACGACGCCCGGCCGAGGTGGTAGAGCAGCGGCCCGCCGGCGACGGGACGGTACCGAAACGCGCCGGTGTCGAGGTAGCGCAGCGTCCAGTAGCCGACGCGCGCCTCGTCCCAGTGGAACGGGCGCGCCCCGAGCGCGACGAGTCTGAGGACCGACCCGACGACGGCGACAGCGAAAACGGCCCGGAGCGCGCGATCGCGCCGGAACGCGAGGCCCGCGACGGAGAACCGAGCGCCCGACCGCGCGATCGGTCCGGCGTCGCCGTCCCCGTCCCGGTCGTCGGCGTCGGGCGACATAGGCGCCCCTCGCGCCCGGGGCGATAGAAGCTTTGTGATCGCGTCGGCCGGCGAGATCCGCACCGCCCAAGCGACCTGGCCGCCGAGCGGCGGTATGTCCGTCGTCGAGCCGCTGCCGTCCCGACCGCTCGGTCCCCAGGAACTGCTCGAACCCAACTCGGCCGACGCCCTGGACCTCGCGGTCCCGATCGAGGACGAGGGCCGCGTCACGGGCGTCCTCGTCGCGACCGAGTCGTGGGTGAAGGGCCTCGCGCTCGGCGCCGACACCGAGCGCGTGGACGGCCTCCAGGCCTGCGAGGCGGCGGTCCTGCGGTTCCGCGGCGACGACCCCGACGCGGACGAGGAGTGAGGCGGGCGCAGCGGCCGACCGCCGGGGTAGCTTCTAATCCCCGGGTGCCGTACGTTTACGTAGGACAATGTACGACCGGATCCTCGTGCCGACCGACGGGAGTACCGCCACCGAGGGCGCCGTCGACCACGCCGTCGAACTCGCGGAGCAGTACGACGCGACGCTGTACGCGCTGTACGTCGTCGACACGGGCGCGTACTCGTCGCTGGAGATGGGCTCGGAGATCGTCGCCGAGGCGCTCCACGAAGAGGGTGAGACGGCGGTCGAGGAGGTCGCAGACGCGGCGCGGGCGGCCGGCGTCGACGTCGAAACCGCCGTGAAGGACGGGATCGCCCACCGGGTGATCGTCGACCACGCGGCGGAGAACGCCGTCGACCTGATCGTGATGGGGACGCACGGGCGGACCGGCGTCGGGCGATTCCTCCTCGGGAGCGTCGCCGAGAAGGTCGTCCGCTCGGCGGACGTGCCCGTGATGACGGTGCGGGCGCCCGAGGAGGCCGAGGCCGACGGCGGGACGTCCCCGTCCGACGGCGTCGGCGACTGACGACGGCGCGCGCGGATCGGCCGATCGGCGCCCGACCTCATACTGACTAGTCTCGTCTCTTACCGGTGATCGCCGTGAACGTGGGTGGCGATCACCGGCGAACAGTGAGACTAGTCAGTATCAGGGCTCGGCCGGGGGGACGTCGAACCGCTTGTGGAACTGCCGGATCGACTCGTCGGAGCCGACGACGACGATCCGCTCCCCGCCCGAGAAGACCCGTTCGGGATCGACCGCGCTCGAGAGGCCCGTCTCGTCCTCGACGGCGACGACGCGACAGCCCGTCGTCTCGTAGATCCCCGACCCGGCGAGCGTCTCGCCGGCGAACGGCGCCGCCGACGCGCGGACGAGGCGGATCTGGCTCGCCGGTTCGAGGACGTCCTCCCCGCCAAGCTCGCGGGCGACCATCCGGGCGCTGATGCGCGGCACCGACAGGACGTAGTCGGCGCCGCCGTTGAGCGCCTTCCGGGTCGCGTCGGTGTCGGTCATCCGCACGAGGATCTCGACGTCGGGGTTCAGAGAGCGCGCGACGACTGTCGTCAGGAGCACCGCGGCGTCGTCCGGGAGGCCGACGATGATCGCGTCGGCCGATTCGATGCCCGCCTCGCGGAGCGTCTCCTTCTCGGTGGCGTCGCCCACGACGTCGACGCCCTCGCGCTCCCGGTGATCGATCGTCACGGTCTCGACGCCCGCCTCGCGAACGCGTGCGGCCGCGGCCTGTCCGACCTCGCCGTAGCCGGCGACGAGGACCCGCTCGTGGCGGCCGAACGCGCGCATCGGCCGGGTGAACTCGCTCAGCGCCGTCAGTTCCTCGTGGCCGCCCGAGACCAGGAGCACCGTGTTCGGGCGGATGATCGCGTCCGGGTCCGGCGGCAACTGCAGTTCGCCGTCGATCCACGCGGCGATGACCGTCGAGCCCGTCTCCTCCCTGATCCCGGAGTTCCGGAGCCGCGCGCCGATCAGCCGGCTCCCGTGGCCGACGGGGACCTCGGTGATCTCGAGGTCGCCGCCGAGGTCGACCGTGTCGGACAGCTCCGTCTCGAACGAGGAGACCGCTTTCTCGGCCAGCCGGTGTCCGAGGACGCCGTGCGGCGAGAGCACGACGTCGGCGCCCGCGTCCGCGAGGACGTCCCGCATCCCGCTGTCGTCGGTGAGCGCGATGATCTCGACGTCCGGCCGGAGCGACTCCACGGTGAGGATCGTGCCGACGTTCGCCTCGCCCGCGTCGGTGATGACCGCGCTGGCGCTGCCGATGCTCGCCCGCTCGAACGCCTCGTTGTCCTGCGGCGAGCCGTGGATGACGGCGTACCCCTCGTCCGAGAGGTCCCGGGCGCGTTCCCCGTCGGAGGAGATCAGCACGTAGTCGACCCCGAGCTCTCTGAGTTCGTCGAGCAACACCGCGGTGTCGCGCCGGTACTCGCAGACGATGACGTGGTCCCGCTTCGGCGTGAGGCGATCATCGAGGTCGACGTCGGCGTCGTTGAACAGCGGGATGATCACGAGCCGGAGCGTGAAGAAGCCGATCGCGATCCCCGACAGCTGCATCCCGGCGACCAGCAGGAACATCACCGGGTGGTTCCAGAGTCCCGAGTCCTGCCCGTAGCCCGTCGTCGTCATCGTCTGGACGACGAACTCGAAGGACGCGAAGACCGACTGGTCGACGCCCTCGAGCCGGAGCATCGCGAGGTTGTACGCGCCGGTGAACACGACGACGAGCGCGACGAGCGCGATGAGGTAGTACGCGATGAGCCGGTTGCGACGGGAGAGGTCGACTCCGGGGAGGTTGGGTGGCCACGCCATCGTGTCCTGCCTACATCTCTCGGACGGGGACAAAAACGGTTCCGCCGGACGGCCGCTGGGGTCTCGCACGGGCCACTTCGCAAAGAGTTTTGGAGCGGTCCGCCGAACGGCGTGGTATGACCGAGTACACCGTCGAGTTCGTCGGCACGGGCGAGACGCTCGAGGTCTCCGACACGCAGACGATCCTCAAGGCCTGCATCGAGGCCGGCATCGCCCAGGAGTACTCCTGCCGCGTCGGGATGTGCCTCGCCTGCTCGGCGGAGATCGTCGAGGGCGACGTCGTCCAGCCCGCGGCCCGCGGGCTCACCGACGAGGAGTGCGAAAACTACGCGCTGACGTGTATGGCTCGCCCCCAGAGCGATCTGAAGCTCGAGCGCGGCGTCTATCCCCCGAGCATCGAAGCGGACGCCGCCGACGTCGGG
>JBDGUM010000004.1:0-5623 GCA_042215855.1 Halobellus sp. | reverse complement strand
CCACGGTCGTATGCCTGCTGTTGGGCTTGTCCCTGCATAGTATCACTCGAAATCGAGCCGCGTCGCGCCCGCGAACCCCTCCGCCCGCTCGACGTCGACGCGGCTGTCGCGGACGACGGCGGCGTGAGGCTCGTTCTCGAACACGACGTCTCTCTGTTCAGCACGTCCGGTCCGGCCGTTCAAATACCTTTCCTCACAGGCACGAACGGTGCCCGAGATCCCCCGGACGCGGAGGCCGACCTCGTGGCCGTCGACGCTGTCGAGCGTCGCCAGGGCGGCCCGAGCGCGGTCTTCCTCTCCCCGATAGGTCCGGACGATCGTCTCGCCGTCGCCGTCCTCGAGCGCGAAGTCGAGCACCGTCAGGTCGGTCTCGGCGCTCCCGACGTCGCCGTAGAGGTTCTGTGCGGCGTACCAGAGGTCGCGCTGGAACGCTCCCCGCGGGAAGTCGGCGTCGGGCCAGGTCTCGATCCCGACCGCGAGGTAGCGCCAGCGCGGCTGGAGGTGCTTCGGGAGGTGCTTCATTCGCGTTACTCCTCGTCGGCGTCGCCCGCGTCGACCGCGACGCGCTCGCTCGATTCGCCGAAGCGCTCGGCCACGAGCACCCCGACCTGGTCGTGGACGCGTTCGACCGCGGTGAGGACGAACCCC
The DNA here is from genome assembly GCA_042215855.1 of Halobellus sp. Taxonomy (GTDB): domain Archaea; phylum Halobacteriota; class Halobacteria; order Halobacteriales; family Haloferacaceae; genus Haloquadratum. Next base: position 4,975 of record JBDGUM010000004.1, on the reverse strand, counting down.
TCGTCGGTCAACGCGTCGACGAGCGTGCCCACCGTCGCGGGGTCGTCGACCTCCGGGCTGTAGAACGGCTCGTCGGGGTCGGGCGTCCCGAAGAACATCACGTCGCCGAGGACGAACCGCTCCGGATCCAGGTCCGCGATCACTCGGATCGCCTCGCGCTTCTCGTCGTCGGAGAGGTGGTGCATCGCGAAGTTCGAGACGACGATATCCGCCTCGCCGTCGTAGTTCGGCTCGCGGAAGCGTCCCTCGCCGAACTCGACGTTTTCGAGGCCCAGCTCCGCGGCCTTCTCGCGAGCCCGTTCGAGCATCCCCTCGCTGATGTCGCGGCCGACGACGCGCTTCGCCTCCGGCGCGAGTGCGAGCGCGATGGCGCCCGTGCCGGTCCCCAGGTCGAGGACGACGTCGTCGGGGTCGGGGTCGGCGTGCTCGACGACGAGGTCGGCGCAGGCGAGGTACTCCGGGCTGTCCTGGTCGTCGTCGTAGGACGCCGCCGCCTCCGAGAAGCGCTCGGCGTGTTCGTCAATCGTCTTCTTCATACCGGCCACGTTCGACGCCCGGGCTGATGAACGACTCGGACAGCCGCTCCCGGTTCCGCTCGACGAGCCGCTCCCACTCCGCCAGCCCCTCACGGACCCAGTCCCCGCCGAGACCGACTTCCTCCCCCACCGCGGCCAGCTCGCGCGGCGCGCGGAGCTGGAGGTGGGACCGGGGATTGGCGCCCACGACGTACGGCGCGTCGTAGTGGTCGACGAGGCGCTTCAGCCGCCGGAGCTTGTCGAGGTGGCGGACGCGGCTGCCGCCGCGGTCCCGGAGGACCGGCGCGAGGTTCACCTCGATCCGGACGTCGTTGTCGCGGGCGGCCTTCGCGAGCACGTGGTTGACGTCGCCGTCGCCGCCGATCGAATCGCCGTCCCGGCCGCCTCTTCCGTTCCCCCGCGTCCCCTCGAACGGCCGCGCGAGGACGTCGACGCGAGCTTGCTCGACGGCGAACCGGTTCAGTTCGTCGGTCCCGCCGGCGACGATCACCACCTCGTGTTTCGGGCGCGCGTTCCCGACCGCGCCGCTGGCGTGCTGTGGGTCGGACGCGACGACCTCGACGCCGTCGGCGACGTCGACGTTCGCGGTCCCGCGGAGCGTCTCGTAGTCGGGGTCGGCGTCGTCGGCGCGGACGACCACGCCCGCGTAGCCGTGGCGCTCGGCCGTCAGCGCGAGGCGCGAGGCCGTGCTGTCGCCGTCGGGATGGGCGTGGACCCCCTCGTACATAGGCGGAGAGACGACGCCGGCGAGTATGGGAGTTGCGGTCGGGCGAGGTGACGGATCAGCGACCGACCAGCCGCCGCGCCGCGTCGGTCAGCGCCTCGGCCGCGCGGCGCACGTCCGCGACGTCGACGTACTCGCGCTCGGCGTGGGCGACTGCGCCCCGGTCGTCCGCGAGGACGCCCGGCCCGAAGACGACCACCGGCGCGGGCGCGAAGTACGACGCCTCCGTCGCGGCGGTGAAGGGCCGCACGTCGCCGGAGCCGCCCGCTTGCTTCGCGGCGTCCGCGAGCGTCCGCACGAGGTCGTGGTCCGCGTCGGTCGCGAACGCCTCCAGGAACGGCGTCGGCCGGTCCGTGAGCGCGAAGTCGACGCCGACGTCCTCGGGGACGACCTCGCGGACCGCAGTTTCGAGTTCGGACCGGAAGCCCTCGGCCGTCTCGGGCGGCACGCTCCGGCGATCCAGCACCAGTTCGCATCCCGCCGGTACCTGATTGGTCGCGTCGCCGCCGGTCACGGTCGTCGGGGTCAGCGTCGCCCGGCCGAGCTGGGGGTGTTCGTCCCGGCCCTCGTCGAAGGTCCGGACCGCCGCGAGCGCGCCCTCCAGCCCGGCGATGGCGTTCGTGCCGGAGTCGGGCTCGGCGGCGTGGGCGGCCGTCCCGGACAGGGAGAGCGTCCCCTGGAAGCGGCCCTTCGCGGCGGTGCAGACGTCCAGCCCGGTGGGCTCGCCCACGACGTAGCAGTCGCCGTCGAGATCCAGGGCCGCGGCGCCGGTCGACAGCGCCTCCTCGTCGGGCGTCACCGCGAGCGTCACGCGGGCGTCCGCCCGGGGGTCGACGGCGAAGAAGGCCGCGAGGAGCGCCGCGAGCGGCCCCTTGGCGTCGCAGGAACCCCGGCCGTGGATCCGGACGAGCCGGCCGTCGATCTGGTCGCATTCGTACGGCACGTGCGGCGAGACGGTGTCGATGTGGGTGTTGAAGACGAGGTGGGTGGCGGGGTCGGACCCGGCGTCGGTCCCCGCCTTCGTCGCGAGGGTGTTGCCCGCGTCGTCGACGCGGACGTCGGCGTCGGGGGCGTGAGACTCGACCGTTTCGACGAGGAGTTCGCGCATCTCACCCACGTCCTCGTTCGAGGCGATTCGAACCGAGGATTCGAGGAACGCGAGGGGATCGAAGGTCGAATCCGAGTCCGTGGCGGCGTCGGGATCGGAATCCGCGTCCGACATCTACGCCGACCGCACCACGACGTCGAGTTCGCCCGCGAACTCGCGTTCTGCGGGGCCGGCGAGCGTCGCGGGCCCGTCGTCGGGCACCGTGATCCGGAGGTCGCCGCCGGGCGGGCTGACGGTCACCGAGTCGGAGCCGTCGACGAGGCCGAGCCGCTTCGCGACCGCGGCGACCGCGACCGCGCCGGTACCGCAGGACCGGGTCTCGCCCTCGACGCCGCGCTCGTAGGTGCGCTGGCGGAACTGGGGGTTGCCCCGGGCGTCCGTTCCGTCGCGGGCGGCGAGCGTGACGTTCGCGCCCTCGGGGAAGACGTCGGCGTGGCGGACCGCGGGGGCGACCGACTCGAGGTCGACCGCGTCGACGTCGTCGACGACCGCGACGGCGTGGGGGACGCCCGTGTTGACCGCGGTGACGGTGAGCCCCTCGACGTCCTCTTCGACGAGTTCGGTCTCGCGGCTCGCGTGTCGCTCCGCTCCCGCTCGCTCTTCCGAGGCCTCACTGCGTTCGGCCTCGCGGGCCAGCGGGACGTCGCGCGGCCGGAAGCTCGGCTCGCCCATCTCGATGGTGACGTCGTCGCCGTCGACGACCGCGTGGCGGGTGCCCGCGGGCGTGTCGATCATCAGCTCGTCGGCGCCGGTCCGCTCGGCGGCCCAGGCGGCGGCGACGCGCGCGCCGTTGCCGCACATCGCGGCGACCGAGCCGTCGGGCTGGACGAGCGTCATCACGACGCGCGGCGGCGAGTAGCGCTCCTCCAGGTGGAGAAAGAGGACGCCGTCGGCGCCGGTGCGCGGCGAGGCCTCGTGCTCGACGCCGGTCTCGCGGTCGCAGTGGGCGGTCGCGAACGCGGGGCGGTCGGGAATCGATTCGACGGCGTCGACGACGATGAAGTCGTTGCCGGTGCCGTGGTACTTCTCGACTGGTACTCCGTCGTGCTGTACGCTCATTGGTCCAGGGTGGTCAGGTCAGTCAGGGTCTCCCGCCGCCGGGCGAGTCGGACCGTGGTCTCCGTGAGGGCGACTTCGGCCGGCCGCGGTCGGGAGTTGTAGGTGCTCGACATCTCGTATCCGTACGCGCCCGCGTTCCCGACGGCGAGGACGTGCCCGCGTCGGGGACGCGAGAGCAATCTGTGTTCACACAGTACGTCCGCCGACTCACATATAGGTCCCGCTACCGTGACGGGGGCCTCTTCGTCCCCGTCGGTCGCCGAGAGATTCCGGATCGCGTGGTAGGCGCCGTACATCGCCGGCCGGAGGAGCGTCGTCATCCCGGCGTCGACGCCGGCGACGGTGGCGTCGCGGGCGCGCTTGACCGTGTTGACGGTGGTGAGGAGCACGCCCGCGTCGGCGACGACGTAGCGGCCGGGCTCGACGGCCAGCGTGGCGTCGACCTCGCCGAGCGCCTCGCGCGTCGCCTCGGCGACGGCGTCGAGGTCTAACGGGGGTTCGTCCTCCTCGTAGGGCACGCCGAAGCCGCCGCCGACGTCGACGAACTCCAGGGGTCCGACGTCGGCTTCGATCTCGCGCGCGAGGTCGCCCATCCGGCGGACCAGCTCGCGGTGGTCCGAGAGGTCTTCGCCCGAGATGCCGCTGCCCGCGTGGGCGTGGACGCCGACGAGGTCGAACTCGGCGGCCCACCCCTCGGCGAGGTCGGGAACGCGCTCGATCGGGATCCCGAACTTCGCGTTCGCGCCCGTCCGGACCTTCTCGTGGTGGCCGGCGCCGACGCCCGGGTTCGCCCGGACGCAGAGCCGCCCGTCGAAGCCGCGGTCCCGGAGGCGGTCGACCGTGTCGGCCGCGCCGACGGTGACCGTGAGCCCGGGGTGCTCGCGCCAGCGCTCGACCACGTAGTCGAGGTCGCGGGCGGGCGGATTGACCGCCGTGTACTGGATCCGGTCGCCCGGGAAGCCGGCGTCGAGCGCGCGCTTCACCTCGCCCGCGGAGGCGCACTCGGCGTCGAGGCCCGCCTCGCGGACGGTCCGGAGGACGTGCGCGCCCGCGTGGGCCTTCATCGCGTAGCGGACGTCCGCGTCGGGAAAGGCGGCCTGGAGGCGCGCGCAGTTCTCCTCGACTCTCTCCAGGTCGACGACGTAGAGCGGCGTCTCGTACTCCTCGGCGAGCGCGAGGAGGGCCTCGCCGTCCCAGTCGGCGAGGCGCCGGACCGCCGGCCCTCCGTCGCCGCCCCCGCTCATTCCCGGAGCGCCTCCTCGCGCCGGGTCTTGTCGAGGGTGTCGTCCTCGATGTCGAGCGCGACGACCGCGGGCTTGTACGCGCCGGACTCGAAGAGGTCGTGGTCGCCGAGCGAAGACTCGACGTAGCGGGTGAACGCCCGCCGGTCCGACGGCAGATGCCCGTAGATGACCTCCTCCTCGACGAGGTCGTAGACCGGGATGCGCGGGCTCAAGAGCGTGTTCTCGCCGACGACGGTGTTCTCGCCGACGTGGAACCCGGAGGTGACGCGACAGCCCGCGCCCAGCGAGACGCCGTCCTCGACGA
>JBDGUM010000038.1:0-5633 GCA_042215855.1 Halobellus sp. | reverse complement strand
CAGGTCCCGGTCTTCTCGAAGGTCCGCGTCGACGGCGCCGACCCCGAGTTCTCCGCCGACGAGCGCGAGGAGATCCTCGGCGACCTCCAGGAGTCGGCGATGGACGTCATCGAGCGCAAGGGCGCGACCCAGTGGGGCCCCGCCACGGGCGTCGCCCATATGGTCGAGGCGATCCTCCGCGACACCGGCGAGGTGCTCCCGGGCTCGATCGTCCTCGACGGCGAGTACGGCTACGAGGACACCGCCTTCGGCGTCCCGGTCAGGCTCGGCGCCGAGGGCGTCGAGGAGGTCGTCGAGTGGGACCTCGACGACTACGAGGCCGACCTGATGGACGACGCCGCCGAGAAGCTCCGAGAGCAGTACGAGGAGATCGCGTAGGCGGGCGTCGCTTCTCACCCCGTCACGACGTTCGCGACCGACGGGATCGCATCCACGACGCCGGCGGCGACGCCGTAGGTCGCCAGCGCGTGGGCCCGGGGCCAGTCGTCGATGACGTCGCCGTCGGTCAGATACCGGTCGCCCTTCGAGAAGTAGCGCGCCGCCGCGCGTAAGAGCCACCGCTCGAACGCGTCGCCGGTGGCGGCGATCCGATAGGCACCGTCGACCGCCCGGCGTTTCACGTCGAGGAGCAGCGACTCCGGAACCGACGAACGACCGCGGAGGCGCTCGACGGCCGCCTTCCCGCTCGGAAAGCCGTGGAACTCCGCGAGCGCGATCGCGAGCGTCGTCGTCTCCAGACCGGAGAGGCCGTCCCGGCGGGCCCACCGTGCGTCTTCGAGGGCGCCTTCGCCCGGCTCGAGCGTCAACAGTCGGTTCCAGGCGGTGTCCCGCGGCGTCTCCTCGCGGACCCGCCGGGAGTCGTACCACTCCTCGTCGTGAGTGAACTCCCGCACCCGCGACCGATACGTCTCGCGTGCGGACCCGAGGCCGATCGGGGCCGGCATCGACTGTCGCGCCCGGAACGTCCGGTAAAACTGCCGGGCGTCGCCGAGATAGCGGGCCGAGCGCTCGTGGTTCCGGACCGCGCGGGCCAGCGCCTTCTCGCGGACGCGCTCGGGTTTCTGTTCGAGTTCGGAACGGTCGATCTCGGCGTTCGTGCCGGCGATCATCGCCACGTGGAGCCGCGTCTCGATCAGGTCGATCCAGACCATCGCCTCGGCGGGCGCGTCGGCTTCGTAGCGGAGCGCGGTGCGGAGATCGTCGATCCCGGACGCCGGACCCGTCCGCGCCGGCCCGTCGGGACCGACCGGGACGTCGTCGAGAGTGGCGGCCGCGGCGCCGAGCGACAGCGCGACGTACCTGACGTGGTAGCGGGCCTCGCCGAGCGTCTCGAAGGACGGCGGGTGCGATTCTTGGAGGAACTCTCGGGCGTCGGCGACGCTGCCGTCGATGCCGAAGAAGCGGTCGCCGTCGAGGTGGCCGGCCGACCGGGCCCGCTCGACGACCGGTGCCGCACGGTCGGTGAGGTCGCGGAGGTGCTCGATCGCCGCATCGCGGTGTTCGTGTCGGACGAGCGCGACGTCCTGGTGGGCGACGCCGTCGGGATACGGGACGGCCGCGGGGCCGGCAGCGGCGACCGCACCGGCGCCGAGGAGGCCGGCGACGCCGACGGCGCCACCGGCGCGGAGGAGCGCGCGGCGGGAGATGGAGGGTCCAGTCACGGGGTCGGTTTCGGCAGTGAGCCCAATACGTCTTGTCCCGGCGTCAGACGCGGGAGCGCGCCTCGGACTACGCGCGGGCCGTCTGGAGGTCCGAGACGTACGCGGCGAGGTCGGTGGTCGTGACCATTCCGATGACGGCACCGTCGTCGTCGACGACCGGGACGTGGTGGATGCCGTGGTCGATCATCGACTCGGCGATCTGCGCGATCGGGACCTGCGCGGTCGTCGTGACCGCGGTGTCGGACATATACTCGGAGACCGGGGTCCGGTCCTTCGGCTGCCGCTCGGCGACGATCTTCACGAAGTCCGTGTTCGTGAGGATGCCGACCGGTTGCCCCTCCTCGACTACGACGACGGAGCCGATCTCCTCGTCGAGCATCTTCCGCGCGGCGTCCTCGACGAGCGCGTCGGGCGAGACGGTGTGTACCGGCGAGGACATCACGCGTGCGACGAAAATGTCGTCCATACCTCGAACACCGGATCAACGACTATTAAGGATTCTGCAGGCGGCGAAGCCTTCGAGCGGCGGGATCCGATCGACGCCAGGGTTTATCAGCGATAGCGGGACCAGACCCCGCGTGACGTAATCGACGCCCCGCGTCGGGCAGCGGTCGTTCGGCACGTCGACGCGGGGGTGGTTCTGTATGGAGGGTGCCGACTGTTCGCCCCGATCACAGTGTTCACTCTCACTTTTTACCGCCGAACGCCACTCCCGGTGCCGGCGCTCGGCGGGAAGAGACGGGAGTGATCAGTATCAGAGCCGCTCGTGGATCGTCTCCGCGGTCCGTTCGCCGACGCCGGGGACGTCGGTCAGATCAGCCGTCGATGCCGCGCGGACGTTCTCGACGCTGCCGAAGCGGCGGAGGAGCGCCCGTCGCGTCTGCTCGCCGACGCCGGGGACGTCTTCGAGCACGGTGCGGACGTCGTCGCGGAGCGTCTGGTGGTACTGGACCGCGAAGCGGTGCGCCTCGTCGCGGACGCGCTGGAGTACGTGGAGCGCCGGGTGGTCGTCGTCCCAGTCGCGGACGCCGTCGGGAGTGACGACGAGCTCCCGCTCCTTCGCGAGCGCCACGACCGGCACGTCCCAGCCGACTTCGGCGAGCGCGTCGGTCGCGGCGCCGAGTTGCCCCTCGCCGCCGTCGATCAGCAACAGGTCGGGATCGGGACGGTCGTCCCGCCCCGCGACCGCGCGCTCGGCGCGCCAGCGGACGAGCTCCCGCATCCGCGCGTAGTCGTCGTTGCCGTCGGCGAGCCGCTTCCGGCGATAGTCGGCCTTCTCCGCCGAACCGTCGACGAAGCAGACGTTACTGCCGACGACGGCCTTCCCCTGCGCGTGGCTCACGTCGAAGCCCTCGATCCGCGAGACCGAATCGAGCCCGAGTTCGTCGGCGAGCACGCCGAGCTCGTCGTCCCGTTCGGGTCCCCGTCGGGCGTTCTTGAGCGCGAGGTCGACGAGCTTCGCCTCCCGTCCCGCGCCGGGGACGCGGAGGTCGACACCCTCGGCGCGCAGCCACGCCAGCACGTCCTCGTCGTCGGGGCGCTCCGAACAGAGGATCGCGTCCGGGAGGTCGCGCTCGGCGTAGTACTGGGTCAGGAACGCCGTGAGCACCGCCGCCGAGCGCTCGCCGCCCTTCGGCGCGTCGAGGCGGTGGCGCGAGCGATCGACGAGCTGGCCGCGCTCGCTGTGGAGCCGCGCGACCGTCGCGGCGTCGCCCTCGACGGCGACGCCGAGGACGTCGACGGCCCGCTCGTCGGACTGCGCCGAGACGGCCTCCTCGCCGCCGCCGTGGAACGACTCGATCGCGTCGAGGCGATCCCGGAGGTTCGCCGCGCGTTCGAACTGCTCGGCCTGGGCGGCCGCTTCCATCTCCCGGCGGAGAGGATCCGCCAACACGCCGGTCTCGCCCTCGAAGAATCGGACCACCGATTCGACGTCTTGTCGATAGGCCTCGGCGTCGATCTCGCCGGTACAGGGCGCGCTGCAGAGCCCCATCTCGTAGTCGAGACACGGCCGGTCGCGGTTGGCGTACTTGTGGTCCGAACAGCCGCGGAGGCCGTAGGTCTCCCGGAGCGCCTTCACCACGGTCTCGACCCGGCCCTTGTCGGTGAACGGCCCGAAGACCGTCGCGCCGGGGTCGGGGTCGCGCGTCACCTCGATCCGCGGGACTCGGTGATCGGTGAGCTGGACCAGCGGGTAGGACTTGTCGTCCTTCAGCCGGACGTTGTACCGCGGCTGGTGGCGCTTGATCAGGTTCGCCTCGAGCAGGAGTGCCTGGGTCTCGGTGTCGGTGACGGCGACGTCGATCGACCCCGCGCGGTCGACCATCCGGCGGATCCGCTCGCCGCGCGGGTCGGCGTACGACCGGACCCGGTCGCGGAGGTCGACGGCCTTGCCGACGTAGAGGACGTCCTCGCCGTCGAGGAACTGGTAGACGCCGGGGTCGGTCGGCAGCTCCGCGGCGCGGTCGCGGAGGTCGCTGCGCTCCATCGGGCGGGAGTAGCGGACCGAACGGCTTGAGCGTGACGCGACGGGGAGACCGATCTCGACGGCTGCGATCTGGGCCGAGAGGATCCGAGACGGTAGCTACAAACGGCGTCACGACGACCGTGAGGTATGAACGACGGCGAACGCGAGGCCGACGACGCCGGGACCGTCCGCTGCTGGCTCGCCGAGCGGACCTACACGGACCGCGGGCTCGTCGATATGGTGTACGCGACGCCCGACGGCTCCCGCGTCCGTCGGAAGCAGGTGTCGACGACGGTGATGCGCCAGCGCGGCAGCGGCACGGCCGCGGCCGTCGACGTCGACCGCGACGACCTCGAACCGGTCGACGACGAGGCGACCCGCGAGCGCTACGCCGCGGAGGTCGAGCGCGTCCGCGAGCAACACGACCCGGACGACGAGATCTGATCGGCCGCCGCGGGCGGTAGCGACGCCGCAGGCCGATCTCAGAGCTGATTCTCGCACCAAACGGTTTATGGACGGACCGGACAACCTCCGCCTATGACCGCCATCGAACTCGACGGGGTGACGAAGCGGTTCGACGACGTCACCGCCGTCTCGGACCTCTCGTTGACCGTCGAGGAGGGGGAGGTCTTCGGCTTCCTCGGCCCGAACGGCGCCGGGAAGTCGACGACGATCAACCTCCTCCTCGATTTCGTCCGCCCGACGGCGGGGACCGTGACCGTCCTCGGGCACGACGCCCGGGCCGAGAGCGTCGCCGTCCGGGAGCGGACCGGCGTCCTCCCCGAGGGCTTCGACGTGTACGACCGGCTGACCGGCCGGGCGCACGTCGAGTTCGCGATCGACTCCAAGGAGGTCGACGCCGACCCCGACGCCGTCCTGGAGCGGGTCGGCCTCGCCGACGCCGCCGACAGGCAGGCCGGCGGCTACTCGAAGGGGATGCGCCAGCGGCTCGCGCTCGCGATGGCGCTCGTCGGCGAGCCGGACCTCCTGATCCTCGACGAGCCCTCCTCGGGGCTCGACCCCGCGGGGGCGAAGGAGATGCGCGAGATCGTCCTCGAGGAGGCCGAGCGAGGCACGACCGTCTTCTTCTCCAGCCACATCCTCGAACAGGTCGAGGCCGTCTGCGACCGCGTCGGCATCCTCCGGGACGGCGAGCTCGTCGCGGTGGACTCGATCGAGGGTCTGCGGGAGGCCTCCGACGCCGACGCCACCCTCCGCGTCGCCGTCGGCGAACCGGTCGGCGACGACGTTCTCGACGCGGTGCGGGCGCTGGACGGCGTCCGGCACGTCGAGCGCGACGGCGACGACGCGGTCCGCGTGGGCTGCGACAGCGACGCCAAGACCCGCGTCGTGAGCGAGATCGAGGATCGCGGCGTGACGGTGACCGACTTCACGACCGAGGAGGCGTCGCTCGAGGACCTGTTCCTCGCGTACACCGAGAGCGACGCCAGCGTCGGGAGCGAATCGGAGTCCGAGTCCGGATCCGAAGCGGGCCGCGTCGACGC
>JBDGUM010000066.1:0-5666 GCA_042215855.1 Halobellus sp. | reverse complement strand
GGTCGAGAGGATCACGTCTGATAAATTGACGGTAATGTTGAAGTGTCCGAAACGGGACTTTCTGACCGTCAATGAGCCCCGTTTCCGACTCGACCGTCCTGCCCGTTCGGCCGTACGTCGGCGACGGATACGCCGCCTCCCGAGACGAACTCGAATCCGTGTTGGGAGCGGTCGCCGCGACGACCGGTCTCGCGTTCGGCGGGCTCGCCGAGCTCTCCGCGTTCGACCCCGACTCCCCGTCGCCGAAGCACGCCGGGGCGGTGGTGTTCGCGACGGCCACCGACGCCGTGCCCGAGCGGATCGACCGCCCGACGGTGTGGGTCGCCACGGACGCCGCGACGGCCGCTCGGGCGCTCGAGGCCGGCGCGGTCGACGCCCTGACGTGGGCCCCGGGAGACGACCGCTCGTTCCTCGCGACGAAACTCTCGCGCGCGTTCGAGACGGCCGACGGCGACGCGGCCACCGGAGCGGGATTCGAGCGCGGCGGCAGGGACCCGGTTCGGGCGCTGGAGCGAATCGAGGACGGGATCATCGAGATCGACGCCGACGGCGACGTGACCTACCTCGACGGCGCGGCTGCGGCGTTCCTCGACGCCGACGGGGCCGACGCCGTCGGAGCGCCCGTCTGGGACCTGCTCGCGCCCGAGACGGCCACCCAGCTCAGAGACGAACTGCGCGACGCGCGGGCGACGGGCGAGGCCACGGGCGTGGAGGTCACGACGCCGGACGGCCGGCGGTTCGAGATCACCATCCACCCCGATCGGGACGGCGCGACGGCGCACGTGCGCGAGGTCACCGCGGAGCGTCGGCGCGGGACCGATCAGACGCTGTACGAGTACCTGGTGAAGACCGTCGGCGACGCCGTCTACATCCTCGACGAGGAGGGACGGTTCGTCTTCGTCAACGACGCGCTCTGTGAGATCACCGGGTACGCGCGCGAGGAACTCCTTGGATCGTCGGTGCACCTCATCAAGGACGATCGGACCGTCGAGGAGGCGGAAGACGCCCTCAGGGGGCTACTGCGGGAGACCGGCGGCTCGGGCGACGACGAGATCTCGATCGCCAAACTCGACGTCGAACTGATCGCGAAAGACGGCGAACGAGTCCCGTGTACGGACCGGATGACTCTGCGACCGCTGGAGGACGGCACCTTCTCGGGGACCGTGGGGACGCTCCGGGACGTCAGCCGCCAGCGCCGCCGCCAGCGGATCCTGAACAACCTGTTGCGGGCCACCCGGGAGATGGTCGCCACCGAGACGACGGCCGAGGTCGCAGAGCGAGTCGTCGACGTCGCGGCCAACACCATCGAGACCGACGTCGCGGTCGTCCGCGAACACGACCCGGCAACCGGTCGGCTGGTGCCGATCGCCGCCTCGGACGGCGTCGTGGAGACGATCGGCGACCGTCCCCGCTACGAAGCCGACGAGGGCCCGGTCGGGAGGGCGTTCACCGAGCAGCGAATCGTCACCGCCGGCGGCGACGATCACCTGCCGGCCACCCCCATCGACGCGAGTATGTACCTCCCGATCGGCGACAGGCGCACGCTCAGCGTCGGTCACCGGGAGGAAGACGGGTTCTCGAAGGACGAGCGGCGCTTCCTCGAGTTGCTGACGACGACCGTCGAGTCGGTGTTCGAGCGCGTCGAGCGCGACCAGGAGCGGCGGCGGTACGAGGCGCTCGTCGAGACGGTCGACGATATGCTGTTCACCGTCGACGACGCGGGCGCGTTCACGCTGGTGACGGAGTCGCTGGCGGAGACCCTCGGAACGACGCGGTCGGAGCTGGTCGGGACGAACATCGCCGAGGTCCTGTCGGACGACGCGGTCGCCGCGCGGCTGGTCTCGCTGTCCGACGGCTCCTACGCCGCCGAGACGGGGCTGCAGCCCCGCGACGGCGGCGAGGTGCCGATCCGCATCTCGGCGACACCGATCGCGCAGCCGAGCGGGGACGGCGTGGTCGGGACCGTCCAGAACATCCGCGAGCTCCGGGTGGCCCGACAGGAGGCCTCCCGGCAGCGCACGCGGTTCACCGAGCTGTTCGGCTCCCTGACCGATCCGCTCGTCGACCTGTCGTTCGCGGACGGCGACGCGGAGATCCACGCCGCCAACGGACCGTTCGCGGACCTGATCGAGGGACGCGAGGAGCTGGAGGGAACGCGGCTCGCGGAGCTCGGGTCCGCCGTGCCGCCGGCGATCCGGGACGCGCTCGAAGACCTCGGCGGCCGGGACGACGGCGTCGAGCGAGAGGTCCGCGTCCGGACCGACGACGGGGTGAACTTCTACCTGCTCCGGAGCGTCCCGTACCGGAGCGACGGGGTGGGACGGGCGTTCGTCGTGCTGACCGACGTGACGGAAGTCAAGCGGCAGGGCACCCACCTCCAGGTGCTCCATCGGCTCCTGCGCCACAACCTCCGGAACCGGACCAACGTCATCCACGGCCGGGCGGACCTCATCGAGGCCACGGCCGACGACGAGGAGGTCCGGCGGCACGCGGCGCAGATCGCCGACGCCAGCCGGTCGCTCGTCGACACGAGCGAGACGGCACAGGCGATACAGCGGGTGCTCCGGAACGGCGACGCCGACTCCGAGCGGCTGTCGCCCGACGAGACCAGGGGCCGCCTCGAACGGCTCGTCGCCTCGACCGTCGAGGCCGACGGGGCCGACGTCCGCGTCGCCGTCGACGTGGAGACGCGCGTCCGCTACGACGAACTGATCGAGAGCGCGCTCCGGGAGCTGCTCGAGAACGCGGTCGAGTACGGGACGCCCGAACCGGACTCGACCGTCGAGATCGCGGTCACGAGGGCCGACGCGGGGACGGTCCGGTTCGCGGTCAGCGACGACGGACCGGGGATCCCCGAGGCGGAGTGGTCGGTCGTCGCCAGGGACCGGGAGATCACGCAGCTCCAGCACGCCTCCGGGCTCGGACTCTGGCTCGTCAAGTGGGTCGCCGACGCGCGCGGCGGGGACCTGCGGCTCGTCTCGGCGGACGAGTCCGGGACGACGGTGGCGATCGACCTCCCGGCGTGAGGGAGGCGGACGTCGGCTCCGGCGACCCCGGGGCGGGCGCCGGTTCTCGCTTCCGCGCGCCGCTCGGCGCTCGCACTCGCCACCTGTCACCCGCAGGCTTTTGCTCGGGCGCACAAAGGTGAGCGTATGAGCGGCACGGGCAGGCGGAAGCCGGACTGGCTGAAGATGCGGCCGCCGTCGGGGCGTCGCTTCACCGACATCAAGGAGACGCTCCGCGACCGCGACCTGCACACGGTCTGCGAGGAGGCGAACTGCCCGAATATGGGCGAGTGCTGGAGCGGCCGCAACGGCCCCGGCACGGCGACGTTCATGCTGATGGGCGACCGCTGCTCGCGCGGCTGTAACTTCTGCGACGTCGAGACGGGCGGGATGGACGCGCTCGACCCCGACGAGCCCGCGAACGTCGCCGACGCCGTCGCCGAGATCGGGCTGGACTACGTCGTGCTCACCTCCGTCGACCGCGACGACCTGCCCGACCAGGGCGCGGGCCACTTCGCGGAGACGATCCGCGAGATCAAGGATCGGGACCCGGGCATCCTCGTCGAGGTGCTCATCCCCGACTTCCAGGGAGAGCCCCGGTTAGTGCGGAAGATCGTCGACGCCGGTCCCGACGTGATCGCCCACAACGTCGAGACCGTCGAGCGGCTCCAGTGGCCCGTCCGGGACCGCCGCGCGGGCTACGAGCAGTCGCTGTCGGTGCTCGAACAGGTGTCCGAGGAATCGGACGTCTACACCAAGACGAGCCTGATGCTCGGCCTCGGCGAGTACGATCACGAGATCTACCGGACGCTCTCGGACCTTCGAGAAGCGGACGTCGACATCGTCACCCTCGGCCAGTACCTCCAGCCCTCGCGGTCGCACCTGGACGTCTTCGAGTACGTCCACCCCGACGCCTTCGAGACGTGGCGGCGGGTCGCAGAGGAGGAACTGGGCTTCCTCTACTGCGCGTCGGGGCCGATGGTGCGCTCGTCGTACAAGGCGGGCGAGCTGTTCGTCGACGCCGTCCTGCGCGACGGCGAGAGCGTCGAGGCCGCGCGCCAGCGAGCCCGGACGGCGGGCGACTGATAACGACTCCTCTCGTCTCTTCCCGGTGATCGCCGTGAACGGGAGGTGGTGATCACCGGTACACAGTGAGAGTAGTCGTTGTGAAATCGATCGGCACGGCGGAGAGGCGTCGCCGTCGAGCGGGAGTCGGAAACGAAAGCGGCGTCACGCGCGGGATGGAACCGTCCAGCCGGTCCGACGAAATAAACACGCCCCCGGTCGAAACCCGGGTGAGATGTTCGGGACACGGCAGATCACGGTCACGGCAGCGACGCGCCCGGCGCGGGGGACAGAATGACGCCGACCGCGCTCCAGACGGCGGCGAGACCCGATAGCTTTCTCAGCCAACTGCTCGCGGAGCTGGGGCTCCCGACGCAGCTCGCGAACGCGGCCGCCTCGGCGGTCGTCTTCGTCGTGGTGTTCCTGGGGGTCTACGCCGTCAGCAAGCTCGCCGTCGTCCCGCTTGTCGCCAAACTCCTCGACAGGCGCGGGATCGAACCGCACGTCCGGAAGCCCCTCACGCTCGTGGTCTACGGCCTCCTGGTGTTCGTCGCCGTCGGGCTCGCTTTCTCGTTGGCCGGCTTCGGGAACATCCTGGTGGCGCTCTCGACGGTGACGGCCGCCGCGACGCTGGCGGTCGGGTTCGCGATGCAGGACGTGCTGAAGAACTTCGTCGCGGGCGTGTTCATCTACACGGACGAGCCGTTCCGGACGGGCGACTGGATCGAGTGGGAGGGCAACTCCGGCTACGTCGAGGACATCAGCCTGCGGGTGAGCCGGGTCCGCACCTTCGACAACGAACACCTCACCGTCCCGAACTCACAGCTCACGGACGGCGTGATCAAGAACTACGACAAGAACGGGACGCTCCGCCTGAAGTTCACGTTCCGGATCGGCCTCGGCGACGACATCGACGAGGCGATGGACATCATCGTCGAGGAGGCCGAAGCCCGGGACGGGATCCTCGACGACCCGGCGCCGTCGGTGCGCCTCGTCGAGATCAACGAGGCCTCCTTCGGCCTGCAGAGCCGGATCTGGATCGAGGATCCCGGCGGCTCGGACTTCCTGGGGATCCGCGGCCGGTTCGTCCAGTCGGTCACCGAACGCTTCGATGAGGCGGGCATCACCATCCCCTACCCGCATCGGACCATCGACGGATCGCTCGACACGCCCGGACGTGACGTATGATCTCGACCGGCATCGCGCTGGCGCTCGGGGCGTTACTCCTGTTCGGCGGCTGGGCGGTGACCGCGGGCTTCGCGACGCGGTCGGTGTCGGCGGTCAACGCCGTCTTCCTGTCGTACGTCGCGAGCATCGGGATCGCCGGCGTCTACGTGCTCTGGGCCAAGCGCCCGATCACCGGCACGCGGACGGACGTCGTCTTCGCGCTGGCGTCGGGCGCGTTCCTCGCGGCCGGGAGCATCAGCTTCTACGCCGCGCTCACGCGGGGGAATATGGCGGTCGTCTCCGCGATCGCCGCGCTGTACTTCGTCGTCCCCGCGCTCGTCGGCGTCCTGTATCTGGACGTCGCGCTCAGCGCCGCGAACCTGGCCGGCCTGGCGCTGGCCGTCGTCGCGGTCGTGTTGATCGCGCTGT
>JBDGUM010000061.1:3732-5719 GCA_042215855.1 Halobellus sp. | reverse complement strand
ACTCGCTCGCCTCGCTCGCTCCTTGAGGCCGGAGGCTCCGCCTCGAATACGCTGATCCTGTTGTTGATACTATTCATAGGCGATCGCCGGTTCGTGAGTGGCGGGACGAACGGCTGACCTTATCCCCGTCGGGCCCCGAGCGCAGGTATGCCGATGAAGGGCGGCGAGACGGACGGCTACCGAGAGATCGACCGCTGGGACCGCGGCGTCGGGTGGATCGCGTATCCCGGCGAGGACATGCAGCGTGCGAGCCACGCGCTCGTCGGCGACGACGGGGGCGTGTGGGTCGTCGACCCCGTCGACGCCCCGGGCGTCGACGACTTACTAGCCCAGTTCGGCGACGTCGTCGGCGTCGTCGTCGGCCTCGACCGTCACAAGCGCGACGCCGCGGCCCTGGCGACGCGCCACGAGGTGCCCGTCTACCTCCCGAACTGGATGTCCGGCGTCGAACGCGAGCTCGACGCCCCGGTGCAGCGGTACGACCGTGAACTCGGCGACTCGGGGATCGAAGCGATCAAACTCCGCGATTCCAGCATCCCCGAGTGGCAGGAGGTCGGCCTGGTCCACCGCGCGGACGGCACGCTCCTCGTCCCCGAGACCCTCGGGACCGCGTCGTTCTTCCGTGCGCCCGGGGAAAGCCTCGGCGTCCATCCCGTATTGCGCCCGGTGCCGCCGCGTCGCGCGCTCGGCGGCTACGATCCCGAGCGCGTCCTCGTCGGCCACGGCGACGGGGTGATGGAGAACGCGGGGGCCGTCCTGCGCGAGACGCTCGACGACGCCCGCCGGAATATGCCGGGCGCGTACGGACGGATGATCCGGGAGCTGCTGCCGTAGCCCCGAATCGTCGACTCCGACGGGGTTTTGGGCACACGTGCCGTCTATACTGGCGTGGTCTACATCACTCGCGGGCTCCTCGACGCGCTCCTGCAGATGGCCGAGGCGGAGGAACCGACGTCGGTCAGCGTCGTACTCGCGTCGACGCCCGCCGCCGAGTTCGACGTCGACCTCGGACTCGATGCCGACGCGCCGGTGCTGACGCACTTCTACTTCCCCGAGACGAGCGAATCGGTCTCGGCCGTGTTCGGGATGGATCTCGGGACCCCCGCGGGTCGGAGCCGCGCGCGGTTCGTCTCACACCCGCAGGGGCCCCTGGCGGCGACGCGCGAGGACACCTTCGCGGCGGCGCTCGTGGTCGCCGTGCCGCCCTGGGAGGAGACCTCGGTCGCGGCCTTCGACCGCAACGACCGCGAACTCGACCTCGACGTGTTAGACGTCGAACCGCCGCGGGAGTCGCTGGCGGGCGAGTAGCCGTCGGGACGGCGGGCCGACGGCCGACCCCGGCGACCGTCAGCGGTCCAGATACCCCAGGTCGGCGAGCTGTGCGGCGATGTCCTCGAACTCGGCCTCGGTGAGTTCCCCCTCGCGCTGGTGCTGGATCACGATGCTCCGGAGGAGGAACCGCACGAGGTCGCTGGTGCTCGAGAAACTCGTCCCCTCGATGGTGTCGTCGACGCGATCGGCGAGGTCCTTCGGGATCGAGACCGTGGTGTACTCCGTCATCGTCCCGCAAGTGAGGCGACCGGCGCACAAAACCCTGCGGACTCGACGGCCCGGACCCGGCTCCGAACCGGGAGCCGGGGGTTTTTCGACCCCGGCGGTCTTATCGCTCTCCGATGGCTGTCAGACCACCGCAACAGGGCGACGACGAGCCCGAATCTCTGGAGTTCGGCATCGCGGCGCTCGATCCCTACCTCTCGGACGCTGATCTCACCTTCCCGGCGACGTCCGACGAGATCGTGCGCGCGCTCGGCGACCCCGCGATCCCGTACGACGCCAGCGACAACACGGTCGCGCTCTCGGAGGCGCTCGCGGCCGTCGGCGAGAGCCGCTTCGAGAGCAAGCGGGAGTTCCTGGACGCCCTCCATCCCGTCCTCGAGGAATACCGCGCGTCGGGCGGCGGCCTGTTCTCGCAGCTTCGAGCGCTCTT
>JBDGUM010000061.1:0-3632 GCA_042215855.1 Halobellus sp. | reverse complement strand
TCACTCGTCGAGCCGGTCGATCTCCCGCAGCGTTTCGCGGTGCAGCGTGAGAATCAGATCCGCGAGGACGCCGAACATCAGCAGCTGGACGCCGACGATGATCCCGAAGCCGGAGACGACTGCCAGGACCTCGTGGGAGACGTTCCGCGTGATCCACTCCACGAGGACGTACGCCGCGATGAGGAACCCGCTGACCGTCGAAAGCACGCCGAGACTCCCGAAGTAGAAGAGCGGGTTGTTGGTCTTCGCGCGGCGGTACAGTTCCAGGAAGATGATCCCGCCGTCGCGGATCGGCCGGAGGTTCGTGTCCGAGCCCGAGGGCCGCGGGAGGTAGGAGATCGGAACGACCTCGGTGGGAACGTTCCGCTTCGCGCACTCGACGGCCATCTCGGTTTCGATGCCGAACCCGTCCGAGGAGAGCGTCATTTGCAGGAACGACTCCCGGGTGAACGCGCGGTAGCCCGAGAGGATGTCCCCGTAGTTCTCGCCGTGAACGAACGCGAACCCACGGTTGATGATCCGATTGCCGAACTGATTGAACCGCGTCATCGCGCCCTCGCGGAGGTCCGCGAAGCGGTCGCCGATGACGTGCGCGGCGTCGCCCGCTACGAGCGGTTCGAGCATCGCGTCGGCGTCTTCCACCTGATATGTCGCGTCGCCGTCGAGCATCAGGACGTACTCGCGGTCGACGTGCTCGCGGACGCCCTCGCGGACGGCCTGGCCCTTTCCTGAGCCGGACTGATAGACGACGCGCGCGCCGTGCTCCTCGGCGATGTCGTCGGTACCGTCCTCCGAGCCGCCGTCGACGACGAGGACGTCGTCGAAGCCCGCACTCCGGAAATCGTCGACGACCTCGCCGATCGTCTCGGCCTCGTTGTAAGTGGGCACGAGGACGCAGACGTCGTCGTACTCCATCGTCGGGACTGCGTCGGGGAGGTCTAAAAGTGGTTCCGGTCACGGGACGACGAGCAGGATCGGGGTCGGAACCGCGATCGGCCTTCCCCTACCACGTGAGGCCTTCGTAGGTTATCTCGGAGGTCGGCTCGACGATCCGTCGGCCGTCGACGACGACGGGCGTCTTCATCGCGGCGAACTCGTCGTCGAGCGCTGCGAACTCGTCCCAGCCGGTGACGACGACGGCGCCGACGGCGTCTTCGAGCGCGGCCGCGGCAGACTCCGCGTAGTCGATGTCCGGGAACCGGGCCCGCATATTTTCGGTGGCGACCGGATCGTAGCCGACGACGCGGGCGCCGCGCGCTTCGAGGCCCTCGATGACCTCGATCGCCCGCGAGTTACGCGTGTCGTCGGTGCCGGGCTTGAAAGCGAGGCCGAGGACGGCGACCCGCTCCCCGTCGACGTCGACGTGGGCATCGAGCAGTTCCAGGAGGCGCTCGGGCTGTCGGTCGTTGAGTTCCACCGCGGCTTCGAGCACGGGCGGCTCGTACCCGTTCGCCTCCGCAGCGGCGATGATGGCGGCGACGTCCTTCGGGAAACAGCTGCCGCCCCAGCCGACGCCGCTCCGGAGGAACTGGTCGCTGATCCGATCGTCGAGACCGATCGCGTCGGCCACCTCGTAGGCGTCGATCCCGAACTCCTTGCAGATGTTCCCGATGTCGTTAATCAGGCTGACCTTCGCCGCGAGGAACGCGTTGTTCGCGTACTTGATCATCTCCGCGGTTCGCGTGTCCGTCTCGACGACGGGCGCGTCGGCCTGCTCTTCGAGCGGCGCGAACACGGCCCGCATATCGCGTCGGGTGCGGTCGTCGTCCGCGCCGAGTACGATCTTGTCCGGATCGAGGAAGTCGGCGACCGCGGTTCCCTCGCGGAGGAACTCGGGATTCATCCCGACGCCGAGTCCCTCGCCCGCAGTGCGTCCGCTGGCGGACTCGATGACCGGGGTGAGGACCTCGTCGGTGGTCCCCGGAACGACGGTGCTCTTCACGACGACAGTGTGCCAGTCGGACTTCCGTTGCAGCGTCTCGCCGAGTTGCTCCGCACCCGTCTCGACGATCGAGAGATCGATGCTCCCGTCGTCGTACTGGGGCGTCGGCAGACAGAGGAACGTGACGTCCGTCTCGAGAAGGGCGTCGTACTCCGTGGTCGCCCGGAGCCGTCCGGTCCCGTCGTCGCCCGCGTGCTTCTCGAGGAGGTCCGGGAGGCCCTCCTCGTGAATCGGCGTCTCGCCCGCGTTGATCGTTTCCACGACGTCGGCATCGACGTCGATGTTGACGACCTCGTGGCCGAGGTCGGCGAAGCACGCCGCGATCGTGGTACCCACGTACCCGCTGCCGATCACAGAGATTTTCATTGACTGTGAAATCGAGCAGCGTGCACAAGAAGGGCTCGGACATCACCGGGACGAGCGCAATCGCTGTGAAACCGAGGTTTATATCCAGTCGTCGTGGTGTTTGGGACGATGTTTGGAACGAGCGGTATCCGCGGGCGCGTCGGCGAAGAGGTGACGGCCGAGCTGGCCCTCCACGTCGGCCGCGCGCTCGCCTCGGTCGGGTACGAATCCGTCGTCGTCGGCCGCGACGTCCGCGAGAGCGGCCGGATGCTCGAGCGCGCGCTCGTCGCCGGGATCACGGAATGCGGCGGCGACGTCGTCGCCGTCGGCGTCGAGCCGACACCCACCATCGCCCGGTACGTCGGCGAGAGCGGCGCCGACGCCGGCGTGGCGATCACGGCGTCGCACAACCCGCCCGAAGACAACGGGCTCAAACTCTGGTCGCCCAGCGGACAGGCGTTCGACGAGGCGCGGAAGCGCGAGATCGAAGAGGCAGTCGATGCGGAGGCGTCCGACCTCGCGGACTGGGACGGCGTCGGCGAACGGACGAGTGCGAGCGACGCACGCGACCGCCACGCGGCGGTGCTCCGAGAGGCGCTGACCGACTCGCCCGTCGACGAGCTCTCGGTCGTCGTCGACGTCGGCAACGGCACCGGCCGCGTCACGGCCGACGTCCTCGACGCCGTCGGCTGCGACGTCGAGACGCTGAACGGGCAGCGCGACGGCAGTTTCCCGGCACGGCCGAGCGAGCCGACCGCCGAGAACTGCGCGACTGCGCGGGCGCTCGTCGAAGCGACCGACGCCGACCTCGGGGTCCTCCACGACGGCGACGCCGACCGGATGCTCGCCGTCGACGAGGAGGGGGCGTTCGTCGGCGGCGACGCCCTCCTCGCGCTCTTCGGCCGCCGGGAGGCCGAGGAGGGCGATCGGGTTGCCGTCCCGGTCGACACCTCGCTCGCCGTGGCGGACGCGGTCGCCGAACGGGGCGCCGCGGTCGTCTACACGCCCGTCGGCGACGTCTTCGTGGCCGAGCGCGCCGCCGAGCCCGACGTCGCGTTCGGCGGCGAACCCAGCGGCGCGTGGATCTGGCCCGACGAGACGCTCTGTCCGGACGGGCCGCTGGCGGCGTGTCGGCTCGCCAGCATCGTCGCCGACGACGGCCCGCTGTCGGCGCTCGTCGACGAGCTGCCGCGGTATCCGATCCGGCGGGACTCCCTCCGCAGCGACGACAAGCGGGCCGTGATGGAGCGCGTGCGGAAACTCGCCGACGAGACGTACGCGGAGGTACGGACGCTCGACGGCGTCCGGATCGACACCGACCAGGGATGGTTCCTCGTGCGCGCGA
>JBDGUM010000019.1:0-5820 GCA_042215855.1 Halobellus sp. | reverse complement strand
GCCTCGCGGACGCGGCGGTCGAAGTCCCGCACGTCGTCGGCCTCCGTCGACTGCTCGATCGAGAGCATCGGCGCGACGTGTTCGACGGTGTCGAGTTCGTCGAGGGGCTCGCCGCCGACGCGCCGGGTGGGGCTTCCCTCGCGGTCGAGGTCGAACGCGTCCTCCAGGTCCTGGAGCCGCGCGAACAGTTCGTCGTAGGCCCGATCGGCGATCAGCGGGTCGGCGCGGACGTAGTAGCGGTGGTCGTGCTCGCGGATCGCCTCCCGCAGCGTCTCGGCCTGCGAGGCGGCCGCCTCGCGGGAGAGCTCCTCGACCGGCGCGAAGTCCGTGTCGGGGTCGCGGAGGTAGGGGTTGTCCGGGTCGGCGTAGGCGAGGTCCGCGTCGTCGGTCGGGTCGGCGTCGGCCGCCGCGTCGTCGCTCATGTGTCGGCCCCTCGGACGGGGCGGAGTTAGGTGCTTCGTCGGGCCGCGTCCCCCGGCGGGAGCGGCGGCGAACCGCGCCGAAACCGAACTCGGATTCGGATGAACAAGGCGGGTGAGCGGCGACTGTGTCGGCGGAGACCCGTATCGCTTATCCCTGCGCGCCGCAATCGCCGCGTATGGAAGAGGACTTCCTGCTCCTCAACCCCGGTCCGGTGCCCGTCACCGACGAGGTGGCGGCGGCGATGGACGAGCCGATGGTGTCACACCGGTCCGCGGCGTTCGAGGCGGTCTACGAGCGAGCACAGGACGGTCTCGACTACGTCTTCGAGGAATCGACCCTCGACGGATCGTCCACCGCGACCGCGGGCGGCGGGACGACGCTCCTCCTCAACGGGACGGCCACGATGGGGATGGAGGCCGCCGTCGCCAATCTGGTCGGGGACGGCGGGCACGTGGTCTCGCTCGTCAACGGGAAGTTCGGCCGCCGCTTCGCCCGCATCGCCGAGCGCTACGCGGAGGTCACCCGCGTCGAGGTGCCGTGGGGCGAGTCGATCCCCCTCGAGGACGTCCGCGCGGTCGTCACCGACGAGACCGACGCCGTGACGATGGTCCACAACGAGACCAGTACTGGGCTCCTCAATCCGGTCGAGGGCGTCGGCGAGATCGCCGACGAGTACGACGCCCGCTTCGTCGTCGACGGCGTCACCTCGATCGGCGGCGACGTGTTCAAGATCGACGACTGGAACGTCGACATCGCCGTCACGGACGCCCAGAAGGCGCTGGCGGCCCCGCCGGGAATCAGCGCGATGTACGTGACCGAGGAGGTGAAAGCGGACCTCGACGGCGAGGCCGCGCCGTTCTACGAGGACCTGGAGTGGCACCTTCGAAAATCTGAATCCCACCAGACGCCCTTCACGAGCGCGGTGCCGCTGTTCCGCGCGATGGCGGTCGCCGTCGAGGACATCGTCGAGGAGACGATGCCGACCCGGATCGCCCGGCACCGCCGCCAGTCGGCCGCCTTCCGCGCCGGCTTCACCGCGATGGGCCTGGACCTGTTCGCGGACGCGACGGGCGCGACGGAACTCTCGAACACGGTCACCGCGGTCTCGCTTCCCGAGACGGTCTACGGCGACGATTCGGACGCCTTCTTCGACGGCGTCGACGCGCGCAACGTCAGCATCTCCGGCGGCCAGGCCCACCTCGGCGGGACGATCTTCCGCGTGAGCAATATGGGCGGCCTCCCGGACGAGGCGATCCTCCGCGGCGTCCGCACCGTCGGCGAGGCGATGGCCGACGCGGGCGTGGACGTCGACGTCGACGCCGGCGTCTCGGCCGCGCGCGCCGAACTGGACCTGACCGAGACGGCCTCGGCCGACGACTGACGCGCCGCTCGCGATTTCCGCTTCTGTGCCTCCGCCACCGCCTCGCCAGCGTCGCGGCCGCCGACCGCTCGACCGTAACCGACGGTTATAAGCCTTCGAGCGAATATGCGTAATATACATAGTATGGTCGACGGGTTCCACACCCGGAGTCTCCACGCCGGCCAGGAGCCGGACGAGACGACGGGCGCTCGCGCGCCGCCGATCTACCAGACGACCTCCTACGCCTTCGAGGACGCCGACCACGCGGCGGACCTCTACGCGCTGGAGGCCGACGGCGACGTCTACTCGCGGATCTCGAATCCGACCACCCGAATCCTCGAGGAGCGCCTCGCGGCGCTGGAGGGAGGCGTCGCCGCCGTCGCCACGGCGTCGGGGATGGCCGCGCTCGACTCCGCGACGAGCGTCCTCGCGAGCGCGGGCGACAACGTCGTCGCCTCCTCGGATATGTACGGCGGCACCGCGACCTACCTCACGAAGATGGCGACCCGCCGCGGCGTCGACGTGCGGGTCGTCGACACCCTCGACTACGACGCCTTCGCCGATCGAATCGACGAGGACACCGCCTACGTCCACGTCGAGACGATCGCGAACCCCTCGCTCAAAACGCCCGACTTCGAACGGCTCGCCGACGTCGCGCACGCCAACGCGGCCCCGCTCGTCGTCGACAACACCTTCGCGACGCCGTACCTCTGCCGGCCGCTGGAACACGGCGCCGACGTCGTCTGGGAGTCGACGACGAAGTGGATCCACGGCTCGGGGACGACCGTCGGCGGAATCCTCGTCGACGGCGGGACCTTTCCCTGGGAGCACGCCGATTACGACGAACTTTCGGGCGAGAACCCCGCGTTCGGCATCGACTTCGTCGAGCGCTACGGCGAGGCCGCCTTCGCCAACGCGGTCCGCCAGCGCGCGCTCCGGACGCTCGGGAATCAGCAGTCGCCCTTCGACGCCTGGCAGACGATCCAGGGGCTGGAGACCCTGCCCCTCAGAATGCAGCGGCACTGCGAGAACGCCCGCGCGGTCGCGGCGTTCCTGCAGGACCACGAGGACGTCGCGTGGGTGTCGTATCCGGGCTTCGAGGAGCACCCGACCCACGGGAACGCGGCGCGGTATCTGGGTTCCGGCGGGAGCGACGACGGGGACGAGAGCGGTGAGAACACGAGCGAGTACGGCGGGATGGTCACCTTCGGGCTCGCCGCGGGCTTCGAGGCCGCGAAGCGGACCTGCGAGGAGACCGACCTCGCCTCGTTCCTCGCGAACATCGGCGACGCGAAGACGCTCCTCATCCACCCGGCCTCGACGACCCACGCGCAACTGAGCGAGGAAGAACAGCGCGCCGCGGGGCTCAGCCCCGAGATGGTCCGCCTGTCGGTGGGGATCGAGGACGCCGACGACGTCGTCGCCGACCTGGACCGCGCGATCACCGCGGCGACCGAAAGCGTTTCCCACAGGGGCGCGAACGGGGGGCAGACCGAATGAAGACCGACAGCGGCACCGTCGACCTCGGGCGGTTCGACTTCGCCTCCGGCGACGAGATCGAGAACCTCGAGGTCGCCTACGAGACCTACGGGGAGTTCGACGGCGGCAACGCCGTCCTGGTCTGTCACGCGCTCACGGGCAGCCAGAACGTCGCGGGCTACGGCTCGGAGACGACCGGCCAGGCCCGCGCGTGGTGGAACGACATCGTCGGCCCGGGGAAGGCGATCGACACCAACGACTACTACGTCGTCTGCGCGAACGTCCCCGGGTCGTGTTACGGCACGACGGGGCCGGCCTCCGAGGACCCCGAGGGCGAGGTCTACGGCACCGACTTCCCGCCGGTGACGGTCGCGGACTGGACGCGCTCCCAGCGCCTCCTCCTCGACGAACTCGGCGTCGGCCGCCTCCACGCGGTCGTCGGCGGCAGCGTCGGCGGGATGAACGCCCTCGACTGGGCGAAGCGCTACCCCGACGACGTCCGGTACGTCGTCTCCGTCGCGGCCGCGGCGCGCCTCGACGCGCAGTGCCTCGCGCTCGACGCCATCGCGCGGCGAGCCATCACGACCGATCCGCACTGGAACGGCGGCGAGTACTACGACCGGGACGAGCGTCCGACCGACGGCCTCGCGCTCGCCAGACAGATCGGGCACGTGATGTACCTCTCGAAGGCGTCGATGGAGGGGAAGTTCGGGCGGCGCGCTGCAGGGAGGGACGCCCGTCGCGACTCCTTCCCGTCGGACCCCGCGGCGGCGTTCTTCCCGTACCGGGACGTGGAGTCGTACCTCGACTACCAGGCCGAGAAGTTCGTCGACCGCTTCGACGCCAACTCCTACCTCTACCTCACCCGCGCGATGGACGACTACGACCTCGCGGAGGGCTACGAGGACGACGCCCAGGCCGTCGCCGCCTTCGAGGGCGAGGCGCTCCTGCTCTCGTTCACGGGCGACTGGCACTTCACGACCGAGCAGTCCGAGACCCTCGCGGCGGCGTTCCGCGAGACCGACGCGCCGGTGGCCCACCACGTCATCGAGTCGGACCACGGCCACGACGCGTTCCTCGTCGAGCCCGAGAAGGTCGGCCCGCCGCTCCGCGACTTCCTGGATTCGGGCGTCGAGGGCCGGGCCGTCCACGACACCGACGCCGACGCGGACTCGGGTCCCGGCAGCGACTTCGCGCCCGTGCACGCGTCGCTGTTCAGTCGGTAGTTCGGCCGGGAGGCCCGCGATCGCGCTCCGTCGCGGGCGGCCGAAACCCGAACGCACTTTTCGATCCGCGGCGTCGGTCGGGATATGACCCCCACCGAAGCCGCGTCGCGACTGGTGGGCCTCCTCGTCGCCCTCGCCGGCGCCGCCCTCGCGTGGGGCGGCCTGTTCGCCCCGATCGCGGGCACGCGCGGCGTCGACCTGCTCGCCCGGGGCGCGGTGGTGAATCCGCCGGTGCTCGTCGGGGCCGTCGGCGTCGCCCTCGTCCTCGCCGGCCTCGCTGTCCTCCTCGACCGCGGGCGCCCGCTCGCGGTCTCGGTCGGCGGACTGGTCCTCGTCGCGGTCGTCGCGCTCCTCGTCATCGGCGCGGGGGCGACGCCCGAAGTCGTCGGGCTGGGCGCCGTCGCGGTGGCGGCGCTCCTCGCGGGCGCGTCCATCGGAGTGCGACCGACGTGAGCCGATGGCGTCCGGATCCGGAGACTGCGTCGCAGATAGCGGCGGAACTTGCTTCCGTCGGGTCGGTTAGGCCGCCCCTCCGAGAAGGGCGGCGTATGGCAGACGACGAAGAGAAGCCACTCGGATTCGGAACGCGAAGCCTCCACGCGGGACAGGAGCCCGATCCGGCCACCGGCGCGCGGGCACAGCCGATCTACCAGACCACCTCGTACGTCTTCGACGACGCGGAGGACGCCGCGAGCCAATTTGCACTGGAAAAGGAGGGGTTCATCTACAGCCGGCTGATGAACCCGACGGTCGCGACGCTCCAGGAGCGACTGGCGTCGCTGGAGGGCGGCGTCGGCGCCGCGGCGACGGCCTCGGGGATGGCCGCGCTCGACCTGGCGACCTTCCTGCTCGCGAGCGCGGGCGACAACGTCGTCACCGCGTCGTCGCTGTACGGCGGCACCTACACGTACTTCACCCACACCGTCGAGCGCCGCGGGATCACCACGCGGTTCGTCGACACGCTCGACTACGATGCCTACGAGGAGGCGATCGACGAGGACACGGCCTACGTCCACCTGGAGACGATCGGCAACCCCGCACTCGTGACCCCCGACATCGAGCGGATCGCGGACATCGCCCACGACCACGACGTCCCGCTGTTCGTCGACAACACCTTCGCGACGCCGTACCTCTGCCGGCCGATCGAGCACGGCGCCGACCTCGTGTGGAACTCCACGACGAAGTGGATCCACGGCGCCGGCACGACGATCGGCGGGGTCCTCGTCGACGGCGGCTCGTTCCCCTGGGCCGAGAACGCCGACAAGTACCCCGAGATCGGCGCGCCGAACCCCGCCTACCACGGCGTCAACTTCGCCGAGCGCTTCGGCGACG
>JBDGUM010000091.1:0-5838 GCA_042215855.1 Halobellus sp. | reverse complement strand
ACGTCGCGCAGGTCACCGAGGTCACCATCCGGAACCGCTACCAGGAACAGATCGAAGCGATGGGCATCCACAGCTAAGCGGCTCTCCCCCCGACGCGGACGCCGAAGGTTCATATTCGTCGCCGGCCCACCATCCGGTAATGGACCTGGAGGAGTACGTCGACATCGAGCGCAACGAGCGGGCGGAGCGTCGACGGCTCGCCGAGGAGAAGTCCTACGACATCCTCGATCACCTCGAGACCTTCCAGGACCGCTTCGAGGAGACCGTCCAGGGCGATTCGTTGTACGGGGGCGTCTCGCCGTCGATCTTCGTCGGGACCGCCAACTACCCGAAGGTGTCGACGGGGCTGCTCTCGCCGGTCGGCCACGACGACGACGCCGAGCGGTTCGAGACCTCCGGCGCGTGGTACGACGAGGGCGTCTCCATCTCGGACGTCTTCGCGCGGCGGACCTCGCTCCTGAACTCCAACCGCGCCCAGGAGGTGACGAACGTCGCCGACTCCTGGAACGGGTTTCTGGGCACCCAGCGGGAGGTCGCGATCGCGGACCGGCCCGTGACCGTCGAGATCGGCCTCGACGAGAAGCCGGACGTCGACCTCGACGTCGGCGTCGAGGACGTCGCGACGCCCGTGGGCCCGCGCGCACGGGCGCAGTCCGCGGAGCTGGCGGAGAACCCCCACGTGCCCCGGCTCGTCGAGAAGACCCTGGAGGACGACGACTGGAACGCCCAGGGCGCGATGACCTACCTCTACCGGCGCGGGTTCGACGTCTACGACGTCAACACGATCCTCTCGGCGGGCGCGCTCGGCCAGACCGAACAGCGGCGGCTCGTCCCCACGCGGTGGTCGATCACCGCCGTCGACGACACCGTCGGGAAGTACCTCCGGGGCCGGATCCGGACGAACCCCGAGATCAACCGGGTGGAGGTACACCGCAACGAGTTCCTCGGCAACGCCTTCTGGGTGATCCTCGCGCCCGGGAAGTGGGAGTACGAACTCGTCGAGATGAAGGCGCCCGGCAGCGTCTGGAACCCCGACCCCGAGGCGGGGATGTACCTCGCCGCCGACAGCGAGGGCCGGGAGGGCCGGACGGGCTACGTCGAGGAGACCGCGGGCGCGTACCACGCCGCCCGCCTCGGCGTCCTCGAACACCTCGACGACCGCGGCCGACAGGCGAAGGCGCTCGTGCTCCGGCACGTCTCCGACGAGTACTGGGGCCCCGTCGGCGTCTGGCAGGTGCGCGAGGCCGTCCGCGACGCCTTCGGCGACGAGTACGGCACCGCCGAGACCTTCGCCGAGGCCGTCCGCGGCGTCGGCGACCACCTGCCGATCTCGCTGGGGACTCTCCGGCGCAAGTCGACGATGGCCGCCGGGCTCCAGACGACCTTCGGCGACTTCGGCGAGTGATACTGTCGGACAGAAGTCCGTGAACGATCTCGGCACCCCGTGGTGCCGATGAGATTCACATCGTTCTGTCCGACAGTATGAGCCACGAGGCCGAAAACCGACCTGCGGGGCCGGTGTGACGGGCGGTACTACTTTAACGATTCGCGGGAATGTACGACCGGAGGTCTATACGGTGGAAATCTCAGATAAGCTCCTGTGTCTGTTCAACGCGGACGTTCGCGCCGAAGATGACCGATACGTGGTCGAGGTGCCGAAGCGCGAAGTCGAGACCGGGTCGATCGATCCCGGCGAGACCTACCGCGTCGCTCTCATCTCTCGGTCGGCCGAATCGCCCTCCGAGTCCACGGAGACCGAACGCCCCTCGTCGGAGCCGCAGCCCCCCGTCGAGCCCGGCGAACTGCGCTACGTCGAGATCGAGGACATCGGCAAGCAGGGCGACGGCATCGCCCGCGTCGAGCGCGGCTACGTCATCATCGTCCCCGACACCGAGGTCGGCGACCGCGTGAAGATCGAGGTCACGGAAGTGAAGTCGAACTTCGCGGTCGGCGAAGTGATCGAAGAGGAGTTGTAGCCGCGCTATTTTCATACTGAGTACTCTCACTGTGTGCCGCCGAGCGTCCCTCCCGTCGACGGTGCTCGGCGGGAAGAGACGAGAGTGATCAGTGTCAGTCGGCGCTCGGCCGCCCGTCGGTCTCGGTCGGATACGTCCCGGTGAACGTCTCGAAGTCGACCTCGGGCGACGGGACCGCCGCCGCCGACTCGTAGGGCCGATTGACCACGATGTCGCCGGCGGTCCGGTCGCCGATGCCCGGGATCGCGGTGAGTTCGCCCATCGTCGCCGCGTTCGGATCCAGCGGATAGGGCACCGCCGTCACCGACCGGTAGCCGTGGTCGACGACCGCGACGTCGATCGTCCGTCCCAAGTCGCGCTCGCCCGGAATGCCGACCAGGAGGGGGTAGGTCCCCAGCTGACGGCCGAAGGTCCGGCCGTCCTGGTGGTACTCCAAATGCACGTCGGGGAGGACGGTCCCGACGGGCGCGAGCCGTCGCAGCATCGGCCGGTCGATCTCCTCGCGGATCTCCCGCTTGTACTGCTTGAACCGCTTCTTGTGCTCGCGGGCGATGTCGGCGCCCTCGTCGGCCATCTCCGTCCCCTCGAAGGCCATCACCTGCCGGATGTTGATCCGGCGGACCATCAGCCCCGCGTCGTAGACGCGCTGGAGGAACC
The DNA here is from genome assembly GCA_042215855.1 of Halobellus sp. Taxonomy (GTDB): domain Archaea; phylum Halobacteriota; class Halobacteria; order Halobacteriales; family Haloferacaceae; genus Haloquadratum. Next base: position 3,205 of record JBDGUM010000091.1, on the reverse strand, counting down.
GCCTGTTGTGCTCGAAGGTCTCCGCGCGCTCGCCCTTCAGGCCGTGCAGGAGATTGATGCCGGGCAGCAGTTTGGGCAGGCGGTTCGCGGCGTCGTCGCCGTGGGTGGGCGCGTCGCCGGGGTCGTCGCCGGGGCGCCAGCCGGCCTCCTCGTTGACGATCTCGATCGCGCGGAAGCACTCGTCGGCGGTGACGTTCAGGTGGTTCTCCTCCTGCACGACGGGGTCGGCCGACTCCAGCCCGAAGGCGGCGGTGTCGCCGGGGGTGTTGTGCTCGGCGATGATCCGGATGCCCTCCCGCGCCTTCTCGGGCCACTTCACCACCGTGATCGGGTTCATATTGTCGAGGTGGAGCGTTCTCAGATCCGGCGCGACCTCGCGGATGCCGCCGTAGAGGTCACGAAGCGCGTCGGGGTTCGGCGCCTCGCCGTCGCCGCCGTACGCGAGGATGTCCGCCTGGCGGCCGAGCCGGAAGTGCCGGACGCCGCGGTCGGAGAGGCTCCCGACCTCGCCGACGACCGACTCGGGCTGGCGGAACGAGGGATCGCCGTACATCGGCTCGGTGCAGAAGGAGCAGCGGTAGGCACAGCCTCTCGACGTTTCGAGCTCGCAGATCAGGTAGTCCGGATGGTTCGGGTGCTGTTCGACGACGAACGCGCCTTTCTCGGCCCAGCGGTCCAGTTCGTCGTTGTCGCGGTAGCGGTTCTCGAAGCCCTCCAGTTCATTGTCCACGAGGTCGTAGAGCGCGGCCTCGACGTCGGCCATCGCCAGGAAGTCGTAGTCGAGGTCCTGCCGCTCCATCTCCTGGGCGCCGGCGTTCTCCTCGCCGACGCCGAAGCGGATCGGCCCGCCCATCACCGAGACGCCGTCGGCGGTCCAGGCCAGTTCCCTGACCTCGTCGGGCTCGGCGGGCGTCCCGCCGACGTACTTCCCGGGGACGGTCATCCCGCCGATGTAGACGAAGAGGTCGGCGTCGGCGACGTCCCCCCACTTTTCCCGTCGGTCGCGGAGCTCGTCGATCGTGTGGTAGGTGACGTTCTCCCGACGGACGCCGGCGTCGACGAGCGCCCCGGCCGCGTAGCGCGGGTACGTAGAGATGTACGGCGGCACGCCGAAGTGCGCCGGCTCGTCGACGTAGCCGTCGACGAGCGTCACGGAGATGTCGGCCGGATCGGTCATAGGGGAAGGAGACGGTCGAGCGGTAAAACGCTCACTCTCCGGGACCGCGGCGGAACCGTAAGAGGGGTTACCGTCGGCGTCGCTCACTCGGTATGGACGACGGGGACGGGAGCGAGAACCGGGAAAGCCGAGACGACGTCCGCCTCCGTCCCGCGACTCCGGGCGACGCGGCCGCGGTCCGGCGGATCTACGCGCCGTACGTGCGCGACTCGCCGGCGACGTTCCGGACCGAGGTCCCCTCGGTCGAGGACGTGGCGGCGGAGATCCGCGAGAAGCGCGAGGCCGACGCGTACCCGTGGTACGTCGCGGTCGCGGGCGACGGTGACGGGCGGGACGGAGCGGGCGACGAGACGGGTGGAGAAGCGACCGGCTCGGCGGTCGTGGGCTACGCGTACGGCAGCCAGCTCCGCGAGCGCCCGGCCTACCGGTGGGCGGTCGAGACCTCGGTCTACGTCGACCGCGACGCGCAGCGCTCGGGGGTCGGCACGCGCCTCTACGACCGCCTGCTCGACACGCTCCGGGAGCAGGGCTACTGCGGAGCCTACGCCGCTCTCGGGATGCCGAACCCCGAGAGCGAGGCGTTCCACGAGCGCCACGGCTTCGAGCGGGTCGGCCGCTTCCCGGCCGCGGGGTTCAAACTCGGCGGCTGGCACGACGTCGTCTGGTACCACCGTCGCCTCCGGGAGCCCGAGGGCGAGCCGGACGAGCCGCGGCCAATCTCGGCGGTCGACGGGGCGTTCGGCAGTGCATTCCGCGACTGACCCCGCGGCAAGCCTCCGCAGAGTCGCCACGTTCAAGCGCGCCGGCCGAGTTGTGGCCCGTAATGACACGAAGCGTCTGGCTCAAGGCCGACGACACCGTCGGCGACTGGGAGACACGGAAGCGGCGGATCACGGCCGGCCTCGAGGCCGGCGTGGACTGGGTGCTCGTCGACGAGGCCGACGTCGGCCGCGTCCGCTCGCTCGGCGACGTCTCGGTGGCGGCGTTCCGCACCGACTCGGGCACCGCCCTGATCGACGACGTCGACGAGAAGGACGCCGACGAGGCGCCGATCGACGACGTCGACGCCGAAGGCGAGGCGGACGCCTACGTCGTCGGCAAGAACGGCGAGGGCGACGGCACCGCCGAACTCCCGCCGGACTTCTCCGGCTCCGCGGACCTCACGACGCTCCGCCGCGAGGACGAGCGCGCGCAGGGCGCCTACGTCCGGATCTTCTCCGAGGAGTACGAGGCCTTCGCCGAGGAGGCCGCCCAGGACGCCGACTACACCATCGTCGTCGGCGAGGACTGGACCATCATCCCCCTCGAGAACCTCATCGCGCGCATCGGCGACGAGACCGACCTGATCGCCGGCGTCACCACCGCCGAAGAGGCCAAGACAGCCTTCGAGACGCTCGAACTCGGCGCCGACGGCGTGCTCCTCGATTCGGACGACCCCGACGAGATCAGAAAGACCGTCGAGGTCCGCGACGAGGCCGAGCGCGAGACGCTGGACCTCCAGTGGGCGACCGTCACCGCAGTCGAGCGCACGGGGATGGCCGACCGCGTCTGCGTCGACACCGGGAACCTGATGGAGCACGACGAGGGAATGCTCGTCGGCAGTATGAGCCGCGGGCTCTTCTTCGTCCACGCCGAGACCGCCGAGTCGCCGTACGTCGCCTCCCGGCCGTTCCGCGTCAACGCCGGCGCGGTCCACGCCTACGTCCGGACGCCCGACGGCGGCACGAAGTACCTCTCCGAGCTCAAGAGCGGCGACGAGGTCCAGGTCGTCGACAGCGAGGGCAAGACCCGCGAGGCCGTCGTCGGCCGCGTGAAGATCGAGAAGCGGCCGATGTTCCGGATCGAGGCCGAGATCGACGGCGACCGCGTCGAGACCTTGCTGCAGAACGCCGAGACCATCAAGGTCCACACCCGCGACGGCCGGAAGGCCGTGACGGATCTGGAGGCGGGCGACGAGGTGCGGCTCTACTACGAACAGACCGCGCGGCACTTCGGCGAGGCCGTCGAGGAGAGCATCATCGAGAAGTA
>JBDGUM010000100.1:0-5864 GCA_042215855.1 Halobellus sp. | reverse complement strand
CACTACCCTATCAGGACTCATCTCTCCGTACTCCGCAGTGACTTATGAGGGTTACGATGCGGGAGCCCCGCGGTACGGCGACGCACGGCGAGACGGGAAGGACAAGGACGCGTTTGATTCTCCGGTACGGCTTTTGCGCCGAGCGTCGTAGCGAGGGTATGCGCCGCCGAACAGTCCTCGCAGGTGCGTCCGCCATTCTCCCGCTTCTGGCCGGCTGTACCGGCAGCTCCGACGGTGGCGCCACGACGACGACCGACGAAACCGACACCGACGATCCCGAACCCACGACTGACGGCGGAACAGCCGGGGGACAGGACCTCGTCAGCGGATCGCTCGTCCCGCGCGAGGAGTGTCCGACGCCCGGCGAGGCGACCGTCGAACTCGGCGACGGCTCGGCCACGGTCCGGGGGTGCGTCGTCGGCAAGAACGGCTGTACCGTTCCACGATTACTGGATCTGACGCTCGACGCCGACACCGGCGTCGCGACCGTCGTCGTCGCCGCCGTCGAAGAGCGCGAGGAGGGCGAGGCCTGCACCGAGGCGCTCGTGAACCTCGGGTACGAGGTCCGGGTCGACTCGGGCGGCGCGACGCTGTCCGGCGTCGAAGTCGTCCACGACGACGTAAATGGGCGGCGCGTCGTCGCGGACGTGACGCGATGACCGGCCCGAACGTTCATATCCGAAGGCGGGGCCATAGCCGGTGTGTCTCCAGCAGACGAGCGGCCGAAAACCGCCGGACGTCGGCGCGATCGCAGCCGCATCGGCGGCGGCGGAACCACCGACAAGACAACGCTTAAGCGGCGGCCTGCCTTGGCTGTGGATATGCCTGTGGCCGTATTCGCTCGACCCGTGGGGTCCGCGTTCTCGCTGCGGTCCGGACCCGCGGGTCCCCAGGGGGGTGTCGCGTAGATGGGCGCCATCGAGGAGGTGTACGAGGACCTCGACACCGACGTCGACTTCGAGGAGTTCGAGGCCGCCGTCGAGGACAAGGTCGAACAGATGGGCGGCCTCGCCGACGAGGAGACCGCGGCGATGCTCATCGCCCACGAGCTCCGCGACGAGGAGGTCGAGGGCGTCGCCGACGTCGCGCCCGGGATGGACGACGTGAAGTTCCTCGCGAAGGTGATGCGGATCGGCGAGCTCCGGACCTTCGAACGGGACGGCGAGGACGACGACGGCAAGGTGATCAACGTCGAGGTCGCCGACGAGTCCGGCCGCATCCGGATCGCGATGTGGGACGAGATGGCCGAGAGCGCCGTCGAGAACCTCGAGGAGGGGCAGGTGCTCCGCGTGGCCGGCCGGCCGAAGGACGGCTACAACGGCGTCGAGGTCGACGTCGACAAGGTCGAGCCCGCGCCCGACGCCGAGGTCGACGTCGACACCCAGGGCTCGTACCGCGTCGAGGACCTCTCGCTGGGCCTCTCGGACGTGAACCTCAAGGGCCGCGTCCTCAGCACCGACAGCGTGCGGACGTTCGACCGCGACGACGGCTCCGAGGGCCGCGTCTCGAACCTGACGCTCGGCGATCCGACGGGACGGATCAGGGTGACTCTCTGGGACGAGAAGGCCGACCTGGCGACGGAGTTCGAGGCGGGCGAGTCCGTCGAGGTCGTCGACGGCTACGTCCGCGAGCGCGACGGGACGCTGGAACTCCACGTCGGGAACCGCGGCGCGGTCGACGCCCTCGACGAGGAGATCGAGTACGTTCCGGACACGACCGACATCGCCGACCTGGAGCTCGGCGAGACCGTCGACGTCGCCGGCGGCGTCATCGAGACCGACCCCAAGCGGACCTTCGACCGCGACGACGGCTCCGAGGGGCAGGTGCGGAACGTCCGCATCAAGGACGAGACCGGCGACATCCGCGTGGCGCTGTGGGGCGACAAGGCGGACCTCGACGTCGACCTCGCGGACTACGTCGTCTGCACCGACGTCGAGATCCAGGACGGCTGGCAGGACGACCTCGAGGCGTCGGCGGGCTGGCAGTCGGCGGTCAGCGTGATGGACGACGCGCCCGAGGACGCCGCCGACACCGAGACCGAGTCCGCGCAGTCGACCGGGCTGGGCGCGTTCGGCGACGGGTCCGGAACCGAACCCGGGAGCGACGCGGCCGCGGCGGCCTCCTCGGGGGCGTCGGGATCGTCGGACGCCGGCGGGAGCGCGACCGGCGGCAACGCCGCGGCCGTCGCGGAGCCCCCCGATGCCTCGGATAACGGCGCGAGCGAGACGGAGACGTTCACCGGCACGGTGGTCCAGGCGGGGAGCCCGGTCGTCCTCGACGACGGCACCGAGACCCGGAGCGTCGAGACCGACGAGTCCCTCCGGCTCGGCGAGGAAGTGACCGTCACCGGCCCCGTCGACGACGGGACGATCACGGCGACGGAGATCGAGCGGCCGAACTGATCGGTCCCGGCCGTCGGGGGTCCCACGGCGCGCTTTCGGATCGATCAGCGGCGGCGCTGGCGCCGAGCCACCGGGCGCCACAGCGCGGCTACGGAAAGGATTATACGCCGGTCGAACAGGATATAGTGGTAATGAGTGTCGAGTTGCCGTTCGCCCCCGTGGACGCCATCATCCGACGGAGAGCCGGCGACCTCCGGGTCAGTTCGGGGGCCGCAGAGGAACTCGCGCGCCGCGTCCAGGAGCACGGGGCGGCGCTCGCCGTCGACGCCGCCGAGGAGGCCGCAGCGGACGGACGCAAGACGCTGATGGCCGAGGATTTCGGCGTCCAGCAGGTCGTCAGCCGACGCGAACTCGAACTTCCGATCGCGCCGGTCGACCGCATCGCCCGCTTGGAGATCGACGACCGCTACCGCGTCGCGATGGACGCCCGGATCGCCCTGGCCGACATCCTCGAGGACTACGCCGACAACGTCGCGAGCGCGGCCGCGACGCTGGCCAGGCACGCGGACCGGCGGACCGTCCAGGCCGAAGACATCGAGACGTACTTCGCGCTCTTCGAGTAGGATGCAGTTCGGCTACAGCGAGACCTGTCTCGCACACGACACCGGCGAGCGCCACCCCGAGACGGCCGACCGGCTCCGGGCCATCCGGCGAGCGCTCGCGAAGCGACACGGCGTCACCTACGCGGAGGCCGACCCCGTCGACGAGGCCACGGTGACCGCCGTCCACGACGACGGCTACGTCGAGGAGATCCGCGAGTTCTGCGAGGACGGCGGCGGCAACTGGGACCCCGACACCGTCGCCTCCGAGGCCACCTGGGACGCCGCGCGCACCTCGGCGGGGCTCGCCAAGTGGGCCGCCGAGGCGGCCGTCGACGGCGCCGACGGCCGCGACACGCCCTTCTCGATCGGCCGGCCGCCGGGCCACCACGCCGTCGAGGACGACGCGATGGGCTTCTGCTTCATCAACAACGCCGCCGTCGCCGCCCAGGCGCTGCTCGACGATCCCGGCTCCGGCGTCGAGCGCGCGGTCGTCTTCGACTGGGACGTCCACCACGGCAACGGCACCCAGGACATCTTCTACGACCAGGGCGACGTCCTCTACGCGTCGATCCACGAGGAGGGGCTCTACCCCGGCACCGGCGAGGTGGCGGAGACGGGCGAGGGCGAGGGCGACGGCACGACGCTGAACGTCCCGCTGGCGGCCGGCGCCAGCGACACGGACTACCTGCTCGCCGTCGACGAACTGCTCCGGCCGGTCACCGAGCGGTACGATCCGGACCTCTTCATCGTCAGCGCGGGCTTCGACGCCCACCGCCACGATCCGATCTCGCGAATGCGCGTCTCGACGGAGGGGTACGCCCTCCTGACCGACCGGATCCGCGCGCTCACCGACGACGTCGACGCCGCGCTCGCGTTCGTCCTGGAGGGCGGTTACGGCCTCGACACGCTCTCGGAGGGCGTCGCGATCGTCCACGAGACCTTCGACGGCCGCGAGGCGATGGACCCCGACGGCGAACCCGACGAGCAGACCCGGCTGCTCGTCGACGACGTCCGCGAGGCCCACGACCTCGACGGGTGAGCGCGGCCCGCGACCTCGACGGGCGTCCGCGCCGGCCGGCCCGCTACGGTCGCGGGTCGAAGTATTCGGCCAGTTCCTCGTCGAACTCCGCCGCCAGCGTCGCGACCTCGTCGCCGGCGAGCACCTCGTACTCGTTCTCCAGTTCGGTCTCGACCTGGGCACCCAGACCGACCGAAAACAGCTCCTCGGACTCCAGGAACGCGACCGCGTCGGCGAAGTCGCGCTCGCGCTCGACCACGTAGCGGTCGCCGTCGACGAACGGGCCGTAGGGGGCGACGCCGTCGGCGTTGGTGTCGACGTCGCTACCCTCTTCACCGGACCGATCGGCGTAGGCGTCGTAGAACCCCTCGGCGTGCCGGCGGACGTGGACCGGCGGCCCCGCGTGGCGCTCGACGGCCGGAAGCGTCCGGTGGGCGAGCTCGACGAACAGCACCGCCCGGTCGTCGGCGAAGGTCGTCGCGCGGAGCGGATCGAAGCCCCGGCGATCGAGCGCGTCCCGGACGCCGGAGAGCGACTTCTCGAGCTGGGGGTACAGCTGGTCGTCGACGAGGTCCGGCGCGTCGAAGACGACGGCGACGGGCGCGGTCCCGCGGCGTTCGACGTGCGCCCGGACGCCGTCGGCCCCGAGCGGTTCGGGCTCCCACGACTCGAAGAGGTCCTCACGAGGATCCGCGAGGAACGCGCGGGCGTAGTGCTGGAGCCGCGCGACGTTCGCGGCCGCACAGACGGCGGCGACGTTCCGGTCCGGATCGGTCGGATCCACCACCACGAGCGGGTGGTCGTGCTCGGTGGTCGCGTGGTCCTCGGGGTCGAAGACGACGGGCGGGTGCCAGTCGGCGGCCGCGTCGAGGAGCGGTTCGAAGCCGCCGGCTTCGAGAACGAGCAGTTCGGCGAGGTAGCCCGAGAACCCCCGGGTTCTGAGGTCGCTGCCGTAGACCCCGATCCCCTTCAGGAACTGCTTGAACACGCGGACCTCGCCGGCGAGGTCGTCGTCGATCCGCTCGCGGAGGTAGGCGTTGTGGTGCGGCGTGCGGTCGACCGCCGACTGGAGCGCCGCGCCCTCGTCGACGTCGTAACAGGGGACGAGGTCGACGTCGAACCCCTCGAACTCGCCGGTGACGTAGGGGTGTTCGGCGTACTCCTCGTGACCGTCGGGGAGCACCGCGTTCCCGATCTCGAGGCCGTAGCGCTCCAGCGTGGCGCGGTCGAGGTCGGGCGGGAAGCGGACGAAGAGGTCGATGTCGCGGTCGCCCGCGAGCCACGTGCCGCGGGCGGTCGAACCGACCTGGACGACGTCCGCCGCGACCGACAGCGCGTCGAGTTCGTGCTCGATCCGCGCAGTGAGCGCCGCGACGGCCGCCCGCATCGCCTCGCGCTCGTCCGCATCCGGGGTCACGCGCTCGCGGACTGTCTCGATCACCCGACGGCGGTCGTCGTCGTCAGCCATCGTTGTCCCGGCTTCGCGGGGCCGCGGCGAAAGGGTGTCGATACCACGGGCGGGCCGATCGCGGGGGAGTCGACCCCGCACGGTGCGGTGAAAACGAAAGCCCTATCATAGTACCTCGGTCTACCAACGTGTGCGAGCAAGCCGTCGTAGCTCAGTTGGTAGAGCACCTCGCTGTTAACGAGGTGGTCCCAGGTTCGAGCCCTGGCGACGGCGTCGCTTCTCGGAGCCATCGAGCCTCGATCCGCCGGACCACGTCCCGACGTCGGGCTCGACCGCGGGTCGAATCGAACCACCGAGGGAGTCCGCCCGATGGCGGAGTCGATATTTCACTCACGGCCGTGAAACCAGACGCTGGATGATACTATAGTAGCGTTTGCACGTCTTCACTCACTCGATCGCACGACGGCGTGCGATCGGATGAGCAATCAGTTGCA
>JBDGUM010000065.1:0-5941 GCA_042215855.1 Halobellus sp. | reverse complement strand
CCGCCGTCGCCGTTCCGATCCGAGGCCGATCATTTCTCACCCGATCACGCCGACGACCAGTAGCTCGACCGATCGATGCCCTCGGCGACGAGCGCCGCGGCGGCGACGTGGGCGTACGCGAAGACGCCGAGCGCGACGAGCGCGGCGACGCTCCGGCTCGCGGTCGTCGCGAGCGCGCTCCAGGAGAGGACCACGAGGACCGCCGCGCCGACCCACGCGAGGAAGTACGCCCCGGAGGCGGTCCCCGCGAGCGCCTCGCGGCTGAGGCCCGCGCGGACCCCCTCGCGGACGCCCGCGACCGCCGCCGCCGGGAAGAGATACGAACAGACGACGACCACGAGCAGGGCGACGGTCGCCAGCGTCGCGGTCGTCACGCCGCTCACGACGGCCGGGACGGCGCCGCTGGCGGTGACGTAGCCGACGGCGACGACCGCGAGCGCGGGCGGCAGCGCGTACACGAGCGTGACGGCGAGGAGCCGTCCGGCGAGCCGCGCGGTGGCGGGCGAGAGCGGCTCCGGGAACCCCTCGCCGGCGAGGACGCCGCCGACGAGGCCGAGGAACGCCAGGATCGGGACGAGCGCGAGCGCGGCCGGCGCCAGGAACGCCCAGTCGGGCCAGAGCGCGCCGGCGACACGCAGCAGCGCGCCGGCGAGCAGGACGGCGAGGAGGCACGTCGCGGTGCCGTCCAGGTTCGCGCGGTCCCGGACGGGGTAGCGGAGGGCGTCGACGAACAACTCACTCACCCCGCGACGGGGTCGCTGTCGGGATCAGGCGGCGATCCAGAGACGGTCCGAACACGTCTCGTCGGGTCGGCAGCGCGTCTCAAAACGATGTCGGTCGGGCGCGAGATCCCGTCCGGACGGACCTCGGACGGGCGGCCCGAGCCCGCTCACCACCGCTGGTGCACGTGCTCGCGGACGTACTCGTCGTAGACCTCCCGGACCCGCGCGTGGCGGTCCGCGGAGTGCCGCGGCAGGGCGGCGGCCGCGACGTTGTCGCGGATGTGCTCGGGGCTCGACGAGCCGGGGATCACCGTCGTCACCGCGTCGTGGTCGAGGATCCACCGGAGCGTGAACTGCGCCGTCGACTGCCCCTCCGGGACGACCGACTCGAGTTCGTCGACCGCCTCCAGGCCTCGTTCGAAGGGAACTCCCGCGAACGTCTCGCCGACGTCGAAGGCCTCGCCCTCGCGGTTGAAGTTCCGGTGATCGTTCTCCGGGAACTCCGTGTCGGCCGACAGCGTGCCGGTCAGGAGTCCGGAGGCGAGCGGCACCCGCACGATGACGCCGACGTTCCGCGCGGCGGCCTCCTCGAAGAACAGCTCCCGCGGGCGCTGGCGGAAGGGGTTGAAGATGAGCTGGACCGTCTCGACGCCGGGGTACTCGATCGCCTTCAGCGCCTCCTCGACGCGCTCGACGCTCACGCCGTAGTGGTCGATCAGGCCCTCGTCGCGGAACTCCGCGAGCGCGTCGAACGTCGCGGGCCGGTAGTAGGCGTCGGTGGGCGGACAGTGCAGCTGCACCAGGTCGAGGGAGTCGACGCCGAGGCGGTCGCGGGAGTCCTCGACGAACGCCCGGAGGTTCGCCTCGGTGTACCGTTCCGCCGTGTGGGGATCGAGCCGCCGCCCGGCCTTCGTCGCGACGAAGGGCTCCTCGTCGCGCTCGGCCAGCACCTCGCGGATGAGCCGCTCGCTACGGCCGTCGCCGTAGACGTCCGCGGTGTCGAGGAAATTGATCCCCGCATCGAGCGCGGCGTGGATCGCCTCTCGGGCCCGCTCCTCGTCGACGTCGCCCCAGTCGCCGCCCAGTTCCCAGGTGCCGAGGCCGACTTCGGTGACGGACGCGCCCGTCGTTCCGAGTGGTCGTTCGTCCATATCCGTCTCTCGGGACCATATTCCCGTAACGCTTCGGGAATCGCCGCACCAGCTACGCGACGTCGACGGGCGCGCCCCGCTCGGCGCTCTCGTGGAGCGCGTCGATGACGCGCATATTCGCGATCGCCTCGTCGCCGCCGGTCGGGGGCTCGACGCCGCGCGCGACGCAGTCGGCGAAGGCCTCGACCTCGGCCCGGTACTGATCGACCGGCGCGAACTCCTCGCTCCCGCGCTCGCCGTCGATCTCGTACTCGAGGGTCGCGGGCGCGTCGGCGTCGACGTTGAACGCCGGCCGCGCCTCGATCCAGCCGTTCTCGGCCTCGACGCGGTACCGCTGGACTTCGGGGGCGTCGAACGACCCGTCGACGTGGGCCATCGCGTCGTCGTACTCGAGGATCCCCATCAGGTCGGTGTCGACCCCGGAGTCGCGGGAGTCGCGCTGGTGGGCGTACACCCGCTCGGGCTCGCCGAGGAAGAGCCGCGCCGCCGAGACCGCGTAGCAGCCGACGTCCATCAGCGCGCCGCCGGCGAGGTCGGGGTCCAGGCGGACGTCCTCCTCGCGGTCCAGCCGGAACTTGAACGAGGCGTTCACCGAGTGGACGCCTTCCAACTCTTCGTCGACGATCTCGGCGGCGCGCTCGGTCCGGGGGTGGTAGCGGTACATGAAGCCCTCCATCAGCGTCACGCCGGCGTCGCGGCAGTGTTCGACGACCTCCTCGGCCTCGTCGGCGTCGGCGGTGAGCGGCTTCTCCGAGAGCACGTGGAGCCCCGCGTCGGCGGCGCGCTTCGTCCACTCGCCGTGGAGGCCGTTCGGGAGCGGGTTGTACACCGCGTCGATCTCCTGGGACGAAAGGAGGGCCTCGTAGGAGCCGTAGGCGTGCGGAATGCCGAGGTCGCCGGCGACGTCGCGCGCCCGCGACTCGTCCCTGGACGCGATCGCCGCGACCGTGTGCTCGCTCTTCTGGACTGCGGGGATCAGCGCCGTCCGGGCGATGTCCGCGGTACTGATGATGCCGAATCGCATACCGGTACCTCCCGATCCGGCGGGATAAGTCTCCTGCTGGACGACGGAGGGGTGTCGGATCCCCGGCGACCGCTCCCTCCTAACTCAATTATCTAATACGATATCTTCGGTGCGAATTTATATACTATGACGGAGCAACCGAAGCTATGCACGACCGACTTCCCGCCGCGAGGACCGGATGAGTTCGGGCCGGCCGTCGGGGGACGGAGGCGTCGATGCGCCGGTCGTACCGGCTCCAGAACCACCTGACAGCGACGCGGCGTGGTACGCGGGCGACGTTCGCTCCCAACGCGAGGTCGCTCCCGGCGTCGTCGTCACCGTCCGCGACGCCGCCCGGGGGGTCGGATTTGCGTATCAGATTCGAGAACCGGCGCTGGGTGCGGAGACGGAGCGCGCGCTCGAATCCGTCCTCGAGTACTTCTCCGGGGTCGAGATCCGCCGGCCGCTCACCCGGCAGGGGGCGGCCGAGCGTGCGGCCCGGGGACTCCCGCCGAAGTACCGCCGCGTCATCGACCGCCTCGTGGACCTGCCCCCGGCGGCGCGCCGCCGACTCGACTACTACGCGACCTGTGAACTCCGACTGCTCGGACCGCTGACGCCCATCGCGCTCGACGAGCGCGTCGACGTCGTCGACCTCGACGGCGAGACCGACGGCGCGCTCGTGGTCCACACCGCGAACTACGCTCCCGCGGTCACCGCCTTCCGCGCGGACGCCGAGTTCGCTAGCTCCGTCGCGGGCGAGCGGCTCCGGCGGTACGCGGTCCCGTTCGCGGGCTTCGACGTCGAGGTCGTGGTCCACCGCGACCGGCTGCTCGGCGACGACCGCTTCGAGGCCAAGTACGCGGTCCTGGAACCGGACCTGCTCCCCGGCGACGAGGCGCTGATCGCCGAGTGCAAAGAGCGGATCTGGGAGGCGAACGTCGAGGGAGTCGTCGAGGACCGCACGGCGTTCATCCGTGAGCGCGCCCGGCGGTTCCTCTCGCGGCGGCTCACCGCCCGCAACACCCGCGCGTGGCTCGCGGCGACGCGCTACCGCGTCCGGAGCGCGCTTTCCGCGTACGGGCTCGGCGTCCCGCCGGTCGACCGGCGCTACGCTCAGGACCGCCTCGACGACCTCGTCTACTACGTCCTCCGCGACTACGTCGGCGAGGGCGTGCTCACGGTCCCGATCAGGGATCGGAACCTCGAAGACGTCGAGGCCAACCGCGTCGGCGAGCGGGTGAAGGTCGTCCCCCGCGCCGACGTCGTCCGCGCGGGCGAGCGCGTGCCCACGAACCTCGCCTTCGAGACCGAGACCGCCTTCGTCAACGTCGTCACCCAGCTGGCCGCGGCCGACGGCGTCGAACTCAGCGCGAGCCAGCCCTCCGCGAAGGTGAACCTCCGACCCGCGGGCGTCGCTCCCGACGCCTCCGGCCACGGCGAGACGATCCGCTGCGCCGTGGCGCTCCCGGTCATCTCCGAGGACGGCCCGCACGTCTCGATCCGCAAGCAGTCCGCGTCGCCGCTGACGCCGATCGACCTCGTCGGGTTCGGGTCGATTCCCACGGAACTGGTGACGCTGCTGTGGCTCTGTTACGAGCACCACCGCGTCGTCCTCTTTTCGGGACCCACGGGCGCGGGCAAGACGACGCTGATGAACGCCCATATGCCTTTTATCCCCTACGACCACCGGCCGATCAGCATCGACGAGGGCTCCCGCGAGGTGTACCTCCCCCACGAGACCGGCGTGTCGCTGTCGACGCGCGACCACGAGAACGAGTACAAGCGCGTCTCGATGGCGGATCTGATGACCGAAGCGAACTATCTGAACCCGGACGTCGAGGTGATCGCCGAGGTCAACACGCCGGAGTCGTTCGAGACGTTTGCAGAGGTTCTCAACACCGGACACGGGGTCGTCGGCACCACGCACGCCGAGGACGTCGAGACGCTCGTGAACCGCGTGATAGAGCAGGGCCTGCCGGTCTACCTCCTCCGCGAACTCGACCTGGTCGTCTTCCCCCGCCGCGTCGACGGCGAGCGCTACGTCGGCTCGGTCGTCGAACTCCTCTCCGAAACTGAGTACGAGTCGCTCCCCGCCTCGGCGCGGACGGGCATCGTCGAGAAGGACGGCGAGACGCTCTACTACAACACGCTGCTGTGGCGCGAGACCGACGGCTCGTTCGCGATGGCGTACGACCACCCGGCGCTCGGCGGCGACGCCGCCGCCACCGACGGGGCGGCCCGCCGGACCGCGCTCCGGGTCTTCCACCGGATCGCCGCCGCGACCGACCGGGAGGTCGAGGCCGTCGAAGGGGAGTTCCGACGCAAGCAGGGGTACGTCGAGTACCTCCTCCAGGAGGGCGTGACGGACGTCGACTCCCTGTTCGGCTTCCTCTCGGACCTCCGCACGGACGAGGCGGCGACCGTCGAGCGGGTCCGCCGGCAGCGCGCGCACCGGTCGGCGACGGACGACCGCCGGGGGCGGGGCCGGTGACGGATTATCCCTCACAGCCGTCGGGGGGTACCGACCCGGGCCTCGGCGACGGCGGCCGGTCGTTCGGTGCCGTCGACCGGGCGGCGTACGCGCTGTTCGCGAGCCGCGCGGACGCCCGTCGGCACGAGCGGGACCGCCGCGCGTACCGCGGCACCAACCTCACGGTCACCTTCGACCTCTTCCTCGCGCGCGTCTACGCGCTCTCGTGGCTCGTCGGGATCGCGGCCGCGGCCGCCGTCTCCGCGGCGGTGCTGTCGCTACCGCCGGCGACGCTCGACGCGGCCGCGACCGCCGTCCTCGACGGCGTGGCCGGCGTCGGCGACGGCGGACTTGCGGGGACTGTTCCGGAGAGCGTCCGGGTCACGCAGCGCACGCCGGCCCTCCTCGCGGGCGTCCTCGGGGTCGCCGTCGCGCTCGGCGTCCACTTGGGCGTCGTCTACGGCGGCGGTCGCTACCTCCGCTGGCTCGCCGCCGCCCGGCGCGCGAACGTCGGCCGGACGCTCCCGAGCGCAGTCAGGTACCTCAACGTCCTCGCGTCGGGGAGCGACGGGCGGCGGGCGATGCTCGCGCG
>JBDGUM010000055.1:0-6112 GCA_042215855.1 Halobellus sp. | reverse complement strand
CGGTGTCGAGGGTCTCGCCTTCCTTGAACTTCTGGTAGATCTCCTCGGCCTCCTCCTTGGCGGCCTCGCGCTCCTCGGCGCGCTCGTCCTCGCGCTCTTCTTCTTCCTTCTTGTCGAGTTCGCGGAGGCGCTTCTGGACGCGGACGAAGTCCTCGTGGTGGCGGTCGGCGGCCTCCTGGGCCTCGACGAAGAGCTCGTGCATCGCGTCGGCCTTGTCGCGGATGTCGTCGGCCTCGCGGTAGGCCTCGATCATCTGGTTGTGGTGCTCCTGGGCCTCGTCGGCGAGCTCGGTCACCTTCTGGTGGTGCTGGGACGCCTCCGAGCGGACCTCTTCGGCCTCCTCGATGAGCTCCTCGAGTTCACCGCTGTCCTCGACCTTCTCCTTCTTCTGGCGGAGTTCCTCGCGCTTGTCCTCGATCTTCTCGATGAGTTCGCGCTCGTCCTCGGTCGAGAGGACCTCGGTCTGCTGGCGGAACTCGAGCTGCTCGATCTCGTCTTCGAGCTCCTCGATGTCCTTGCCGTCGTCGAGCTCCAGGTCCTCCTTCATCTCCTCGACCTGGTCGAAGAGCTCGTTGGCCTTCGCGTTGAGCTCGTTCCGCTTTTCTTTGTGTTCTTGGACCTGCTCGTTGAGCTCGTCCCGCTTCTCGCGGTGTTCCTGGGCCTCGTCGACCTTCTCGCGCGTCTTGGCGTTCAGGTCGTCGCGCTTGGAGGCGCGCTCGGAGGCCATCTGGTTCAGCTCGTTTCGTCGGTCCCGGAGCTGTCCGGCGACCTTGATGAGCTGGCCTTTAGAACCGTTTTCGAGCTTCTCGTCGGTAAGCTCGATGTTGTCTTCGTCTTTGAGTTCCTGTACGTCGTATTCCTGGAGAACGTCTTGCTTCGTCACCATACGTAATCAAACCTCGATACCATCACCGCTCCGGACCGTGGCGGCCGCTGTCGAATCGCTGTCGACCGTGGATAAGAGTTCCCGATCATTCTGCGTGCTGTGCCGCCGGAACGCCGGAGGCGTTCTGGTATCTATCAGTTGTCGTCTACTGCATATAAATCTGCCGGTGGACTGACCGGCTGAAAGCCGCTCTCACACCGCATATAGGCCTTGTGAGACGTTCGCAGTGTGCGCGTACAGTACATAAAGGAACGTGACAACAATTCTCACAGGGACCGAACGGGAACGCGAGCCCGTACCGAACCGAGCGGGATTTACCGCCGGCCCACGGAGGGCGCGGTATGACACTGCGAGAGGTCGTCCAGGCGCGCGGACACGAGAACGTCTCCGCCGAGCACGCGAGCACCTTCGAGGTGACGAGCGACGAGTGGCTCACGCCCGCCGGCGACTGCATCCTCGCGGTCGAGGCCGACCGCGTGCCGGCGGACTTCGACGACGACTTCGTCGCGGCCGCGAGCGACGCCGACGCGACGATCGAGGCGACACTCACCGCGACGACCGACGGCGGCGAGACGTTCGCGGAGACGATCACCGGCCGGGGCGACCCGGACCTCTCCTTCGAGAACGAGCGCAGCCACGTCGGCCGGACGAGCGACTACGTCGACGACCGGACGGTCCTCGTCGGCGCCGACGCCGCGGCCGCCGATCTCGACCGGGACCTCGTGGACGCGCTCGCGGCCGGAGCGGACCTCCGGTTCGAGCTAACCGTCGAGTGAACGGGGTCGGCAGCGTCGGTCGGAGCACCGAGTCATTGTGATTACTCTCATTCGCCGACCGCCGTCAACGGGGGTGGCGCTCGGCGGTCAGAGACGAGAGTAATCACTATCAGTACGCGGCTTCGACGGCCGCGAGCGCCGCCCGGAGCCGCTCGTCGACCTCGTCGGCGACGGGGTCGAGGTCGTCGTTGTCGACCACCGAGAGGAGCCTGTCCGGCGCGACGGCGCTCACGACGACGTCCCCGTCGTCGCCGGCGTAGACGATGACGTTGCACGGGAGGAGCGCCCCCAGTTCGAGCTCCTCTTCCATCGCCTGGTGCGCGTACTCGGGGTTGCACGCGCCGAGAATCCGGTAGTCGCGAAACTCCTCGCCGAGTTTCTCCTCCAGGGTCGCCTGCACGTCGATGTCGCAGAGGACGCCGAAGCCCTCGGCCGCGAGCGCGTCGGTCGTCGTCTCGATCACGTCGTCGAACGTCCCGTCGACGGTCACTGATGTCGTGTACGTCATAGTCTATTTTCCACACGACTACTGACGGGAGGCATCGACTACACTCTTACGGTAGAATCGCACGATCCCACCGGACGCTCGGACGGCCGGACAGCCAGCGGCGGAGTCGCGGCCGATCCGCTTTTCTCGGTTCGAACCGAAGCGCGCGTATGCCGGAGGAACCGCGGGAGAACATCAGCGGCGGCGACGGCGCCGCCGCGGCGGCCTTCGAGTCGGGCGAGGCCGGGACGCGCGCCGAGGCCGTCGTCGACGAGCTCGGTCGGCTGTACTGGCAGAAGACCTACGGCGGCAAGGACGCCTTCGAGTCGCTGGTCCGGACGATCCTCTCGCAGAACACGAGCGACGTCGCGAGCCAGCCCGCCCACGACGCGCTGATGGAGCGATACGGACCGGGCGGCGATCCGTCGGACGGGGGCTCGCCCGAGGACCCCGATCACGACCTTGCTGCCGCGCTCGCCGACGCCGAGCAGTCCGAACTGGCCGAGACGATCTCGTCCGCGGGGCTCTACAATCAAAAGTCGGAGATGATCGTCGGCGCGGCCGAGCGGATCTGCGAGGAGTACGGCGGCGCCGACGGCTTCGACGCGTTCGTCACGGAGGGCGACCCCGGTGAGGTCCGGACCGCGCTCCTGGACATCCACGGCGTCGGGCCGAAGACCGCCGACTGCGTGCTCCTCTTCGCCGGCGGTCGCGACGGCGTCTTCCCCGTCGATACCCACGTCCACCGGATCGCGCGACGGATGGGGCTCGCGCCCGCGAACGCCGACCACGAGACCGTCCGCGAGCACCTCGAAGCCGACGTCCCCGGCGAGAAGTGCGGCTTCGGTCACACCGCGATGATCCAGTTCGGCCGCGAGTACTGCTCGGCCCGGAAGCCGGCCTGCCTCGACGGCCCCGAGGCGTGCCCGCTGTACGGCCTCTGCGACCGCGTCGGCGTCGACGAGTTCGAGGAGTCGGTCGTCGATCCGGCGGAGGTCGCGGGCGACTGATAGTGATTACTCTCGCCTCGTACCGCCGAGCGCCACCCCAGTTGGCGACGCTCGGCGGTACACAGTGAGAGTAATCGCTATGAGAGAGCCGACTAACAGCCCCGGGTCTCGACGCCCGAGACGGGACCCTCGGAGGGCTCGTACGTCGACTCGCCGACCGCACCGGCGAACATCGGTAAGGAAAGCCGATAGTCGAAGACCACGACGAACGCGTCCCAGATCTGACTCGCAGAGACGCGTTCCCGATCGGCCTCCAACAGCACGCCGGTGCGGAGTTCGACGATGTCGGCGTCGAGCGCGACGCCGCGGGCCGACAGCCCGAGCGCGCTCGGGGGCGCCGGCGAGGTGAAGAGCGAGGTGTGAACGGTGACGTCGATGTGCGGGTCGCCGGAGCCGACCGAGAGGTCGTGGCCGCCCGGTGGGAAGCAGCGCTCGGCGTCGGTCGTCGCGGCGCCGTCGGTGCCGTCGGACTGCGCGGCGACCGCCGGGAGGCCGGCGAAGGCGAGCGACGAGCACACCGCGACGGCCGCGAGAACCGCGAGAACGCGACGAGACGGAGGGATCCCTGAACTGCGCATACCCGGGGTTGCGCGCTCTCGGGATTAAGTCTCACCCCGCGATTCTCACGCGTGAGACTCGGTCGTCATTCCATCGTCCGGACGAGTTCGTCGAGGACGGCGTCGGCGCTCGCGAGGTTGGTCGCCAGCGGGACGTCGTGGACGTCGCAGATGCGGAGGAGCGCGGTGATGTCGGGTTCGTGGGGCTGGGCCGTCAGCGGATCGCGCAGGAAGATCACGCCGTCGCAGGTCTCTTCGGCGATCTCGGCACCGATCTGCATATCGCCGCCGATCGGCCCCGACTGCTTGCGCTCGACGTCGAGGCCCGTGGCCTCCCGGATGCGCTTGCCGGTCGTCCCGGTCGCCAGCAGGTCCATCCGTTCGAGGCTCTCCCGACGGTTCCGGACGAACTCGATGATCTCGGGCTTCTTCTCGTCGTGGGCGATCAGCGCGAGACGCATACGTCCAGGTGGGCGCCCTCCGACAAGAGTGTTCGCCGTGCCGGCGGACGACCGCGACGGCACCTCACCGGCGCAGCGAGCGCAACGCCGACAACAGCGTCGGCGAGGACCCCTCGAACCGTCGGAGTTGGGCCGCCTCGGTGAACGCGTACCGACCCACGAGCAGGCTCGCCGTCATACTCGTCAGCCCGCCGGCGGCGAAGATCATCGCCATAATGACGAACTGGTACTCCGCCGCGTAGATGGGGTTCGCCCCGCCGAGGATCATCCCGGCCATCATCCCGGGGATGTACACGAGACCGAGCGTCCGCATCGCGTCGACCACGGGGATCAGCGACGCCCGAACTGACTCGGTCACGTGTTCGGACACGGCGGCCCGCGCGGGCACGCCGATCGCCAGCAGCGCTTCGATCTCGGCGCGGTTGGACTCGATCTCGCTCTTGAAGCGGTCCAGGGCGAGCGAGTTCGTCTTCATCGCGTTCGCGATGATCATCCCGCCCACGGGGACGAGGTTCCGGACGGTGGACTCGATCGCGCCCGCGGCAACCATCGTCACGATCACGACGGACGCCCCGAGCGCGATCGACGTGAGGGACACCCGGAACGCCCGCGGGACGCCGTCGCCGCGCTTCCGCGACTCCCACGCGGCGTAGGCGATCATCCCGGCCAGAACCACGGCCGAAAACGACAGCGGGATGGAAAACAGGACGCCGATCAGCGCACCCATCGCCAGCACCTGCACGAACCCCCGGGCGAACGCGCCGCCGAGCTCCCGCTCGAGGCCCAGGTTCCGGACGTACGAGAGGGCGAGCACCACGGCCGCCAGCGACGACGCGGCCGCGACCTGCAGGAGCCCCCGCACCACCGTCGGATCCGAGAGCTGCGGCGGGAGCATCAGATGGACACCTCCTCGGGTCGGCCGGTGGCCGCGATCCGACCGTCGACGAACCGGACGACGCGGTCGGCGATCCGGTTCACCTGCGCCGCGTCGTGGGTGACGAAGACGACCGTCCGTTCGGCGTCGGCCAACAGGTCTGCCAGCAGCGCCTCGATCTGCGCTTTCGCCTCGGGATCGAGACTGGCCGTGGGCTCGTCCAGCAGCAGTACCTCGGGATCGACGAGGAGCGTGCGGGCGATGGCGACGCGCTGGCGCTCCCCGCCGGAGAGGTCCGCGACGTTCCGGTCGGCGTAGCCGCCCAGGTCCACGCTCTCGAGGAGGGCCTCCGGACGGCCGGGATCGATCGTCTCACCCCGGAGCCGGGGTCCGACGGTGACGTTCTCGCGGACCGTCCCGTCGCGGAGCGCCGGATCCTGCGGGACCATTCCGACCCGCGACCGGAGGTCGGTCGGCGGGATCGTTCGATAGTCGGTGCCGTCGAGGAACACGGTCCCCGCCGTCGGTTCGTCGAGGCGGTTGAGCAGGCGGAGCAGCGTCGACTTCCCGGCGCCTGAAGGACCGACGACGGTGAGGGTCTCACCGGCGGCGATCGCGAGGTCCACGTCGCGGACGATGGGGTCGCCGTCGACGGCGAACGAGAGGGACTCGGTCTCCAGTTTCGGTGTGGCGGCTGACACGGTGCGTTCCCGGGTGGCGATACCGACCCCGAGCCCTTACGCCTGTCTCTAAACCGCTCTATAGGGGTATATACGAGGCCGGACGCGGCCGAGGAAACTGATAGCCACTCTGCTGACGCTCACCGGGGAACGGGACCGGCGGTCCCGGGGATCGGCGGGTTCGGCAGTCGGAAATCTGCTACCGGAACCGGAACGTCTCCAGGTTCTTCGGCGCGAACGTCCGCAGGTGGTGGTCGTGGTACAGCCCCGAGGAGAGGTCCTGGACCGAGCGCTCGTCGCCGTGGACGCAGAGCACCTTCTCGGGCCGGGGGTTCATCGTCTTCACGAAGTTCTCCAGGCCCTGCCGGTCGGCGTGGCCCG
>JBDGUM010000129.1:0-6121 GCA_042215855.1 Halobellus sp. | reverse complement strand
ATGAACCGAACCGACGACGACGCGCTCGATTCGCTCACCAGTTGGTTCATCGTCGCGCTCGGGCTGACGATCCTCGTCCTCGACTGGGGGTACATCTTCACGTTCACCGTCTACTCCGACGCGCTCGCGGAGGCGTTCGGTCTCTCGGGGCTCCGGGTCTCTTCGGTGTTCTCGATCACGACGGCGACGTTCTACGTCGTCGGCGGGCTGATCGGCGTCGTCATCGCCCGGCTGCCGCTCCGACCCGTCGTGGCGGCCGCCGCCGGCATCTTCGCCGTCGCGATCGGGCTCATCCAGGTGACCGGCTCCTACCTCGGACTCGTCGCCTCCTTCGCGCTCGTCGGGATGGCCGGCGGCGCGATGTTCGTGATCGTCATCTCGCTCGTCCCGCAGTGGTTCGACGAGTACGAGGGCCGCGCGATGGGGATCACGATGATCGGCAACGGCCTCGGCATCCTGGTGCTGCCGCCGGTCTGGATCCGGCTCCTCGAACGGACGTCGGTCCGCAGCGCCCTGGCCGCCGTCGGCGGCGTGCTGGTGCTCGTGATGCTGCTCGCCAGTCTCGTGTACCGACGGCCGCCGGGGCGCCACGCCGCCGGAGCGTCGCCGGTTGACCTCGGCTGGCTCCGGTCGAACCTCACCGATCCGGACTTCCTCGGCGCCCTCGCTGGGTTTTCGTTCCTGTGGAGCTGGTACTTCGTGCTCTCGGTCGACGCCGTCGGCGTCCTCACGGCCGCCGGGATCTCCCGCTCGGTGGCCGCGACCGCGTTCGGGGCGATCGGCGGCGTCAGCGTCGCCGCCCGCGTCGTCAGCGGCGAGTTCGGGGATCGCGTCGGGATGCGCGCGACGATGACGACCGGCGTGGTGCTGGCGGCGCTCGCGATGTGGGCGCTCCCGTGGATCGGCTCCCCGATCGCGATGTACGCGCTCTTGGTCCTGTTCGGGGTCGGCCTCGGAACGGTCGCGCCGCTCTTCTCACCGATCATCATCGAACGTTTCGGCCCCGCGAACGCGACCGCCATCGTCGGGCTGTTCATCCTCGGGCAGGCCGTGACGGCGTTCACCACGCCCGTCGCGCTGAACGTCCTCTACGACTTCTCGGGCGGGTACGTCCTCCCGCTGCTGGCGATCGGCGGACTGACGCTCCTCGGCGGCGGGCTGTTCTACGGGGGGACGGCGCCGGTCGAAGAAGCGTAGCAGAAGGGTGCCTACCGCGCCAGCCCGGCCGCCAGCGCCTCGATGGGCGTCGGCGGTTCCTCGCGGTCGCGGCCGCCGCGGGGCAGGAGCGCCCGGTCGACCGTCGCGCCGAGGTCCGTGAGTTGCGTGCGGCAGGAGGCGCCGGGGGCGACGACCGACTCCGCCGCGCTGGCGTCGACCTGCTCCTTCAGCGTCTCGCCGATGGCCGTGCTCATCGCGTGGTGTTCGGCCTCGTAGCCGAAGCTCCCGGCCATCCCGCAGCAGCCCGAGTCGAGCGGGTCGACCGCGTAGCCCGCGCGGCGGAGGACGCCGACGGCGTGGTGGTCCTTCTTCGTCGCCTTCTGGTGGCAGTGGCCGTGGTAGGCGACCGAGCGGTCCGGAGCGTCGAAGTCGATCTCGTCGTCGAGCCGGAAGGCGTCGAGGTACTCGCAGACGCCGTAGCTGTTGGCCTGCAGCGTCTCGACGTCGGATCCGGAGAGGAGGTCGCCGTAGTCCGACTGGAGCATCACCGCGTCGGAGGGCTCGGCGACGACGACGTCCCAGCCCGCTTCGATTCTGGGGACGAGCGCGTCGACGTTCTCCCGCGCCGTCTCGCGCGCGGCGTCGAGGAAGCCCTTCGAGAACGCCGGCCGACCGCTGTCGGTCACGTCCGCGACGTCGACGTGGACGCCCGCGGCTTCGAGCACCTCGATCGCGGCCTTGCCCACGTCGGGGTGGCTGTAGTTCGTGTAGGTGTCGGGCAGGAAGAGGACGCGGCGCTCGGCCTCGTCGGGAGCGACCCGCGATCCGCCGCGCGCCTCGAACCAGTCCTGGAGCGTCTCCCGCTCGAAGGTCGGGAGCGTCCGCCCGGTCGCGATGCCGACGGTTTTCTCCAGGACGGTCCGCGCTCCGGGCACCTTTGTCGCCCAGTTCGAGACGGGCGCGAACGCGCTCCCCAGGCCCGCGAGGGTGTCGACGTTCGCGAAGAGCTTCGAGCGGAACGACGAGCCGTGTTCCTGGTGGTGCGCGTGGGTCACCTCCGCTTTGAGCTTCGCGAGGTCGACCTCGCTCGGGCAGTCGTTCGCACAGCCCTTGCAGCCGATGCAGAGGTCCATCACCTCCGTGACGAACTCCTCGTCGGTCGGGTCGTCGGGGAGGTCGCCGCTCATCGCCTGCCGGAGCATGTTCGCCCGGCCGCGGGTGGCGGTGATCTCCTCGTCGGCGGCGCGGTAGGTGGGACACATCACGCCGCCCTCGGACTGCTGGGTCCGGCAGCCGCCGCAGCCGTGACAGAGTTCGACCATCCCCTGCATCCCGTTCTCGTTGTCCCACTCGAGGGCGGGGTCGAAGCCGGCCTCGAACTCGTAGTCGGGGTCGAACCGGAGGTTCTCGGTGAGCTTCACGTCGCCGCAGACCTGCCCCGGATTCAGGAGCCAGTCGGGGTCGAAGGCGGTCTTGAGGTCGCGGAACGCGCCCCAGAGCTGATCGCCGTACAGCTTCCGGTTCCACTGGGTGCGCGCGCGGCCGTCGCCGTGCTCGCCGGAGACCGACCCGCCGAGCTCGACGACCAGGTCGGTGACGGCCTCGCCGATGGCCTCCATCGCGTCGAGGTCCGCCTGGGACTTCGTGTTCACGAGCGGACGGACGTGCAGGACGCCCGGGCCGGCGTGCGCGTAGAAGGACGCGAAGGTGTCGTGCTCGGCGAGGACGTCCTGGAACTCCGAGACGAATTTTGGAAGGTGTTCCGGCGGGACGGCGCAGTCCTCGAGGAAACTGATGTGCTTGGCGTCGCTCGTCCGGCTCAGGAGGATCGGCAGGCCGGACTTGCGGAGCTTCCAGAGCTCTTTTCGATCCGCCTTCTCGTGGGCCTCGAGCGCGTCGAAGGCGAACCGTTCGACCTCGGGGTCGGCCTCGCCGTCCGCGTCGGTCTCGTCCTCCGCGTCGTCGCCCCGACCGGGCACGCGGTCCGCGAGCAGCTTCCGGACCTTCTCTCTCCCCTCGGCGTCGTCCTCGGCGTAGAACTCCACCAGCAGCGCGGCCTCCGCGCGGTCGGGGAGCTTCGCCGCGACGTCTCTGAACTCGGAAGTGTCCGCGGCGAGGTCGATCAGCACGTCGTCGATGAGTTCGACCGCGGCGGGGTCGTGTTCGAGGACGTGGACGACGTCGCTGACGGTGTCGAGGACGCTGTCGTACGTCAGGAGCGCGACGGACTTCGTCTCCGGCGTCGGCTCCAGGGAGACGGTCGCCTCGGTGACGACCGCCAGCGTCCCCTCCGAGCCCGCGAGCAGCCGCGCGAGGTTGACGACGCCCTCCTCGCCGTACTCGCCTTCCGCCTCGGCGTGCAGGCGGTCGAGGTTGTAGCCCGAGACGTTCCGCTTCATCTCGGGGTAGCGCTCCTCGATCTCGTCGCCGTGGTCGTCGAGGACCTCGACGACGCCCGCGGCGACCCGGGCCTCCGCGTCGCCGTCGGGGTCGGCGCGCTCGCGGAGGTCCTCGACCGCGACCTCGCCGAACGTCGTCACGGTCCCGTCGGCGAGGACGACCTCGGCCTCCTCGACGTAGTGGTCGGTCTTCTCGTAGACGAGCGAGTGCGCGCCGGTGGAGTTGTTGCCGATGGCGCCGCCGACGGCGCTACGGTTGCCCGCTGCGGGGTCGGGACCGAACGTCAGGCCGTGCTCGGCCGCGCGGTCGTTGAGCGTCGCCAGGACGGTGCCGGCCTCCACCCGCGCCTCGCGGGCGTCGGGATCGAGGTCGCGGACGCTGTCCATGTGGCGCGTGAAGTCCAGCACGACGGCCTCGTTGACCGTCTGGCCGGCGAGGCTCGTGCCGCCGCCGCGGGGCAGGACCGGAATCCCCTCGTCGGCGCAGTAGGAGACGACGCTCGCGACGTCCTCGGTCGAGGTGGGGAAGACGACGCCGATCGGCGTCACCTCGTAGGCGCTGGCGTCGGTCGCGTACATCTGGCGGGTGTAGGTGTCGAAGCGGACCTCGCCGTCGACGCGGGCCGAGAGCGCGTCGACGAGGTCCGGCCGCTCGACCGACTCGGAGACGTACTCGTAGTCCGAGCGGTCGTCTCGCGCGGGCGTCGCTCGCGCCACGCCGCCGTCGGGAACGGCATCGCTGTCGCGATCAGGCATATTGCCTACTACTGAGAGGAAGGGCCACTTATAGCCGCCGTTGTCGGCACCCCGGCGACGCCCGGGCAGGTACTGTTTTCACCCTCGAGCGCGACCCGACCGCATACGATGGCAGAGGCACCCACGACGACCGAGCGACTGCAGACGCTGACCGATCGACTGCTGGCCCGCGACGCCGACGCCCACGCCGAGGCGATCGAGGCCCTGGCCGAGGAGGGCGACGAGCGGGTCGTCCCTCATCTCGTCGAACTGGTCGTGATCGACGGCATCGCGGGCGACTGGGAGTCCTTCGGCTTCCCCGCCGTGCTCCGCGAGCGCGACCCGCCGCGCTACCTCGAACTGCCCGAGGTGCGCTGGCCGGGCGTCCGCGAGGCGCTTCGGGAGCTCGCCGAGCCCGAGTTCGACTCGGACCACGCGTGGGTCGAGTGGGAGTCGTGGTACTCCCAGCAGGCGATCGACCCCCTCGAGGGCTTCGAGGAGTGGAAACTGCAGCTCTACCGCTCGTACCTCCCGCCGGTCGGCGGCCTGCTCGACTGCGAGCCCCGCGACTTCGACCTGCAGGGCATCCGCTGGGGCAACTGCGACCGCTCGTTCCTCGCGGCGCTCAACGCGCCCGACTTCGTCCCGGGCGATGCGGTCGACGCGAGCGGCGGTACGGGCGCCGTCGCAGAAGACGCCGACGCGCCCGGGCGCTACCTCGAAGACGACCACGTCGTCTTCGGCTTCGAGATTGAGGGCACGGCCTACGCCGTCCCCCGCTGGGTGCTCTTCCCTCACGAGCTGCTGAACGCCGAACTCGACGGCGTCCCCGTGAGCCTCACGTACTGCACGCTCTGCAACGCGCCGATCCTCTACGACCGCCGGCTGCCCACGGACGGCGAGGAAGATGTTCGAACCTTCGGCAGCAGCGGGATGCTCGCCTCGGGGAACAAGGTGATGTACGACGAGGAGAGCGACTCGCTGTGGGACCAGCACGCCGGCACCCCCATCGGCGGACCCGTCCTGGAGGAACACCCCGATCTCTTCCTCGACCAGTTCGCGGTCACCCAGACCGAGTGGGGCGACTGGAAGGCGGAGTACCCGGACACGCTCGCGCTGGACCTCGACACCGGCTACGGCTACGACTACTCGCACTACGACGGCAACATCGACTTCTTCGAGCACTACTGGAACCGCGAGGAGATCGTCCAGCCCGGCGTCGAGCGCGACGAGGACCGCCTCCCCGAGAAGGCCTCCGTGTACGGCCTCACCGACGGCGACGAGGTGTGGGTCGTGTCGATCGAGGAACTCCGCGAGCGCGAGGGCGGCGTCGTCGCGGGCGCGGTCGCCGGCCGCGACGTGGTCGCGACGCTCGATGCTACCGACGACGTCGCCGTCTACGAATCGCCCGGGTCGGCGGTCGACCGCGTCGAAGACGAGTCGGGCGTCGCCCTCGTCGCGGACGACGGCACGCGCTGGGAGCTGACGCGGAACGAACTCCGCGGGCCGGACGGCGAGACCCGCGACCGCGTCCCGGGCCGTCACGGGCTGTGGTTCGCGTTCCGGACGCACTACGAGACCGCGCACGTCCTGGAGTAGGCAGGACGGCGAGCGACCGAGGGATCTCGTAGGAAACTCGAAGGAGTTTATACTGATTCGCCGCTCGAACGGCAGAATTCGGATTCGAGCCCCTCCCTACAAACGGGGAACTAAAATATATTCTACCGAAAGAAACTATATATCTGTTTGTCACTCTCGGTCCGCCATCGCCGCCTCGAGGTCGTCGACGAGCCCCTCGTTGCCGACATACACCGGCGTCCGCGCGTGGA
>JBDGUM010000070.1:0-6294 GCA_042215855.1 Halobellus sp. | reverse complement strand
GCAGTTCGTTCACCTGGCCGGGGTCGGCGCTGCCGCCGGTCTTCTGCATCACCTGGCCGACCAGGAAGTTGATCGCGCCGCCCTCGCCGGCGTGGTAGTCCTCGACCGCGTCGGGGTTCTCCTCGATCGCTTCCCTGACGGCGACGGCGACCTCGTCCTCGCCGGCGGTCCCGAGGTCCTCGGCCTCGATGATCGCGTCGGGCGCGTCGCCCTCGTCGAGCATCCGCCGGAGGACGACCTCCTCGGCGTTCTTGGTCGTGATCTCCTCGGCGTCGACCAGTTCGATCAGGCGCGTGAACTCGTCGAGGCGGTGGTCGACGTCGGTGATCGCCATATCGCGGTAGTTCAGTTCCCCGAGGAGGTTGTCCGCGACCCACGTCGCCGCCAGGTCGGGGTCGAACGCCTCGGCGACGTCCTCGAAGAAGTCCGCGACCTCCTTGGTCGAGGTGAGCTTCGCCGCCGACTCCGCGTCGAGGCCGTACTCCTCGCGGAAGCGCTCGCGGCGGGCGTCGGGCAGTTCCGGGATCGCGATCTTCTCCTTCCAGTCGGAGACCTCCAGCGGCGGGAGGTCGGCCTCGCGGAAGTAGCGGTAGTCCTTCTCTTCCTCCTTCGAGCGCATCGAGACGGTGATCCCCCGCGACTCGTCCCAGTGGCGCGTCTCCTGTTCGACCGCGCGGCCGCGCTGGACGGCGTTCTTCTGCCGGGTCACCTCGTAGGCCAGCGCCTGTTCGGCGCCCTTGTGGCTGGAGATGTTCTTCACTTCAGTTCTGTTGGCAGCCGCCAGCGACTCCACGCTGATCGACCCGTCGTCGTCGACCTCCTCGGCGGGCACGAGCGAGATGTTGGCGTCGACCCGCAGCGAGCCGTCGCGCGTGGAGTCGAAGACGCCCAGATACTCGAGGACCTCCTCCAGTTTGGCGAGGAACGCGCGCGTCTCCGCGGGGCTCCGGAAGTCGGGCTCGGTGACGATCTCCATCAGCGGGGTGCCGGCGCGGTTGTAGTCGACGAGCGTGTAGTCGGCGGTGTCGATGCTGCCGCCCTTGTGCTGGAGGCTCCCGGGGTCCTCCTCGAGGTGGGCGCGCCCGATGCCGATCTCGCGGCGCTCGCCCTCGACGGAGATCTCCAGGGTGCCGTCGGCGCAGATCGGCGCGTCGTACTGCGTGATCTGGAAGTTCTTCGGCAGGTCCGGGTAGTAGTAGTTCTTCCGGTGGAAGCGGGTGTGTTCGGTGACGTCGGCGTCGAGGGCCTTGCCCACTTTCACGGCGGCCTCGACGGCCCCCTCGTTCAGGACGGGCAGGGCGCCGGGCAGGCCCAGACAGACGGGGCAGGTCCGGCTGTTCGGCTCCTCGTCGTCGGCCGGTTCGGTCGAGCATCCGCAGAAGATCTTCGTGTCCGTCTCGAGCTGGACGTGGACCTCCAGCCCGATGACGGTCGCGAGATCCCGCTGGGAGAGCGCCTTCGCGGTCATTACCGCTCGATTCGACGTTGCGGGGCTAAAGGCTAACGGGACGGCGGATGGAAAAGCGAAACCTATTCCGCGCCGGGCGGCGACCGCCGGAGCGATGACGACCCGTTTCGGCGACGCGACGTCGATCGACGTCGACCGCGGCGTGCCGTTCGCGACGCCCGACGGGGCCACGCTGCGGCTCGACCTCTACCGTCCGGGTCGGCGGCGCGGGACGCGACCGGAGCGCGGGTCGACCACCGCGGGCGTCACCGCCCGGCGGGCCGCCGTCGTGGTGGTCCCCGGCCGCGACTGGCGCGCCCCCGACCGCGGCGAGTGGGCCCGCTACGCGCTCGACCTGGCCGAGCGGGGGTTCGTCTGCGCCGTCCCCGAGTACCGCGGAAGCGGCGCGGTGACCTTCCCGGCGCAGGTCCGGGATCTGAAGGCCGCGGTCAGGTGGCTCCGCGCGCGCGGCGAGGACGTCGGCGTCGATCCGGCTCGGATCGGCGCGCTCGGCCACGACGCCGGCGCCCACCTCGCGATGCTCGCGGCCCTGACACCGGGCGACGACGGCCTCGCGCCGCGGCCGTCCGCCTTCGACGAATCGGTGCGCGACGACGCCGCGACTGCGAGCGACGCCCTGGCCGCCGTCGTCGGCGTCAGCGGGACGTACGCGCTCGAACACCAGCCCGAGACCGACGCGCTCGTCTCGCTGCTCGGCGGCGACCGCGAGGCTGCGCCGGAGGCCTGGAGGCGGGCGTCGCCGTCGACGTACCTGGAGGCCGATGGCGACGATGGCGACTCGAACGGGAGTCGAAGCCATCCCCCGGTCCTCCTCCTCCACGGCGAGGACGACGACGTCGTACCGCCGATGGGCTCGGAGCTGTTCTACGACCTCCTCGAGGCGCACGACGCGCCGGCGGACTGCGTCGTCGCCGCGGACGCCGGCCACGACGTCCACGAGACCCAGCGGGGGTTCGTCCTGGAGTGGACCGCGGGCTTCCTCGACCGACAGCTCCGATAGCGGCGACGGGCGCGGAAGCCGGCTCCGTGAGCCGCCCTCACACATTCACGGGAATTATCACTTTCCGGGTAGGTGTCTGACGTACGTTTATGTGACCGGAGACGGGCTATCTACCCTATGAGCAACCGCGTGGAGGAACTGGAGTCGAAGGTCGCCGAGCTACAGGCCGCCGTCAACGGACTGACAGAAGAGCTCGTCGAGACGAAAGAGCGGGTGCGACTCCTCGAAGAGGAGATCGAGGTCGACCTCGCCGCCGGGAACCGACCGGTCGGTCACGAGTCCCAGCGAGCGGCCGAACCCGACGGCGAAGCCGACGAATCGACCGCCGACGCGTCGACGGAAGCGGCGTCGGCGACCGACGCGGAGGGAGCGAGCGAGGAAGCGGCGTCCGGGCCGCTCTCCGAGTCGCCCGCGCAGGCCGAGTCGCGGCGGGAGACCTCCGCGCAGACGACCGACGACGCCGACTTCATCGACGCCGACGCGGACGACCCGATCCCCAGCGAGGTCGGCCCGGAGGGCGGCGCCGACGCCGACGCGGGCAGCGACGAGAATAAGGCGGACAACGCCGAGAGTGAGGACGAGGCGGCGACCGAAGACGACGACATCATCGTCGCGTAACCGGGCGCTCCGCCCGCCACGAGCAACCCATGCACATCAAAAAGCTCGTCCTCGACGGTTTCAAGAGCTTCGGGCGGACCACCGAGATTCCGTTCTACGAGGACTTCACGGTCGTCACGGGGCCGAACGGCTCCGGGAAGTCGAACATCATCGACGGCGTGCTGTTCGCGCTTGGACTCGCGCGGACGCGCGGGATCCGCGCCGAGAAACTCACCGACCTCATCTACAACCCCGGTCACGCCGACGGGAGCGACGGCGACGCCGCGCCCGCCGGGCCGAAGGAGGCCACCGTCACGGTCGTCCTCGACAACAGCGAGGGGGCGCTCGACCGCTCGCAGGTCGTGAACGCGGCCGGCAGCGAGGACATCGGCGACGTCTCCGAGATCGAAGTCAGGCGGCGGGTCAAGGAGACCGAAGAGAACTACTACTCGTACTACTACCTCAACGGCCGCGCCTGCAACCTCTCTGACATCCAGGACCTCCTCGCGCAGGCCGGCATCACCCCCGAGGGCTACAACGTCGTGATGCAGGGCGACGTGACCGAGATCATCAACATGACGCCCCACCAGCGCCGGGGGATCATCGACGAGATCGCGGGCGTCGCGGAGTTCGACGCCAAGAAGGAAGACGCCTTCGAGGAGCTCGACGCGGTCGAAGACCGGATCGAGGAGGCCGACCTCCGGATCGAGGAGAAGGAGAGCAGGCTCGAACAGCTTGAGGACGAGCGGGAGACCGCCCTCGAGTACCAGTCGCTCCGCGACGAGCGCGAGGAGTACGAGGGGTACAAGAAGGCCGCCGAACTCGAAGACAAGCGGGCGGACCTCGAGTCGACCCGGGAGAAGGTCGACGCGACCGAGGCGAAGCTCCGGTCCCACCGCGAGGAACTCGACAAACGGCAGGGCCGCGTCACGCGCCTGGAGGACGAGCTCGACGACCTCACCAAGGAGATCGAGCGGAAGGGCGAGGACGAACAGCTCCGGATCAAGTCCGAGATCGAGGAGATCAAGGGCGAGATCAGTAGATTAGAGAACGAGATCGAGGCCGCCGAAGAGCGGATCGACGACGCCGAGAGCGACCGCCGGAACGCGTTCGTCCAGCTCGACCGCAAGCAGGAGCAGATCGACGAGCTCGACGAGGATATCAGATCAGTGAAGGTCGAGAAGGCCTCGGTGAAGTCCGACATCGGCTCCCTGGAGACCGATCTCGCCGAGGTGCAGGCCGAGATCGAGAACGTCGACACCGAGTACGACGAGCTGAAGGCCGACCTCGAATCGAGGAAGGAGCGCCTGGAGGAGCTCAAGACCGAGCGCAACGAAAAGCAGCGCGAGAAGGACCGCCTGCTCGACGAGACCCGACGGCGGGCCAGCGAGATCGACGAGCTCGAGGCCGAGGCCCGGGAGCTCCGCGAGAAACTGCCCGACCTGAAGGCCGAGGTCTCGGACCTCCACTCGGAACTGGACAAGGCCGAGAAGAACGAGGCGAAGATCGAGGGGATCGTCGACGACCTCCAGGCGGAGAAATCGGAACTAAAGGACGAGCTCGACGAGGTCGTCGAGGAGATCCAGTCCAAGCAGTCCGAGTACGCGACCCTGGAAGCCCGCGCCGGCGACGAGGGCGACGACTCCTGGCCGCGGGCGGTCACGACGATCCTCAACGCCGGGATGGACGGCGTCCACGGGACCGTCGGCCAGCTCGGCGCGGTCGACGGCGAGTACGCGACCGCCTGCGAGACCGCCGCGGGCGGCCGGCTCGCGCACGTCGTCGTCGACGACGACGGCGTCGGTTCCGACGGGATCGACTACCTCAAGTCCAGGAACGCCGGCCGCGCGACGTTCCTCCCGATCACGGAGATGGACGACCGCGGGCTCCCGTCGCTGCCGAGCCACCCGGGCGTCGTGGACTTCGCACGGGACCTCGTCGACTACGACGCCGAGTACGAGGGCGTCTTCTCGTACGTGCTCGGCTCGACGCTCGTCGTCGAGGACATGGAGACCGCGCGGGACCTGATGGGCGACTACCGGATGGTCACGCTCGACGGCGACCTCGTCGAGCGCTCGGGCGCGATGACCGGCGGCTCCGGCGGCGGTTCCCGCTACTCGTTCTCGAAGTCCGGGAGCGGCCGGCTCGAACGCCTCGCCGAGGAGATCGAAGAGCTCGAGGACGAGCGCCGGGACCTCCAGGCGGAGATCCGCGAACTCGACGAGGACATCGAGGACGCCCGCGACCGCGCGGCCGACGCCCGCGAGCGGGTCCGCGAGGTCGAGGCCGACATCGAGGACGCCGAGACCGACGTCGAAGAGGCGAAAGCGCGGATCGACGAACTCGAGACCGAGGCGGAGGAGCTCCGCGAAGAGCGCGCCGACGTCGATGCGGAGATGCGGGAGATCGACGAAGAGATCGACGAGCTCGAAGCGGAAATCGAGTCCGTCGAGAGCGAGATCGACGACCTGGAGGAGGAGCTCGCCGACTCGAAGATCCCCGAGCTCACGAGCGAGGCCGACGAGATCCGCGCGGAGATCGACGAGAAGGAGGATCGGATGGACGACCTCGACGGCCGGCTCAACGAGCTCCAGTTGGAGAAGGAGTACGCCGAGGACGCCATCGACGACCTCGAAGAGACGATCGAGCAGGCCCAGGAGCGGAAGGCCGACGCCCGCGACGCCGTCCGCGAGAAAGAAGCGGAGATCGAGGATCGCGAGGAGGAACTCGAGGAGAAACGCGAGGCCGTCGAGGAGCTCGAATCCGAGCTCGAAGACCTCAAGGCCGAGCGCTCGGACCTCCAGGAGACGCTGCGGGAGGCGAAGAGCGAGCGCGACGCGAAGCGCGACGAGGTCGATCGGATCGAGGCCAAGCTCGAATCCCTCGAAGACACCGCCGAACGGCTCGAGTGGGAGATCGACGAACTCGAGAGCGAGGTCGGCGAGTACGACCCCGAGGAGATCCCGGATCACGACGAGGTCGAGGCCGAGATCGAGCGCCTCACAGACGAGATGGAGGCGCTCGAACCGGTGAACATGCTCGCGATCGACGAGTACGACGACGTGAAAGCAGAGTTAGAAGACCTCCGGGAGCGCCGCGACGTCCTCGTCGACGAGCGCGAGGCGATCGAAGAGCGGATCGACCGCTTCGAGGCGCAGAAGAAGGAGACGTTCATGGACGCCTTCGACGCGATCAACGAGAACTTCACCGAGATCTTCGAGCGCCTCTC
>JBDGUM010000034.1:0-6373 GCA_042215855.1 Halobellus sp. | reverse complement strand
TTCTATCCTTCATACCCCGTTGTTCCGGCCGGCCGGTCTTAAAAACGGGCGATTCGATCCCACCTTTTTGCTGACTCGGGTGCGCCTTCGGCGCACCGCTCGTTGCAAAAAGCTGGACCAAAAAGAATCGCCGACTCGCGGCCTTCGGCCGCTCGTCGGCGTGAACCGCTCGCTTCGCTCGCGGATAGTCAGTACAGGAACCGAGCAACCACGTCAGGGGATAGTCCACCCTTGTTTTTAATTTCTCTATAGGCTTCTGATTGAATAGCCTAATATTCAACATCCGACAAGTAGAATACCATACTGATGCCCGTCCCTGAATTGCAGATTTTAGGTCTGGGTCTCGATGTAATTGGGGCGTTTGTTATTTCGATACCCGATATTCCCTTTCTGAGAAGATACCACAGAGCAGGGAGACTGAGAAATGCATTGAGCAAGCTTGATTCACAGGGAGGTTTGTCGAAACACGAGACCGGATTTTCAGACCTACGTGAGGAAATACATTCAATAAAACCGCCAGAAGAATCTGATTTTGATCGTCCGCCAGATGTTCTCGCAGTACAGACAGAAAGACTCCCAGTATCTCCATTAGAGAAAATATACGGATTTTATTCAGTTGAGGAAAGTGATGAGATGGTACAAGAAAGATACTCAAATATTCCATACCCCCAGTTCAGAATTCGAGTTCAGGAGCTAATCGGGCAGGGAGAATCAAAAATTAGAGCAGGTGGTTTCCTGACGCTTGCTGGCGGTTTTATAGTTCAGATTTTGAGCTTAGTTTAAATATAGCAGGATCTGACTGATGATTCACCTAAATTGACCTGAAACCGATACCGCACAAATTGTCCTGCTACAACCGTGAGGCGAATGGGCCAAACACGATCAGTCAAAACACCGTTACTCCACGACGGCCTCGGCGTGGGCGTCCTTCACGCCCTCGACGGTCTCGCGGACGGCGTCGACCCCCTCGTCGTGGAGCAGGTCGCCGACGACGATCGCGTCCGCGTGCTTGCCCATCTCGTAGGCGCTGTCGTAGTCGCCGATGCCGCCGCCGTAGAACAGCGTCGACTCCTCGAGGGCGTCGCGGGCGGCCTGGACCTTCTCTGTGTCGCCGAAGGTGCCCGAGTACTCGACGTAGACGATCTCCTGGCCGAACATCTTCTCTGCGACGGCGGCGAAGGAGGCGACGTCGTCGGCAGTCTGGTCGGTGTCGGCTTCCGTGAGCTCCGCGACCGAGGCCTCTGGGTTGAGGACGATGTACGCCTCGGTCGTGGTGCGGTCCCAGTCGAGCGGGCCGTCGATCCGGACCCACTCCTTGTGCGCGCCGGTGACCCAGAAGGAGGAGTCGGCGTTGAACACGGTGGGGACGAGGTAGCCGTCGAGCGCCTCGGACTCGATGACGACGCCGGGGTTCGAGGGCTCCTGGTAGAGCGGCACGTCGTAGCGCGCGCAGGCGTCGACGACGTTCTGCATCTTGTCGGTCGTGATGTCGAGCGTCCCGCCGATTTCGATGGCGTCGGTGCCCGTCTGACAGACGTCTTCGAACGTCTCTCCGTCGACGAGGTCTTTGTCCGGGTCCACTTTCAGCACGTGGTCCCACTCGGTCCAAGGCCCGGTCATTAGCGATACGTCACCGGGAAACGTTAAAAATGACGCGAAACCGCCGATGACCGACGGCGAACGGCAGTCTGGGACGCTACGCGGACTCGTCGCCCTCGTCGTCGTCGGGTTCGTCGCCGCCGTCCGCGGCCGACTCGGCGTCGGACTCGCCGTCCGTCTCGCCGACGGTGATGCTGACCGGACCGGTGCCCTCGTCCTCGTCGGAGCCGCCGAGCCGGCGGTCCAGATTGAACACCGTGTTCAGCTCGGACTGGACCTGCTCGGCGACGCTCCGGACCAGGTCGCTCGGCGCGATCGCGGTGTACTCGTAGGGGTTGTTGCCGGCGCCCGCGTTCTCGCGCTTGCGCCGCGAGACCGTGTCCTCTTCGTGGAGTTCCGCCAGGGCCTCCCGGACGGTGCTCGGGTAGAGCCCGGTCCCGTCGGCGACCTCCTCGCTCGTGGAGTGGGGGTTCTTCCGGAGGTAGACGTAGATCCGGGCGCGGGTCTCCGTGTCGAGCAGCCACGCGAGCAGGTCGACGACCCCCTCGTCGAACTCCGAGACGGCGCGGTCGGCCTCGGCCTCCAGCCGTTCGCGCGCGCTCCGGGATTCCGCGTCGTCGGCCGCATCTTCGCCGGCCGGATCGCCGCCGACCTCGATGTCGACGGCCCCCTCGTCGTGTTCGGCCTCGCCCGCTCCGCTGTCGATACCGCTGTCGTCGCCGTCGTCGTGTGGCTCGTCGGAGGACATCGTGTTCTACGCAGAAGGTCAGATCTCGCGGGTCAAAAGCCTTTCTCGCGGGGCCCTGTCAGTCGAGGCAGAGCGACTCGCAGAGCGCGTCGAATCCCTCCTCGTCGGCGACGCGTCGCTGCCACGCGGCGTCGCTCTCGGCGTCGAGTCGGCGGCGGAGCGCGTCGGTCGCGAGGCGGTCGGACTCGACCGCGACGAACTCCGGGAGGGTCACGGTATCCTCGGCGTCGCGGGTGATGAACTCGGCGTCGTAGCCGTAGCGCATCGCGTGCCACTTGTTGGCGTCGAGGATCTCCCGGCGGACGTCGGTCCCCGACTCGCCGTCCTCGTAGCGCGCCGCGAGGTCCGTCACGAGCGCGTGGACGTACTCGACGAAGTCGACCGTCGCGGCGGGGTCGGTCTGGGCGTCCGGCGTCCGCACCTCGACGGTGCCGTGGCCGGTGTGCGGGCGCACGTCGTACCAGAGTTCGCCCCGGTCCTCGATCGAGCCGAGTTCGACCATCCGCCGCTCGAAGTCGAGGAACGCCTGGAAGTCCGAAAATCGGGTCGGCATCCCCGTGTTCGGGAGCGCCTCGAAGATCTTCGCGCGGGCGGAGGCCAGCCCGGTGTCGGAGCCGCACCAGAACGGGGAGTTGACCGAGAGCGCGAGCACCGGCGGGAGGTACCACCGCAGTTCGTTCGCGATCCAGGTGGCCTTCTCCGCGTCGTCGACGCCGACGTGGACGTGGAGTCCCGAGGTGATGTTCCGGTGCTGGGGGTACTGGATCCGCTCCAGTTGGGACTGGTACCGCGGCTTCGTGGCGTGGTCCTCCTCGTACCACTCCGCCGTCGGGTGGAGCCCCGCGGCCGCGATGCGGTACCCGTGCGCGGCGGCGTGGTCGACGAGCGCCTCGCGGACCTCGCGGATCACCGAGCCCGCACCGCCGACGTCTTCGATGAGCGGCGTCTGCGTCTCGATCGTGAACTGGAACAGCTCGTGGTCGATCCGGTCTTCGAGGATCCCCGTCGGCGGGTGGTCGTAGACGAGATCAGCGATGCCCGAGACCGGGCGGCCGCGCTCGTCGACGATGTAGAACTCCTCTTCGACGCCGAGCGTGCCCATCCGGTCGAAGGCGTCAGCCGACCCTAGGTCCATCGACCCGTGGTTTGCAGCGGCCGATTAAATATGTCGCGGGCTCCGGCGAAGGCTTCGTCAAACGGCGGCGTCGCGGTCGGCCGTCCCGGCCGAGGTCTCCCGCGCTGACCGGGCTCCTACTTCGGCTCGGCGACGACCGCGAGGTGGTCGTCGTGGTAGCGGTCCAGCCGCTCGGTCTCGAGGATCCGATACGCCTCCCGGAGTTCGTCGAGGACGTCCTCGAAGACATCCGCGGGCTCCCGGAGCACGTCCTCGCTGCGCGCCTTGATCGCCGCGAGCAGCCGCCCGTCGGACGCGAGGAACTGTCGGTTCCGGACGGCGACGGTCGCCTGTCCGCGGGTGGCGACGTCCTGGATCAGACAGTCGAGGTCGGCCTCGACGACGTGGGCGTACGACGCGGGCTCGCGGGCGTCCTTCAGGAGCGGGAAGAGGTTGTCCCGGTCCTCGGCGACGCCGACCAGGTCGCGCGCGGGCCGCGGCGCGAACTCGACGGCGTAGGTCGGCCCCGCGAAGTCGGCGACGTGGGAGACGGTCGTCCCGGACGCCGCGCCGAGATAGAGGACGCGCTCGCCGCCGTCGAGGCCCGTGTCCATCCCGAGTTCGAGCATCGCGCCGAGCTTCGAGCGGCCGGCGTCCCACGCGCGCCAGCCGTCGTCCGTCCGCGGCTCGCCGTACACCGTCTCGCCCCGGGTCGCGAGTCGCTCGCGGCCGTCGATCGGCAGCCGCCGGACGCCGTCGGGGAGCTCGTCACTCATCGCCGACCTCCCGCGCCCGGATCGTCGCCATCCGGTCTTCGAGGTCGTCGTGGACGGACTGCTTGTACTCCCCGGAGTAGTAGTCGATCCGCGCCGCGATCGCGAGCTTGCCGGCGAAGGCGCGCGCGGCCGACCCGCGATGGTCGGGGTGGGTCCCGCGGACGTACTCGTGGGTGAAGATGACGCCGTGCTTCGGCGAGGAGCCGCGGCCGCGGAGGTGCGCGAACAGCGCGTCCTCCGCCCCCAGGACCTGGACCGTCCCCGCGGGCTTCTTCGCGAGGGGTTCCAACCCGCCGGCCAGCGAGATCAGCCGCGCCGCGAGGACGGGCCCGGCCATCGCCGCGAGGTTCGGCGCCACCTCCGGCGCGTGGGACTCGACGAACGACCGGAGCTCGGCGCGCTCGGCGTCGAGGTCGACCACGCGCTCGGCGAGCGAGACGACGCGCTCCTCTGCCGGCGTCTCGGCCGACCACGCGGCGACCTCGCGCGCGCCGTCGACCCCGGTGGGGACGTCGCGGTCGAAGGCGCCGGCCCACTCGGCGAGCCGCTCGGCGAGTTCGTTCGCCGTCCGTTCGGCGTCGTCCATCGCGCGAACGGCGTGTTTCAGCTGCTGGTCGTCTGCCCGTTCGCGCTCGGCGACGGCATCGCGGGTCGCCCGGAGGGTCGCCGCGCGGAGCGCGTCGTAGTAGTCGTCCGCGTCGTCCGCGAACCCCGCGTCGACGGCCTCGCTCGGCCACGCGCGCGGCGCGTCCGCCGATCCCTCCCGGACGGCCGTCGCCGCGGCGTCGACGTCGCCGGGGTCGACGTCCGCGAACCACGGCGACCCGTCGGGGCGTTGGTCGGTCATACGTCCTCCTTGCGCACGGCCTCGTATATGCGTTCGCGAACCCGGCCGGTGCGCCTTCGGTCCCGCCGCCCGCAACTTCCGTGGACTATCCTACCACGACAAGAGTTAACATACCTGGATCCATAGCCGAGTGCGATGAGTAGTCGACGCTCGTTCGTCTGTCGGGACTGCGGCTGCCGCGTCACTCCCGGCTCGTTCCGCGCCCGGTGTCCCGAGTGCGACGGCGAACTGGGGACGACCGACGCGACCCGCCGGGACGTCCGGTGAGATGGGCAGGGACGCGGCCGAAGACGAGAACGCGGCGGGCGACCCCGCGGACGCGGGTCCGACGTCGCCCGACCCGCGGCGGATCCGGGCGCTGGCGGTGACGGCCGACGACGTCGTCGACGCGCTCGAGGCGAACGCCCGCGGGCGGCGACGGCTCGTTCTTCGGGTGACGCCGCCGTTCGCCGGACGGATGCGGGCGCGGATCCACGACGCCGGCGTCGTCGCGGCCGACGACGACACCGGAGGGGACGGCGCCGCGGAGGACGGCTCCGGCGGTGCGGGACCGACCCCGATACACATTTCCCCGACCAGGTTCGTCGCCGACCCGCCCGCGTATCCGACGGTGGACGACACCGAGGACGAACTGCGGGCGTCGTCGACGCCGTACTCCCGCGAGGAACACCGGCGCCGCCACCAGCGCGCGGTCGAAGCGTGGCGCCAGCGGGTCCGCGAGCGGCTGGTCGAGGAGGTCGCGATCGAGACCGACGCGGGGGAGCGGACGGTCGCCGTCTCGTACCTGTAGGTGCGGACGCCGTCGCGCAGAGAGAAAGTATTAGTGGAGTGGTGTGTGAGCACCACGCGAACGACGGGGCCCGGCCGGTCGGGCGTCGGTGATCAGACCCGTGACCGAGGACACCGCCGACGACGTGGTCGATTCGCTCTGGGAGTGGGACGTCGACGAGCCGTCGCGGAGCCCGACCCACTTCCACGAGTACTGCTCGCTGAACCTCCTGGACACGACCGACGACGTGCCGTTCATGCTGGACCTCGCCGCCGACGGCTCCCGCTCCGTCCTGGCGAGGGGGGCCGCGCGGGCGCTGACGTACGCGCTCCGGCACGCGCCAGCGCTCGTCGCCGTCATCCTCCTCGTCCTGACGGCGCAGGCGGCCCTCACCGACCTGAACGGGATCGAGCGGCTCGTACCGGGGCAGGTCGGCGTCGTGACGCTCGTGCTCGGCGGGCCGACCTCGTGGTCGTGCCCTCGGCCGAGACGAAGTGGTCGCTGAGCCGCCGGGTCGGGA
>JBDGUM010000015.1:0-6387 GCA_042215855.1 Halobellus sp. | reverse complement strand
TCCCACTCGAGCCGCGTCGTACACCACGGACAGAAGTCGATCTCGGGGTCGAGTTCGCCGCCGCACGCCGGACACTGCGGCGCGTCCGTGGCCCGATTTCCGCGCGTGGCGAGCCGGTAGGCGTCGAGCGCGTTCAAGAGCAGGAGCGCGAACACCGGCGCGGTGACGGCCATCGGCAGGGAGCTCGGTTCGACGCTCGCGACGGCCGTCGGGTTCGAGAGGCTGAGCGCCGTCGGGTCGACGAACACCGAAAGCAGTACGAGCGTCGCGCCCACGACGACCGAGAACCACGCGGCGGCGCGGCGCCACTGCCGGAGGTAGAGGTGGCCGGCGCCGGCGACGCCGACGCTGGCGCCGAGGACGGCGACGAGCGTCGCGATCAGGGCGCGGCGTCGCGTGTGCGTCATAACCGAGCCGACGGGGTGGGTGGTCTTAAAAGGAGCGTCCGAGAACGCGAGGGCACGAAAGGGGCGCCGAGGCGAAACCGGCGAATCAGGAGCGGATTTCCGGTTCCCCCCCGTACGACGCCGGCGAATATATCGGGAGGTTGACCGGTCCGAAACGGACCGGATACCCCACATTTACTTGCCCCTGCTGCAGTTGCGGTACGTATGGAACAGGCTGACGAAGCGGCCGTTTCCGTGATGGTCGTGGAGGACGAACCCAGCCTGGCGGAACTCTACGCGACGTACCTCGACTCCGAGTCCGAGTTCACGGTCCGGACGGCGACGAGCGGACGGGAGGCGCTCGAACGCTTCGGACCCGGGATCGACGTGTTGCTCCTGGACCGGCAGATGCCCGACCTCAGCGGCGACGAGGTCCTTTCCCAATTGCGGGAGGCCGG
This sequence comes from Halobellus sp., assembly GCA_042215855.1. Lineage (GTDB taxonomy): Archaea > Halobacteriota > Halobacteria > Halobacteriales > Haloferacaceae > Haloquadratum. The sequence continues at coordinate 5,543 of JBDGUM010000015.1, read as the reverse complement.
CCACGACGTCCCCGTGGCGATGGTCACCGCGGTCGAGCCCGACACCGATATCGTGGAGATGGGGTTCGACGAGTACCTCAGCAAGCCCGTCGACCGCGACGCCCTCGTCCGGACGGTCCGGGTCCTCGCGAACCGGTCGTCGTTCGAGCGGAAGAGCCGCGAGTTCTTCCGGCTCGCCGCGAAGAAGGCGTCCCTGACCGGGAACGCGACGGCCGGTGACGACGACGCCAGGGCGGAGCTGCTCACGCGGATGACGCGCATCCGGCGGCAGCTGGACGAGACGATACGGGAGACCGCCCGCGAGGACCCGATCGTCGTCTCGCGATCGGACCCGACACAGGCCGAGATCGAGACGCTCCTCACCGAGGTGTACGAGCACGAACTGCCCCCCGACGTCCGCGACCTCGTCGACGACTACCAGGCGCTCAGGGACGCGCGGCCGCCGTTTATGTGGAAGTGGGTGCACCGGCTCGCGCCGAACAACACGCTCCCGTGCGTCGACGACGAGTACCGGGACGACGTCCCGATCGACAAGACGATCATCATCCTGTTCGTCACCCTGCTCGACGACCTCCTGGAGAAGAATCACGACACGGCGACGTTCAACGAACTCGCCAAGCTTCCGAGCGCCGAGACGGAGCCGGAACCGGACGCGGACGGCGTCGACGCCGAGTACGTGCGGTTCGCCACGCGGGTGTGGGAGACGCTCGTCGATCGGATCGAGCGCGCGCCGCACTTCGAGCTGTACGAGGAACTGTTCAGGTTCGACGTCAAGCAGGCCACGAACAGCATCGAGTACAGCGACCTGGCGATCCGCCGGCCCGACCTCTCGACGATGAGCGACCTGGAGCGCTACGAGTCGCACAACATGGTGATGTTCTCGTACGCCGACGTCGATCTGATGCACTCTCCGGTGGCGGTTCGCGACGACCTCCCGACGCTCCGCGAGGCGATCTGGACCGCCCAGCTTATGGGCCGGATCGGCAACTGGGTCAGCACGTGGGAGCGCGAGATCCGCGAGGGCGACTTCAGCTCCGGGCCGGTCGTGTACGCGTTGAACAACGACATCGTATCGCATACCGAACTGGAGGCGGCGCGCGAGGAGGGCGGGGAGCGGGCCGACCGGCTCGTCGAGCGGATCAAAGCCGCCGGCGTCGAGAAGCACTTCCTGACCCGGTGGGAACGGCACTACCACGAGCTGTGCGAGTACGACCGCGACCTCTCGACGGTCGATCTCGGTCCCTTCATCGACGGCACCGAAGAGGTGCTTCGGTACCACCTGGCCTCGACGGGGCTCAAGTGAGGTCACTTCCCCGCGCTGCCCCCCGGTCGCCGGTCAAATTTTAAGACCACTGATACGCAACGGATTCAAGAGTAGTGTATGGCTGTGGGGGTAATCACGGGGGAGACGGACGAGACGATCCGGGTACTCCACCTCGACGACGACCCGGACTTCGCCGAGTTGGCGGCGACGTTCCTCGAGCGGGAGTCCGAGCGGATCGAGGTGGTGACCGAGTCCTCGCCGGCCGAGGCGCTCCGGCGTATCGAGGAGGGTGTGGTCGACTGCGTCGTCAGCGACTACGACATGGCCACGATGAACGGGCTGGAGTTCCTCGAGTCGGTGCGGGAGGACGACGACGAACTGCCGTTCATCCTCTTCACCGGGAAGGGGAGCGAGGAGATCGCGAGCGAGGCCATCTCGCGCGGCGTCACCGACTACCTGCAGAAGGGAACGAACACCGACCGGTACACCGTCCTGGCGAACCGCATCGAGAACGCCGTCTCCAAACACCGCGCCGAACGGGAGGTCGAAAAGCGATCGGAGTGGTACGGGCGCATCCTCGAACACTCCTCGGACTACGTGATGGTCGTCGACGGGATGGGGAAGGTGAAGTACATCTCGCCCGCCGTCGAGCGGGTGATGGGGTACGACCCCGAGGAACTGATCGGGATGGACGCGTTCGAGACCATCCACCCGGAGGACCTGGAGTACGCCGCGAACGCCCTGGCCAAGACGATCGAAGACGCCGACCGGGAAGTGACCGTCGAGTTCCGTTCCGAGACCGCGGACGGATCGATCCGGTGGCTCGAAGCCCGCGGCAGCAACTTCCTCGACGATCCGCTCATCAGCGGCGTGATGGTCAACGTCCGGGACATCACGGAGCGGAAGCGACGGGAGCAGGAGCTCGAAGAGCGGAAGGAGCGCCTGCGGGAGCTCACCAGCTTCCTGTCCCACGACGTCGAAAATCAGGTGGACATCATCGGCGGCTACGCGGAGCTCGCCGCCCAGAAGTACGACCCGAGCGGGGACGAGCTCGACCACGTGAAGCGGGGCACAGAGCGGATCGAGGAGATGATCACCAAGGTCCGGAAGCTGGCCCAGAGCGAGCAGGACATCTCCGAGACTGAGACGGTCGACCTCGGCGAGGCGGTCGACCAGTGCTGGGACCGGGTGACCGGAATCGACTCGAACGCCGACGTAATCGTCACCTCGACGCTCTCATTCGAGGCCGACGAGTCGCGGCTCCGGACCCTGCTCGAGAACCTGTTACTAAACGCCATCACGCACGGCGGCTCAGACGTCACGGTCCGAACCGGGGCGCTCGACGGGAGGGACGGCTTCTACGTCGCCGACGACGGCCCCGGAATCCCCGAGGACGAGCGCGACCAGGTGTTCGACGCCGACTACACCACGACCCAGGAGGGCACCGGTCTGGGCCTGGCGATCGTCAAGCGGGTCGCCGACGCGCACGGCTGGGCGGTGGGCGTGACTGAGGGACCGGACGGCGGCGCGCGGTTCGAGGTCACCGGCGTCGAGACGCCGGACGGATAAGAACGCGTCTGCGGTCGATCAGTCGATCGATCCGTCGGCCGATCAGGCCAGGCCGATGCTCTCCTCGGCTTCGAGGAGTTCGTGGTAGCGGTTGCGGATCGTGACCTCGGAGATGTCGGCGACGTCGCTGACGGCGGCCTGGGTCGTCTTCTCGTTCGTCAGCAGGGCCGCGGCGTAGACCGCGGCCGCGGCGAGGCCGACCGGCGATTTGCCCGAGTGGACGCCCTTCTCCTTGGCGTTCTTCAGGAGCTGGCGCGCGCGGAGCTTCGCCTCGTCGGAGAGGCCGAGCTCGGAGGCGAACCGGGGCACGTACTGCTCGGGGTCGGCGGGCTTGACCTCCAGGGAGAGCTCGCGGGCGATGTAGCGGTAGGTCCGGGCGACCTCGCTCTTCGGGACCCGCGAGACCTCGGCGATCTCGTCGAGCGAGCGGGGGACCCCGGCCATCCGGGCCGCGGCGTAGACGCACGAGGTGGCGACGCCCTCGATCGAGCGGCCCGGCAGGAGATCCTCGTCGAGCGCGCGGCGGTAGATGACCGAGGCCGTCTCGCGGACGTTCTCGGGGAGGCCCAGGGCCGAAGCCATTCGGTCGATCTCGCCGAGCGCCTGCTTGAGGTTGCGCTCCTTTGAATCTCGAGTGCGGAACCGCTCGTTCCACTTGCGGAGCCGCTGCATCTTCTGGCGCTGATTCGAGGAGAGGGAGTTGCCGTAGGCGTCCTTGTCGCGCCAGTCGATGTTGGTCGACAGCCCCTTGTCGTGCATCGTGTTCGTCGTCGGCGCGCCCACGCGGGACTTCTGGTCCTTCTCCTTGGCGTCGAAGGCGCGCCACTCGGGACCGCGGTCGACCGAGTCCTCGGTGATCACGAGGCCGCAGTCGTCACAGACGGTCTCGCCGTGCTCGTCGTCGGCGACGACGTTGCCGCCGCACTCCGGGCAGGAGAGTTCCTCGTCTGCGGACTCTTCTTCGACCTCCTCTTCCTCGTCGGGGCGGACCCAGCGCTGGCCGGCCGAGCCGCCGTCTCGCCCCTCGTTCGTTCGCGATTCGTCTCTCGTTCTCGCGTTCACGCGAGTGTAGGTGCTCTTCTCGCTCATCGGTATCGCGACGAATGCCCCGTGCCGGAGATCCGATACGAACGGCCCGGAGCGGTCCGTACCAACTCCACCGACGGAAGTTACAAAAAGCGTTCGGAATCGTCTGCCCGAATCCGGCGCACAGCCCGTCCCGAGGCATCCCAGAGAAACGACCGTGATAATTTATATACTAGATCCGCCGGCGGCCGTCCGCAACGCACTTGCGCGTCGGCCGCGGGCTGACAGGTATGGACCGGTCCGACGCGGCCCGCGGTGCGGCCGGCGACGACGAGGACGGTGACGCGGCGATCGATCGCGTCGTCTCGCTCGCGCCCAGCGCTACGGCGTCGCTCGCGGCGATGGGGGCCGACGAAGCCGTCGTCGGCGTAACCGCCCACTGCGACCTCGACCGCCCGGTCGTCGGCGGGTGGCTAAACCCCGACTACGACCGGCTGGCCGACCTCGACCCGGACGTCGTCTGCACCGCCGACGGCCTCCAGCGCGAAGTCCGGGACGAGCTCCGCGACCGCGGCTACGACGTCTGTCACGTCGAGCCGGACACCCTCGCGGCGGTGATCGACTCCGTCGAGGCGGTCGGCCGCGCGGTCGGCCGCCCCGAGGCGGGGAGCGCGCTCGCGGCGGAGCTGCGCGACCGGATCGACGCCGTCCGGGACCGGGTCGCCGACCGCGGGAGCGACGACCGCCCGGTCGTCTACTGCGAGGAGTGGGGCGATCCGCCGATGGCCGCGGGGAACTGGGTCCCCGACGCGGTCGACGCCGCCGGCGGCCGCTACCCCTTCTGCGAGCCCGGGGATCGCTCGCGGGAGGTGAGCGCCGAGCGGGTCGCGCGGGCCGACCCGGACCACGTCGTCGTCCACCACTGCGGCCACGGCGACCGGGTCGATCCCGGAGTCCTCGCCGACCGCGGCTGGGACCTCGACGCGCCGGTCCACGTCTTCGACGACGACCTCCTGAATCAGCCGAGTCCCGCGCTCGTCGACGGGATCGAGCGACTCGCGGCGGTCCTCCACGGCTGAGGGATCGGGGGAGTCGCCTCGGTCGGTCCGTCGGATCTCGAAAGGCGTATACTCCGAGCCCCGTCAGCGACCCGTATGCGAATCGGAGTCGGCAGCGGCAACCCCGTGAAGCGCGACGCGACAGCCCGAGTCTTCCCGGACGCGACGGTCGTCGCGGAGCCGGTCCCCTCCGGCGTCTCCGAGCAGCCGACGGGGCGCGCGGAGACGCGGCGGGGCGCGGGGAACCGAGCCGCGGCGGTCCTCGACCCCGACGACTACGACCTCGGCGTCGGGATCGAGGGCGGCGTGGCCGGCGTCGGCCAGGGCGGCGTGACCGAAGACGGCGCGGACGACGAGCCCGCGCTCCTCGTGATGTGGGCCGTCGTCAGCGACGGCGACCGCCGGGGCGTCGGCGCGGGCCCGAGCCTCCCGCTCCCGGCGTCGATCGCCGAGCGCGTCCGCGCGGGCGAGGAACTGGGGCCGGTGATGGACGACGTCCTCGGCGAGTCCGACGTCGCGAAGAGGCAGGGCGCCGCGGGCGCGTTCACCGGCGGCGCGATGACCCGGACCGACGCGCTGGCGTCGGCCGTCACCGCGGCCGCGAGTCCCTTCCTGAGCGACCTGTA
>JBDGUM010000036.1:0-6410 GCA_042215855.1 Halobellus sp. | reverse complement strand
TACGCGTACCCCTCGTGTTGGAGCCGAGCGAGTTCGCCGACGCCGGAAGGCACGAGGTCGACGTTCGCCAGCAGGTCGGCCTCCGCGAGGTCCCGAGCGTCGACGGAGTTCCGACAGCCGCGGCACCGCACGGGCGTCTCGCCGAAACCGCGGACCTCGGTGGAGACAGGCGAGCCCGACTCGAAAGCCCGGATCGCGTCGCCGTTGGCCACGAGGACGACGTCGTCGACGTCGACCGCGTCGTCCCCGAGGAGGTTCCGGACGTTCGCGAGCGCGCGGCGCCAGTCGTCGACGTCGCCGCTGGAGAGGTGGAAAACGGCCTGCATAGGGGACGGTACGACGGGCGAGGTTTAGAAGATTGGTGGTCGGTCCCGTCGTCGCGTCGGGTCGTCGCCGGCGGCCGAACCAACAACGGTTTTGCCGCTCGACCGCGCTCGAAGGAGGTATGCACGCGATCACGAACAGCGGCTGGATCGAGGTGGTCACGGGGTCGATGTTCTCGGGGAAGACCGAGGAGTTGCTCCGCCGGCTCCGACGCGCGGAGATCGCGGGCCAGGACGTCGCGGCCTTCAAGCCCGCCGTCGACGACCGCTACGGCGAGACGACCGTCGGCTCTCACGTCGGCCGCCAGTGGGAGGCGACCGTCGTGCCCAGCGAGGGCGAGGGTGTCTGGGAGATCCGCGAGTCGCTGAACGGCCAGGACGTCGTCGCCGTCGACGAGGCGAACTTCTTCGGGCCCGAACTCGTCGATGTCTGCCAGCGCCTGGCCGACGACGGCCGCCGCGTGATCGCCTCGGGGATCGACCAGACCTACCGCGGCGAGCCCTTCGAGCCGCTGCCGCAGCTGATGGCCGTCGCGGAGTACGTCGACAAACTGCAGGCGATCTGCGCGCAGTGCGGCGAGCCGGCGACGCGGAACCAGCGCTTCGTCGACGGCGAGCCCGCACACGTCGACGACCCGACGATCGTCGTCGGCGCCGAGGAGTCCTACGAGGCGCGCTGCCGGAACTGTCATACCCTCCAGCGCGAGTAGTACCCACCGTGACCACCTGGGTAGCCGATCCGGAAGGCGGCCGCGACCGCGGCCCCCGAGGCGTCGCGCGGGCCTGGATCGAGGTCCTCCTCCGTCCCCGTCAGTTCTTCGTCAACGGCGTCGCGCCCGGCGATCAGGCCCCCGGCCTCGTCTTCGCCGTCGCCGTCGCCGTCGCCCACGCGATCGGCCTCTTCGCGTTCGTCCCCGCGCGGATTCCGGGGCTCGCGGGGGGAACGGTGGTCTCGGCGCTCGTCGCGCTCGCCGCCGTCGCGCTCGTGATCGCGCCGGCGACGCTCCACCTGACCGCGGCGCTTCAGACCGTCCTCCTCATCCTCATCGTCGACGACCGGGCGGGCGTGAGCGAGACCGTCCAGGTGATCGCCTACGCGACCGCGCCCTGCGTCGTCGCGGGCGTGCCGATCCCCGCGGTCCGAGCGGGCTGTGCGCTCTACGGGACCGCGTTGCTCGTCGTCGGCCTCCGGGTGGTGCACGGGACGACGACCGCGCGAGCGATCCTCGCGGGTGCGGTTCCGGCGGTGCTGCTCTTCGGGACGGTCTTCGGAGGCGTTCCGGCCGCGGAGGCGCTGCTTCGGAGCGCCGGGATCGTCTGACGTGGAGCGTGAACGTACCGCACGATTTCGACCGGTATCGGCGCCGCCGGGCACGAGCGGGATTCGACAATCGTTTTAGTCGTGGCACATTTGACTCTTGCAATGGATTGGATTACGCACGACGAGGACGTTTGGTTCGATTTCAGAGGCGATTCGCCGGAGCAACTCACGCCGGGTCGGTTCTACAAGGGCACGGTCGACGGGTTCGCGGACTTCGGCGTGTTCGTCGATCTCGCGCCGGGCGTCACCGGCCTCCTGCACCGCAGCGAACTCGACCAGCGGCTCGAGAGCCTCGACTGGGAGTCGGGCGACACGGTGTTCGTCCAGGTGAAGAACGTCAGGAGCAACGGTAACATCGACCTCGGCTGGTCGATCCGGCAGTCCGAATCGGAGTTCCGCGGGGCCCGCGTCCACGACCCTCAGGGCGACGCCGACGGCGAGCCGATCGAGGCCGACGACCAGGGGCCCGAGCCGGTGAAACAGACCCCGAAGGGCGTCTCCACGAAGTCCCGCGCCACCAACGGCACCGAGTCCGCGGAGACGGGCGGCCGAGGCGGCAGTGCGGCCGCGACGCAGGAAACCGAGTCGGAACCGGAATCCGGGGAACCGGAGTCCGAACCGTCGACTCTCGAAGAGACGACGGAAGTGGCGGAATCGGACGCGACGGTCGAAGCCGTCGAGGAAGCCGAGCCCGCTGAGGAAACCGAACCCGCCGAAGAGGCCGACCCCGCCGAGGAGTCGGCGGCGACCGAAGAGCCGCCCGAGCGCGTCACCGTCGATTCCCTCGGCGACCGCGTCGGCGACCGCGTCCGCATCGAGGGCGAGGTCGTCGGCGCGCGCCAGACCGGCGGCCCGACGATCTTCGAGGTCCGTGACGAGACTGCCGTCGTCGACTGCGCCGCGTTCGTCGAGGCCGGCGTCCGCGCCTACCCCGAGGTCGAGGAGGGCGACGTCGTCCGCCTCGACGGCGAGGTCGAACTCCGCCGCGGCGAGCTCCAGATCGAGACCGAGGAACTGACCGAACTCGAGGACGAGGAGGCCGACGCGGTCGAGGGGCGCCTCGCCGACGCGCTCACCGAACGCGCCCGGCCCGAGTCCGTCGAGCCGCTCGCCGACCACGACGCCGTCGCGGCCGTCACCGACCAGCTCGCGGACGCCGCCGAAGCCGTCCGGACGGCCGTGCTCCAGTCGCGCCCGATCGTCGTTCGCCACGCCGCCACGGCCGACGGCTACGTCGCCGGCGCGGCCGTCGAGCGCGCCGTCCTCCCGCTGATCCGCGACGAGCACGCCCGCGCCGACGCCGAGTATCACTTCTTCACCCGCCGCCCGCTCGACGACCCCGTCTACGGGATGGACGCGGCCACGAACGACGTGACGCGGATGCTCCAGGACAGCGAGCGCCACGACGAGAAGCTGCCGCTCGTGGTGCTCGTCGGCGTCGGCGGCACGACCGACTCGCTGGACGGCCTCGGCCTGCTCGGCGTCTACGGCGCCTCGCGCGTCGTCGTCGACGCCGACGAGGTCGACACCGAAGTCGTCGACGAGGCGAGTGTCCTCGTCTCGCCGAGTCTCGCCGACACGGACGCCTCGGACCTCTCGACCGGCGCGCTCGGCGCGAACCTCGCGTCGGCGGTCAACGGCGACGTGGCCGACGACCTGGCGCACCTCCCGGCCGTGAGTTACTGGGAGGACGTCCCGCGGGCGTACGCCGACCTCGCCGCGGAGGCCGGCTACGACGCCGACCGGACGCGCGAGCTCCGGGAGGCCGTCGCGCTGGAGGCGTACTACCAGTCCTACCAGGACAAGCGCGAACTCATCACCGACCTCCTGTTCGAGGACGACGGCGGGCTCGCCGGCCACGTGTCCGAGCAGTTCCGCAGCAAGCTCGACGACGAGGTCGCGACCGCGCAGGCGAACCTCGAGTCCCGCTCCGTCGAGGGAGTCGACGTGGGCGTGCTCGACGCCGACTCCTACAGCCACCGGTTCGACTTCCCGCCGACGTCGCTGCTGGCTTCGGCGCTCCACCGCCGCAGCGGTGACGCGGTGACGATCGTCTACTCGACCGACGAACTCTTCGTGCGCGTCGACGACGACGTCTCCGTTCGGACGGCCGCCCGGACCGCTCGCGAGGCCGTCCCCGAGGGCGGCGTCACGGCGGTCGGCGTCCGGCAGAACCGCATCGAGTTCCTCTCGGGCGCCCGCGAACGCGTCGTCGACGCCGTCGTCGACGCCGTCGTCGACCAGCTGTAGGTCGGCGTTCCCACGGGCGCTCCGCGTTCCGCTTCCGTTCCGACGACCGGGAGCGACACGCTTAACCCCGAAACCGGACGAGAACTGCGTAATGAGACGGTCGCTGGGACGCGCGGCGGTGATCCGACCGTGAGCACGGACGCCGGGAGCGACGGCGAGTCGGACCCCACCGAGAGCGACGCGTTCCGCCGTACCTGCGAGGACCTCGTGGAGCGCATCCTCGACGGCGAGATCGATCGCGACAGCCTGGAGTCGGCGAAGCTCGATGCCTGCTCGGAGCATTCCTCGCCGAAGGTCCCCAAGAACGCCGAGATCCTCCAGTACGCACCCGAGGGCCGCCGCGAGGAGGTGAAGGCGGTCGTCCGCCGCAAGCCCGTCCGGACCGCCTCCGGCGTCTCGCCGGTGGCGATCATGACCTCGCCGCATATGTGCCCGCACGGGAAGTGCCTCTACTGCCCGGGCGGGCCGGCCTCGGAGTTCGACTCCTCGCAGTCGTACACCGGCCACGAGCCCGCGGCCGCCCGCGGCGAGCAGAACGACTACGACCCGTACGGCCAGGTGACCCTGCGGCTCGAGCAGCTCCGGCACATCGGCCATCCGGTCGACAAGGTCGAACTCATCCTGATGGGCGGGACGATGACCGCCCGCAGCCACGACTACCAGGAGTGGTTCGTCAAGCGCGCGCTAGAGGCGCTGAACGACTACGATCTGGATTCCCAGCCGGAGCCGGCCGAAGACCAGTCGTTCAAACCGGATCCAGAGGACGTCGAGTTCCGGTACCTCGAGGACGTCATCGCCGAGAACGAGACCGCCGAGATCCGGAACATCGGGACGACCTTCGAGACGAAGCCCGACTGGTGCGACCCCGAACAGATCGACCGGATGCTCGACCTCGGCGCGACGAAGGTCGAGGTCGGCGTCCAGACGACCTACGAGCGCATAAATAGAGAAATGCACCGCGGTCACGGCGTCCAGGCGTCGATCGACGCGAACCGACGGCTCCGCGACGCGGGCTTCAAGGTGGGCTTCCATATGATGCCGGGCCAGCCGGGGATGACGAAGGAGATGATCCTCGAGGACTTCCGGCAGTTGTTCGAGCGCGGGGAGTACCGGCCCGACTACCTGAAGATCTACCCGACGCTCGTCGTCCGCGGGACGCGCGTCTACGACCAGTGGCGGCGCGACGAGTTCGAGCCGCTCGACAACGAGGAGGCCGCCGAGATCGTGAGCGAGGTGATGGGGATGATCCCCGAGTACACCCGGCTCCAGCGCGTCCAGCGCGACATCCCCGCGGACTTCATCGACGCCGGCGTCTGGAAGTCGAACCTCCGACAGTTGGCCGAGCAGCGCGCCGAGGAGAAGGGCATCGAGATCCGCGACATCCGGGCCCGCGAGGCCGGAATGAACCAGGCCGATCCCGATCCCGAGCGGGTAGAGTTGAACGAAACGACCTACGAGGTCGCCGGCGGGACCGAGCACTTCCTGGCGTTCGAGGACCCCGTCGAGGACCTGCTCGTGGGCTTCTGTCGGCTCCGCTTCCCGAACGACCCGGTCCGGCGCGAACTGGAAGACGCCGCGATCGTGCGCGAGCTCCACGTCTACGGGAGCGAGGCCGGCATCGGCAGCGGCGAGGGCGAGTGGCAGCACCGGGGCTACGGCCGCCGGCTCGTCCGCCGGGCGGAGGAACTCGCCGCCGACGCCGGCTACGACGCGCTGGCGATCATCTCCGGGATCGGCGCCCGCCAGTACTACCGCGAGAAGCTCGGTTACCACCAGGACGGTCCGTACGTCTCGAAGCAGTTGGATTAGGGCTGACAGCCGACACTCCCGCCCCCGCGCCGACGTGTCGAGCATCCGCGGCCCGACGCGGGGTCGTGTTCAGATCACAGGGACTCTGGCCGCGGTCTCGTATATAAACGCTCGCGCCGGAAACGGCGCGGCGATCCGATCGGCGAACCGCCCTACGCGTCGCCGTCGAGATCGGTCGACATCGCGATATGCGGGATCCCCGCCTCCTCGAACTCCTCGCCGTGGGCGTCGTAGCCGAGCCGCTCGTAGAACTCCCGGACGCGCGTCTGCGCGTGGAGCGCCAGTCGGTCGAAGCCCTCGCGGTTCGCCGTCTCCTCGACCTCGCGCATAATCTCCCGGCCCCAGCCCTCGCCGCGCCTGTCGGCCGCGACGGCGACCCGTTCGGCCTTCGCGGTGGTCTCGTCGGCCGATCGCAGCCGCGCCGCGCCGACGACCTCGCCGTCGTCGTAGGCGACGAAGTGGATCGCGTCGGCGTCGGGTTCGTCGTGTTCGTCGTACTCGATCTCCTCGTCGACGCCCTGTTCGTCGACGAACACCGCCCGCCGGACCGAGAAGGCGTCCCGGCGCTCGGCGTCCGTCTCGACGACGAACACGCCGGTCCGGCGGTCGCCCGCCGAGTCGACATCGCGTCCGCCGTCAGTGTCGTCAGCGTCGGTCACGTTCGCCGGGACGGGAGCCGAGAGGCTGAGCGTTTCGGATCGCGTCGG
>JBDGUM010000131.1:0-6616 GCA_042215855.1 Halobellus sp. | reverse complement strand
CGCGTCACGACCGTGACAGGGTCGTATGATGGGCCACTACACCACCCGGGCCTGCTCCACTTCCTCGTTGCCCGGTAGTCTAATTAAGACTTATCATCTGCCGACGGCGTGGGAGCGACCCCCGCGCGGCGGCGACGTCGCGGTCGCTCTCGGGGGGACAGCGCAGCGGGGAGAGAAGAAACGACCGCGGCCGAGCGGGCGGACCGCCAAAGACGCGTCGGGTGGGATCGGGACGGCGTCGGTTCAGTCGTCCGCGGGGGCCGCGGCCTCCGCCTCGGCCTCGGCCTCTTCTTCGGCCTCTTCGGCCTCCTTCTTGTTCTTGATCTTCTTCAGCCGGAAGATCTCCTCGCGCTCCTGTTCTTCGAGCTTCTGCTCGATGTACTCCTTGTTGTCGTAGAGGTCGGGCAGGAGCTTGAACTCCAGGGCGTTGACCCGGCGCTTCGTCTTCTCGATCTCCTCGAGCATCTTCTTCATCGCGGTCTCGACCTCGGCCGCGAGGATGATCGTCTCGAGCAGCTCTTCGTAGGCGTCGGCCGCCTCGTCGATCCGCGCGGAGGAGCCGAGCAGCCCGTAGCCGCGTTGGTCGAGGCTCTTCCGGACCCGTGATGATTCGATCTGCGGCACGACGACGCCCATGATGTTCTTCGACTGGGTCGTGATCTCGGGGTGTTCCTTCAGCGCTGCGGCCGCCCCGCGGACGGCGACGTCGCCCTCCATCGCCCGCGCCATATTGAGCTTCTCCTGGGCGGTCTCGTAGTCCTCGTCGAGTTCCGACCGGATGTCCTGAGCCTGATCGAGGATGTCCATAAACTCCATAATGAGGCCGTCACGCTTCTGTTCGAGCGTGTCGTGACCGCGTTCGGAGAGTTCGATCCGGTCCTCGATCTCCATCAGGTTCTTCCGGGTCGGTTTGACGTCTTCGGCCATTACGCGAAGGTTGTGAACCGAGCCTGTTAACCTTTTACTGTTCGCGAACGAGGCGCGCCAGACCGGCCGTTTCGGCCCAGTCCATCCAGGCGACGACCGCGACGTGCGGGAGCGTGAGCACGGCGATGAACACGAGGTACAGCGCGGCCAGCGTCTCGAGGTCGGCGTCCACGCCCGCGACGACGGCGACGCCGGCCAGCAGCGCGATCGAGACCGCCGTCAGGGGGAAGGCGTCGCGCCCCGTTCTGCGCAGCGCGGACACCGTACCGCGGTCGGTGAAGGCGTCGCGCGCACCCGGATCGACGGCGACGAGCCGCGCGATGTGGCGCAGCGAGTGCCACACGCAGAAGTACACGCCGACGGCGACGAGCGGCGGCACCAGCAGGAAGTACGCCCACAGCAGAACCGTCTCGCCGGCGTCGTAGCGCCACACCTTCCCGCCGCCGCGGAGGCGACCGACGAGGAGCGTCGCCGCCGTCACAGCCGCGAACCCTCCGCCGAGCGCCAGCCGCGTCTCGGGCGCGAAGAGCCACGCGGCGTCCAGCCCGGTGTCAAAGAGCGCCACCCACGCGTCCACGACGTCCCGGTAGCGGTCCGGGAACCGGAGCAGGGGGACGAGCATCGGGAGCCCGCCGCGGACGAGGAGCGTCCCGATCCGGACCGCCCGGTTCTCGAGGTGCGTCCCGCCGAGCGCGTCGAGCGCGTAGAGGTCGCCCTGGCCCCAGTGGAACCACGTGAGGCCGATGAAGAACGCGGCCGACGCGGCGGGCGCGAGGTACCACAGCGCCGCGTACGCACAGCCCAGAACCAGGTACAGGAGCCCCACCAGTGCGAGCCACCGAGGCGTCGGGCGCTCGCCGACCACACGGGCGGGCGCCAGGTGATCGACCGCGCCGTGCGGCAGTCCGAAGAGGACCAGGCTCACCGCGAGCGGCGCGTAGCGGATCCACGCCGGCAGCGAGCCGGATATTCCCGTCGCCGCATCCACCGCGGCGAGGAGCGCGACGGCGCCGATCGCGAGCCACGCGGGGCGGACGCCGACCGCGACCATCGGGGCCCGCGCGACCGACGCCGGAGTCGACCTGGCGCCCGCCATCGTTACCCGTCGAAGTCGATGCCGAGTGCCCGGATCCGTCGCCGCCAGGCCGCACCCGACGCCGATTCGGGTGACAACAACTCCGCCACGACCGGTCTATACAGGACGAGCCCCTGCACCACGAACAGGTTCGTCACGAGGAAGAACGTCGCCTCCTCGACCGGGAGGCCGAGGAGGTAGAGCCCGGTCGTGTACTGCTCGGAGAGGACCCAGATCCCGAGTTCGATGGCGATTCGATCGACAGTACAGAGGTACAGCACCGGGACGAGCGTGCCGACCGCGACGAGTCGGCGCCGCGCCCACAGCTGCGGGGCGCCGACGAGCCACTGCAGGGCCAACACCGGCGCCGCCCACGCGAGAATCGCACCGAGGTAGAACGTCGCGTCCAGCGAGAGCATCCACCAACCGGCGAGGCCGATCCCCGTGGCGAGCCCGAGCGCGACGAGGCGGCTCCCGACGGGTCGATCCGCGGCCGGCCAGGTGGTCGGGACCGACAGGTGTGAGAGCCACAGCGCCGTCAGCCAGGGCTGGACGACGATGAAGAGGTACTCCTCGATCGGCGCGTGGCCGACCGTCGCGATCGTCGTGCCGTCGCCGTACCACCAGACGCCCCGCGCGATCAGGAAGTTGTCCCACGGCGTCGTGTACGCGACCGCGACGACCGTGACGATCCCCACCCCGATCCAGTACCGGCGGAGACCGGCGCCGCTCCAGGCCGTCCCGTCTTCGCCGATGCGGGCGCGGCTCACGAACCCCGTCGCGACGAGGAGCATCACCGCGGGCACCAGGAACGCCAGGTGGAACTGGAGGTAGGTGAGCGTCGTCGTCATCAGTTGGTCCGTCGCGTCGGGATCGACGGCGCCGTCGCGGCCGGCGTCCGTTCGGTCACTCGCTCGGTCCGGTCACCGATCGACCGGGCCGAGGGGTGAAGGCCGACCCCCTACCGATCCGCGCGGGGCCGGCGATCAGTCGGCAGCCTCGGCGCCTGCGGCCGAGCCGGCGGCGTCGAGCACCTCGCGGCTCGACAGCAGGATGATCCCGAAGCCGACCTTAGCGACCAGGTCCAGCACCATAAATCCGGCCGTCTCGACGTACAGCGAGACGATCTGGAGCCCCTCGGTACCGATGATCCACCACACCGGGTAGATCAGCCAGACGACGACGATCAGCGTCCGGAGCGTGCTGAACGTCGACGCCGCGTCGCCCGAGAGGCGACTCGCCTTCTCGTCGAGGGAGCCGTACAGCATGTACAGCAGGACGAGCAGGAAGCCCGTCGAGACGCCCCACCAGATGATCCGGCGCGCGCCCGCGGAGAGGACGCCGGCGCCGCCCGACAGCGTCGCGAGCACGCCGGTCCCGATCATCAGCATGTCGAGGCCGACGAGCGACGCGAGCTCGTTGCGGTTCGCCCCGGCGAGGAGGCCGAGGTCGACGAGGAGCAGCGGCGTGGTGAAGAACCAGTCAGTGTACCGGGCCCAGTAGATCGGTAGCTCCTCGCCACCGACCGTGACCGTCGTGAGCCCGAAGCCGAGCGCCATCGCGAGGTAGTTGACGAACGCGATGGCGGTGATGAATATCGTGACGATATAGAACTCCTGCCGCCGTCTGTCCGTTTCGCCCCAGCCCCTGGCGATGAAGTACAGCATCCCCAGGAACATTCCGAGCGTGCCGATCCACAGCCATATTCCTTCGCTACCAGGTTGCGGCATAGTACGGTTGGTACTAGGGAGGTAATTATGGTAAGCACCATACACAACTAGTTGGACGGTCGGCCGTCGGCCCCCCGAGACCGCAGGATGTCGTTGTCGACGACGGCGCCGACGAGCTTCCGCTGGGCGCTGCGGAGGTGCTGGTGGAACGTCGACCGGCCGATGCCCATCGACTCGGCGATCTCGTCGCCGGTCGCCTCGTGCGGCCACTCGAAGTAGCCGGCCGTGTACGCGCGGGTCAGCGCAGCCTGCTGTCGCTCGGTCAGTTCGGAGCGGAGCTCCGCGACGAACTCTCGGCGGGTCTCGTTGCGCTGTTTCCGGCGGCGATACCCGACGAGTTCCGCGTCCGCAAAGCGCTCCATCACGGCGTCGGCCAGCGACTGCGCCATCTCCTCGCGGCCGACCTCGACGGTGGTCGTCGAGCGCGCGGGGTCGATCCGGAGCGCCCGGAGCTCGGCCCCGTGTTCCTCGAGCAGGTCGCGGAGCCGCGAGTCCGTCACCGAGAGCTCGACGACCGGACTGTCGGCCGTCTCCGCCAGCACGCTATGGACGTCGACCGCGGGGACTGTCGCCGCGGCGTCGGCGAGGTCCCCGGCGTCGATCTCCGAACCCGACTCCTCGTGACCGACCTCGAACAGCATCGTCGAGCGCGTCCGGTCGGCGAGGCTCCCCGCGTATCGGAGCCGGCTGTCGATGGCCGCCGCGAACTCGACGAGCGGGTGATCCCGCGTCTCGAACCGCACCTCGACGGCCGACTCGCTCTGGAGCGTCCGGTGGCTCTCGAGGGCGTTGATCCCCGTCGCGATCGCCCGCCCGAGCGCGGTCAGCACCGCCCGCTCGTAGCTGTGGGACGGGGGCGCGCCGGTGTAGACGGCCGCGACGCCGTATGTCACGTCGCCGTAGTGGAGGGGGATCGCCGCGACGGCCGCGTCGCCGCCGTCCCCCTCGACGTCGCCGATCGGCTCGATGTGCACGTACCGATCCTCGCAGGCGCCCGCGACGGCCGCGACGGTGGCGGCCGCCGTCTCGCGGTCGGCCTCCGGGAGCGGATCGCCTTCGCCGTCGACCCCGTCGTCGCCGTCACCGAGCGGAAGCGCGTCGTCGGTGGTGATCCCACCGGTCGCGCCGACGGACTCCTGCACGGCGATCGCCTCCGTCGACGGGTCGTAGGTGCCGATCCAGGCGCCGGCGTACGCCGCCCCGATCGCCTCGACGACGCGCCGCTCGAGGTCGGCCCGCGAGTCCGGGTGCGTCACCGCCTCCGTGACGTCGCTGACGACCCCGTCGAGCCGCTCCAACAGCCGCTTTTGGGCCGTCCGCTCGCGCTCGATCCGCGCCGCCCGGTGCGCCGCGGCCCGCTCGGCGCGCTTGCGCCGCGTGACGTCCTGCTGGAACCCCACGTAGTACGCGACCTCGCCGGCCCCGTCGCGGAGCGGCGCGATCGTCACCTCGTTCCAGAACAGCTCGCCGTCGCGCCGGTAGTTCCGGAGTTCGACCGTCGTCGCGCGGTCCTCCTCGATGGCCCGGCGCATCTCCGCGACCGGTTCGTCGCGGGTGTCCTCGCCCTGGAGGAACCGGCAGTTGCGCCCGACGGCGTACTCCGGCGGGTAGCCCGTGATCCGCTCGAAGGCGGCGTTGGCGTACACGAGCGGCATATCCGGCGCCCTCGCGTCGGCGATGGTGATGCCGACGGGGGCCTCGTCCATCGCCCGCGTCTTCAGCGACTCGTCGACGGCGTCCGTGCTCGCGGACGTCGACGGTCGGTCGTCGGGGCCGTTCTCCCCTCTCGACTCCGACGCCGACTCAGATTCGACGCCTCCTCCCGACTCGGACCACCGCGCTTCGCCGTCTTCACCCACACCCATACCGGTGACTGTGGGCGAACGACCAAAACGTGTTGGGCCGGTCGGCGTCGCCGCTAGTCGGAGAACGGTACGCGCAGAAAAATCGAAACGATCGTCGACCGGTGTCGCGAGCCGTCGGGGTCAGTCGGCCGTCGCTTCCTCTTCGGTCGCGCTGTCGGCCGCGACGTCCTCGCGGTAGTGCTCCTCGATGAACTCCTCGTCGACGCGGTTGAGTTCCTCCTTCGGCAGCATCGACAGCAGGTCCCACCCGATCTCGAGGGTCTCTTCGAGGTCGCGGTCGGTGTCGAAGCCCTGGTCGACGAACTCCTCCTCGAAGCGGTCGGCGAAGTCGAGGTACTTGTTGTCGCGCTCGGAGAGCGCCTCGCGGCCGACGATGTTAACGAGGTCGCGCAGGTCCTCGCCCTCGGCGTAGGCGGCGTACATCTGGTCGGAGACGTCGGCGTGGTCCGCGCGGGTGAGCCCCTCGCCGATCCCGTCGTCCATCAGCCGCGAGAGGCTGGGGAGGACGTTGATCGGCGGCTGGATCCCCTGGCTGTTGAGGTCGGGGTCGACGTAGATCTGTCCCTCCGTGATGTACCCGGTCAGGTCGGGGATCGGATGGGTGTCGTCGTCGCCCGGCATCGTGAGGATCGGGATCTGGGTGACCGAGCCCTCCCGGCCCTCGATCCGACCGGCGCGCTCGTAGAGCTGCGCCAGGTCGGTGTACATGTATCCGGGATAACCACGCCGGCCCGGGACCTCCTCGCGGGCGGCCCCGATCTCGCGGAGCGCCTCGCAGTAGTTGGTCATGTCCGTCAGGATCACCAGCACGTGGTAATCCTTCTCGAAGGCGAGGTACTCGGCCGTGGTCAGGACCATCCGCGGCGTGACCGTCCGCTCGACGGCGGGGTCGTCCGCGAGGTTCATGAAGACCACCGAGCGCTCGAGCGCGCCGGTGCGCTCGAAGTCCTCCATAAACTCGTTCGCCTCCTCGGCGGTGATCCCCATCGCGCCGAAGATCACGGCGAACTCGGAGCCTT
>JBDGUM010000013.1:0-6647 GCA_042215855.1 Halobellus sp. | reverse complement strand
AGGGCCACGACCCCTCGGCGTGGTCCTTGCCGAACGGCTCGAAGTCGACGCCGAGGACCTGCCACTGGGCGGGCCACTCGAAGCGCCACGGGAGTTTGCCCTCGCGGAAGGTCGCCGTGCCCTCGTGGCCGCAGCCCTCGATGGTCTCGTCGCCGACGGTCATATCGGTACAGGTGTATTCGACCGTCCGAGCCTCCAGGTCGACCGACGTGACGGTCTCGGTGATCTTCCCGCAGGACTCGCAGATCGGATTGAACGGGACGTAGTCCGCGTCGACCTTCGCCTGGTACTCCGAGAGGACCTCTCGGGCCTTATCGGCGTGTTCGAGCACGTGGGCGACGACGTCCTCGAAGGTCCCGTCCTCGTAGAGCTCCGTGTTGGAGACCATCTCGACCGGGATCCCGAGGCGGTCGGCGTCGGCCTTCAGGAGCGCCGCGAAGTGGGCGGCGTAGGAATCCGATTCGCCGAACGGGTCCGGGATGTCGGTGTAGGGCTTACCCAGGTTCCGGCCGAGCGCTCCGGCGTCGACGTCGCCGAGGCCGACGATCTCGCCGTCGACGTCCGCGAGCTTCCGGGGGAGCTTCCGGAGCGGGTCGCGGTCGTCGCTCGTGAACACCTGACGGACCTCGCGGCCGCGCTCGCGGAGCACCTCGGCGACGAAGTAGCCGCGGATGACCTCGTTGAAGTTCCCGAGGTGAGCCACGCCCGAGGGCGAGACGCCGCCCTTGATCACGATCGGCTCCTCGGGGTCGCGGGCCTCGATCTCGTCGGCGACCGCCTCGGCCCAGAAGTCGCGCTGCGACCCGCCCGCTGGGTCTTCCGTCTCGTCACTCATCGCCCACCCAGTAGCTCGGTTCGTCGTCCCCGCCCGCGGGCACGACGTCGGTGCCGCCGTGGTCGCCCCGGAGCACCGCGTCGGCGATCCGCTCGGGGTCGGTTCCGTCGAGGACGATCGTTCGCATCTCTGCACGCTCGATGAGCTTCGCCGCGAGCAGATCGACGGGCGCGGAGGCGCCGGCGTCGCGGCTCATCGGCGCGATCACGTCGACGAGTTCGCCCGCCGTCAGCCGGTCGTACTTCTCGGCGCCGTCGTCGGTGCTCGGGTCGGCGCTGTAGACGCCGTCGACGCTCGTGGCGTAGACGAGCAGGTCGGCGTCGACGTACTCCGCGAGCGCGGCCGCGACGGCGTCGGTGGTCTGTCCGGGCATAATGCCGCCCATCACCGAGATGTCGCCGCGGCGGAGGGCGTCGCCGGCCTCCTCGTAGTCGTGGGCGACCTTCGGATCGACCCGCGACCCGAGCGCGGCGATGAGGAGCCGCGCGTTGATCCGGGTGACGTCGATGCCGATCTGGTCGAGCTGGACCTCGTTGGCGCCGAGTTCGCGGGCCGCGCCGATGTAGTCGCGGGCGACGCCGCCGCCGCCGACGACGGCGCCGATCTCGCAGCCCTCGTCGGCGAGTCGTTGGACGACCGCCGCGTGGCCCTCGACCCGACGGGCGTCGAGGTCCGGAGCGAGCACGCTCCCACCGATAGAGACGACGACTCTCATTGCCCCGTCGTTGCCGCGAACCGGGCTTAAGGGTTGTCAACCGCGTATGCCGTTGCGGCAATCGACTCCGTCACGGGGCCGTCGATCGACCGCGACGGATCCGCCGCTCCGACAGTATAAAGCCGATCGACGCCCCGAATCGAGAGTATGCAGGTACTCGGAATCGCCGGCGACGGCGCGTCGACACTGTGTGAACGCGTCGCGCCACATCTCGACGGCCGCGTCGCCGTGGTCGAACGCCGCGCGGACGACGATCGGTCCGCGTCCGGCGAGTCGGCGAAGCGCCCCGACGGCGTCGACACCGCCTACGCACTGGGAGACGGGTCCTGGACCGCCGTCGGCGGCGACCGGTCGCTCGACGACGTCCTCGACGACCTCGCAGCGACGTACGATCACGCGCTGCTCGTCGGGTTTCCCGACGCCTCGTTCCCGACGGTCGCGCTCGGCGGGGCCGAGGCCGCGAACGTCGCGATCGAAGCCTCCGACGCCAGTGCAGTCGACGTAGCGACGGTTCTCGAGACGATCGCCGACGCCGAACCCCACGTCACGCTCGAAACGCTCGTCGAACGGGTGAAGGCCTCCCCCCGGGCCGACCGCGCCGGCGCGATCGCGACGTTCACGGGGCGGGTACGGACGAAGGACGGCGAGGACGACCCCGAGACGCTGGAACTGACCTTCGAGAAGTACGAGGGCGTCGCCGAAGAGCGGCTGCGGGAGATCGAGTCCGAACTGATGGAGCGCGAGGGCATCCACGAGGTCGCGTGCTTCCACCGCACGGGCACCCTCGAATCCGGCGAGGACATCGTCTTCGTCGTGGTCCTCGCCGGCCACCGCGAGGAGGCCTTCGAGACGGTCTCGGACGGCATCGATCGCCTGAAGGACGAGGTTCCGATCTTCAAGCGCGAGACGACGGTCGAGGAGGACTTCTGGGTCCACGAACGCCAGTAATCGACCGCACCCGGACCCTGCCGATAGTGTTCTCGATCCCGGTCTGTCCCGCGCGCCGCGATCCCGACCCCGTTTTCGTCCTCTACTGACGCCCAGTTTGACCCGATAGGACGCGTTCCGGGGCGATATTATTTCTATATTAATATGATGAAATAAAAACTCGAAATTGGCTATAAAATATAAAACGGTTTCTGAAGTGTTTCTGAACTATCCGGATGGAGACCCTTTATCGGTGAATCGAGCCGAATTCCTTCCAACGTTCCTCCCTTTATATACTCTCCCGACACCAAGCAGGGAGCGAGGTGACACAGATGAGCGCAACCACGACACCCTCCACCGAACCCGCCGCTGACGACCTGTCGAAGGAAGAGCGCCTGAAGTCCTTCCTCCTCGAGAAGGCCCAGGACGGCGAGATGTACTTCAAGTCCAAGTTCATCGCCGACGAGGTCGGCCTCTCGCCGAAGGAGATCGGCGCGCTGATGGTGAAGCTCAAGGACTCCGCCTCGGAGCTCACCGTCGAGAAGTGGTCGTACACGAGCGCGACCACCTGGCGAGTCGAACCCGCGGACGCGGCGTAAGCGCTCATCCCTTCGCCCGAATTGGTCCGCGCACGCCGCACCGTCTCGCCCCCGTCGAACCGTCTTCACAACTGACCTCCTCCCGCTTTCGCGCCTCCAGAGACGCGTCTGTCCCGTCCGTGCGCCGCCTCTGTCGGGGAGTTTATCCGGCTGTGCGCCGTACGAACTGCCGATGGATTCCCCCGATTCGGTGGCCGGACCGCCGGTCGACGCCCTCCGGTCGGTGTTCCACCTCCAGGAGACCAGACGCGACGGGGATCGGGTGGTCTTCTACGGCGAATCGCTCGTCCCCGAGCAGATGCTCCTGCGCGAGGTCTGGGAGGCGTTCCGCGAGGCCGGCTACGAGGTACAGGTCTCGACGACCCGCGGCCCCCGCGACGACGTCGTCGTCGCCCGCCCGACGGCGAACGGCATCGACGGCGTTCCCTGGAAGAACCTCGCGCTCTTCGCTGCGACGATCGTCTCGACCCTCCTGGTCGGCGCGCTGACGTGGTACTACATCCCGCTATCGGACCTCCTGGCGAATCCGCTTCTAGTGCTCAGTGCGTGGCCGTTTACGGCCGCGGTCCTCGGGGTGCTGGCGACCCACGAACTCGGGCACTACGTGATGGGGCGGTACCACGGCGTCGACGTCTCGCTGCCTTACGTGATCCCGTTCATCTTCCCGTTCGGCACGCTCGGCGCGATCATCCGGATGCGCGGACAGATGCCGGACCGGGAGGCCCTCTTCGACATCGGGGTCGCCGGGCCGCTCGCCGGACTGGCTGCGACGACCGTCGTCACCGCGGTCGGCCTCTCGCTGCCGCCGATCGAGGTCCCGGCCTGGGCGCTTCGAGGCTCGGGCCAGGTTATCGTGTTCAACAATCCGCCGCTGTTGAACCTCCTCGCGTCGCTCCTCGGGGAGCCGACCGAGTACGCCGATCCGAGCGTGGCGGTCAACCCCGTGATCATCGGCGGCTGGGTCGGGATGTTCTTCACCGTCCTCAATCTGCTCCCCGTCGGGCAACTCGACGGCGGCCACATCCTCCGCGCGATGCTCGGCGAGTCCCAGGAGCGCGTCGCGGCGCTCGTCCCCGCGGCACTGTTCGGCATCGCGGCGTACCTCCACTACGCCCTCGGCTACGCGCTGAACGAGTCGGTCGGACTCTGGGCGTTCTGGGGACTGCTCTCGTCGTTCATCGCGTTCAAGGGGCCCGCGAACCCGATCGACGACTCGCCGCTGGACACGCCCCGGCTCGTCGTCGGCGTCCTCACGTTCGCGCTCGGGGCGCTCTGTTTCCTGCTCGTCCCGGTCGAAGTGATGACGGCGTAGTCGGCGCTGCCGGCGCACCGGCCCCTCGTCGCTCCCGATTCACTCGTGGGTGTAGCCCTCGTCGGCCAGCGGTTCGTCGTCCATCCGGATCCCCTCGTCCGCCTCGGTGACGGTCCCGATCGTCGAGACCGGCACCGGCGAGTCGGATCGGGCGGCGTCGACGTCTTCGGGCGGGACTGTGCAGACGAGCTCGAAGTCCTCGCCGACGGTCGTCGCCATCCGTTTCCGATCCGCCGCGTCGGCCGCGTACTCGTCTACGGCGTCGTGGACCGGTACGTCGTCCCACGCGACGTCGAAGCCGACGTCGGAAGCCTCCGCGAGCTGGTGGAGCGACCGCGCGAGCCCGTCGGAGGAGTCCATCATCGCGGTCGCGTGCGGCGCGAGCGCCCGCCCGGCCGCGACCCGCGGCGGGAACTGAAAGAGGTCGTTGCCGCGCTCGGCGTCGCCGGCCTCGAACGCCCGGAGCCCCGCCGCGGTTCGCCCCAGCGCTCCGGTCACGCAGACGGCATCGCCGAGTTCGGCGCCCGAGCGACGGACTGGGGTCTCGGTCTCGCCGACCGCGGTCGTCGCAACCGTGAACTCCGTGCCGGTGTCGAGGTCGCCGCCGACGTACTCGGCGCCGACGGCGTCGCAGACGTCCACTGCGCCCTCGACGTACGCGTCGAGTTCCGCCGCTACCAGGCGCGGCGCGGCGTACGCGGCGACCGCGGCGGTCGCGTCGGCGCCCATCGCGGCGACGTCCGACAGCGACGCGCCGACCGATCGCCAGCCCGCGGTGTAGCGGGTCGTCCCCGGCGGGAAGTCGGTCGCCTCGTGGAGCATATCGGTCGTCACCACGAGGCCGTCGACGACGGCGGCGTCGTCGCCGACCGACGGAATCGCGGCCGCGAGGCGGCTGAGCGCCGAGCGTTCGTCCATATCCGCGATCCGATCCGATCGGGCAAAAAGCCGACGTCACGCACGCGGGAGGGCGACTCCCCTCCGGAGTCAACAACGACTCACACACCGTCACCCGTTTCGATGGCTTGATGCCCGGAAGGGCCGAGGACCGTCGTATGGTCCGCGAGAACCTCCGGGCGACCGTTCTCGGGTTCGCCGGAGTCGTGGTCGTCTTCGCACTCCTGTTTTACTTCGCCGGCGTCGAGGAACTTCTCGCGACGCTACGGAGCGCGGAGCCCGGATATCTCGCTCTCGTTCTGCTCGCGACGCTCGCGTGGCTCGCCGCCTGGAGCGTCTCGCTGAACACGGTCCTGGACGTCCTCGGCGTCGACATCTCGTACGTCTCGTCGTTTCTGATCTTCGCGGGCGCGACGTTCTCGAACAACATCACGCCGTTCGGACAGGCGGGCGGCGAGCCCGTGACGGCGTACCTGATCTCCCGGACCGCCGACGCCGAGTACGAGCGGAGCCTCGCGGCCATCGCCAGCGTGGACACGCTGAACTTCGTCCCCTCGATCACCCTCGCGCTGATCGGCGCGGGCTACTTCGCGACGGAGGTCGCACTCGGAGCGAATCGGGACCTCCTGGCCGCGATCGGCGCGATCGTCTTGCTTGCGCTTCTCGTCCCGACGCTCGTCTATCTGGGCTGGCAGCGTCGGTACCAGCTCGAAAACCGCGTCGTCAGCGCGCTCACGCCGCTGATCCGCTCGCTCGCCGACCGGCTCCCGCGAGTGTCGGTGCCGACGCCCGAAGGGATCGAACACCGGATCAACGGCTTCTTCCGGGCGATAGAGCGCGTCGGCTCCAACCCCCGCGGGCTGGCGTTGGCGCTCGGCGCGTCGGCGACGGGCTGGCTCTGTCAGATGCTCGCGCTCTGGCTCGCCTTCGGCGCGATCGGCGTCGACGTGCGCCTCTCGGTCGCGCTCGTCGTCGTCCCCATCGCCGCGATCGCGGGCGTGACGCCGCTTCCGGGCGGGGCCGGCGGGATCGAGACCGTGCTCGTGATCCTGCTCCTGGCCGCGCCGCTGCCCCACGTCACCGAGCCGATCGCGGTCGCGGCCGTCGTCATCTTCCGCGGGGCGGTCTACTGGGTGCCGACCGTTCTGGGCGGCACGGTCGTCGCCTGGATCGGCTCGGGGCTCGGGATCGGCGCCGGTCCCGAGTAGGCCGCCGGCGACGGATCCCCGAGAGAGCGTCTCACGCCCCGTAGCGCCGATACGATGGCTTTAAACGACGCCGACGGGAATTGGGCCCTATGGTAAGTGTCTACGACGTTCCGGCCGACGCCCTCATCGAGGACGTCGCCGACCGCCTCGCGGA
>JBDGUM010000081.1:0-6668 GCA_042215855.1 Halobellus sp. | reverse complement strand
GAGACACTCGACAACGTCCACTGGATCGAGGTGGACGAACTCGGCGTCGAGATCGCGTCCGTCGAAGACAGAGAGTACCAGGCGGAAGTGACCGTGGCGTTCCAGCTGCGAGACGGCGAATAGGGCGAGACGCGACGGGCGTGCCGGGCGCGCCGGGCGCGTCGGATACGGCGGCCGGGTGGTCCCGGATCACACCGACGATTTCTTCTCCGTCGCCCGACCAGACAGTGGCAATGCCGCGTCTCCTCCACTATTCGGACATCGAGAACGTCTACGACGACCCGGTCCGCGCGGGCCGGCTGACCGGGGCGATCCGCTCGCTCGACGGCCCGGACGCGGTGGTCTGCGGCAGCGGCGACAACACCGCGCCGGGCGTGCTCTCGCTGATCGAACGCGGTCGCCAGGCGCTCGATTTCTTCCACGCGGTCGACGCCGACGTCGAGACCTTCGGCAACCACGACTTCGACTACGGGCCGGCGGCGGCGCGGGACCTCGTCGCCGACGCGCCGCAGACGTGGCTCTCGGCGAACGTCTACGACGCCGACGGGGAGCGTTTCGCGGCCGACCACGTCGTCCCCGAGACCGTGATCGACGTCGACGGGGCGCGCGTGGGTCTCTTCGGCGTCACCGATCCCGCGACGCCCTCGCTGAATCCGATGGCGGGCGACATCGACGTCAGGGACCCCTACGAGGCCGCCGAGTCGGCCGTCGCCTCGCTCCGCGCGCGGGACGTCGACCACGTCGTCGCCGTCTCGCACCTCGGAAGCGGCGACGACGAACTCGCCCGGCGCGTCGACGTCGACCTGATCCTCGGCGGGCACATCCACGCCGAGCGCGCCGACCGGGTGGACGGGACGCTGCTGCTCCGGCCGGGCGCGAACGGACACGTGATCTTCGAGGTCCGCCTGGGCGAGGAGATCGACGTCGAGCGCCACGAGACGGCCGCCGCGCCCGTCGCCGAGGACGTCGTCGAGGCGCTCGAGGGGCGGGTGGACGACGCGGGGCTGGACGAGGTCGTCGCCCACGTGGACGACCCGCTGAACCGGAGCGAGGAGACGATCTTCGGCGGCGAGTGCCGCCTCGGAAACCTCGTCGCCGACGCCTACCGGTGGTCGTTCGACGCCGACGTCGGGCTCCAGAACAGCGGCGGCATCCGGAACGGGCCCCCGCTGTCGGGCGACGTGACCGTCGCCGACCTCGTGAGCGTGATCCCCTTCGAGGAGCGCGTCGTCCGCGCGGAGGTCACCGGCGCGGAACTCCGCGAGATCGTGCGCGAGTCCGCGGCGAGCGTCGTCGACTTCGGCGAGCCCGGCTGGTGGCACGGCCACTTCTCCGGACTGGCACTCCGCTGGGACGACGCCGCAGACGAACTCCTCTCGGTCCGCGTCGGCGGCGAGCCGATCGATCCCGAGCGGCGCTACACCATCGCGACCTCGGCGTACGTGCTGCACACGGACCACGAGTTCCCGACCCTGACGGAGCGCCACCGCGCGGGCGAAGGCGACATCCAGTTCGAGGTGCTCGCGGCCTACGCCCGGGAGTTCGGAATCGACCCGAGCGTCGAGGGTCGCGTCCGGCGGTACGGGGAGACGGCAACGGGATCGGCGCCCAGGACGACCGGGAGTGGCGAAGGTCGGGAGTGACGTCCACCGAGCGAGGGGTGCGGCTTCCGCCGCTGTTCGAGTACGGCGCCCGACTCCAGTACCCCGACGAACAGGTCGTGTGTCACATCGGTGCTGTGTGATACTGTCTATGATCGCTGTTCACCGCCCGTCGCCACCCCGTTCCGGCGAACGGGCGGTACTGACTGACAGTGGACGGTATGAGTCCCGCCTAGACATTCCGGGCGGGCCCCACCCCGGCACAATTCCTTTCGGCGAGTGGCTCGACAGCAGTCTCTATGGAGAACGTGGTTATCGTCGGAGGGGGGATCATCGGCACGAGCATCGCCTACCGGCTCCGGGAGGCCGATTTCGACGTCCGCCTGCTCGAAAAGGACGTGCTCGGCGCCGGGACCACGGCGGACTCCGCCGCGATGCTCACCCACCACCAGGAGGATCCGGATCGGGAGACCTACGAACTCCGTGCACGCGCCTGGGCGTGGTACGAGGAACAGATCGCCGACGGGACGCTCGAGTTCGACCGGATCGGGACGCTCCATCTGGCGAAGACCGACGCCGAGTACGAGACGATCCGGGAGATGCGGCGGTCCTTCGACGAGTTCGGTCTGGACCTGGAGATCCTCCCGCCCGACGAGATCGCCGAGCACGGCATCGCGAGCGACGACCTCCGCGGCGGGCTGTGGTTCCCCGAGGACGGCGTGCTGGACCCCGGTGGCATCGTCCAGTTCTTCGCCGCCGACGCTCGCGAGGCGGGCGTCGAGATCGAGACGGGCGTCGAAGTGACCGACGTCACGACGGACGACGGGGCGGTGACCGGCGTCGAGACGACCGACGGCTTCCGAGCGGCGGACGTCGTCGTCAACGCGGCCGGGCCGTGGGCCCCGCGGGTGAACGACCTGGTCGGCGTCGACGTTCCGCTTCGACACACCGAGGGGCCGATACTCGTGCTCCGGGGCGATCAGCCGATCTCGCTCCCGTTCACCTTCTTCGAGGAGGGCGTGTACTTCCGCGAGGAGGGGACCTCGCAGGTACTCGTCGGGAAACTCGCGACCGACTACGAGGAGTCGCGGACGATGGATCCGGACGGGACGCAGTCGGTCGAGGGGTCGATGTACCAGCAGGTGGGCGAAGTCGCCGAGGCGTATCTGGAGGGCGTGCTGGACTTCGACGTCATCAGCGAGTGGAACGGCGTCCGGACGGTCACGCCCGACGGCAGATGCATCCTCGACGAGACCGACGTCGACGGGTACGTGCTCGCCTGCGGGATGAGCGGGTACGGCGTCACGATCGCGCCCGCCGTCGGCGACCTCCTCGCCGAGTGGCTCACGACCGGTCGGAAGCCCGAACTCCTGGAGACGCTCGCGACGGATCGGTTCGAGACTGTCGGATGAGACTGGGAACTTATTACCTCGCCGGGGGAACGTTCGAGCCGGTATGACCGAGATTACGGAGGGCGTCTTCCCGCCGATCGTGACCCCCTTCGACGACGACGGGGACGTCGACTACGAATCGCTGGCCGACAACATCGCCCGCCTGGAGCGCCACGGTGTCACCGGGATCACGCCGTGCGGATCGACGGGCGAACGGTCCACCCTGCGTCCGGGGGAGCACCGCGACGTCATCGAGTTCGCGGTCGAGGAGGCCTCGACGCCGGTCGTCGCCGGGACCGGAGCGCCCTCGACCTGGGAGGTCATCGAACTGACCCGCCACGCCGCGGCGGTCGGCGCGGACGGCGCCCTGGTCCACGCGCCGTACTACAGCGCGCCGAGCGACGAGGACCTGGTCCGCCACTACGAGGAGGTGGCCGACGCGGTCGGGATCCCGATCCTGCTGTACAACTACCCCGCGGCGTTCGGGTTCAATATGGATCCCGACGTAGTGGTCGAACTGGCCGACCATCCCAACATCGCCGGGATAAAGGACTCGCTCGGTGACCTGCGACAGATCCACGAACTGATCCGCCGCACCGAGGACGCCGACTTCGACGTCATATCCGGGTGGGACTCGCTGGCGTGGCCGGCCATCAACGCCGGGGCGACGGGCCTCATCGGCATCTGCGGGAACGTCGTCCCGGGCGCCGTGGCGGACCTCGTCGCGGCGGCGCGGGAGGGCGACCGCGAGACGGCGTCGGCGATCCACGACGAGATCCTCGCGCTCGAGGACGCGCTCCTGACGAAGAACCCCCAGATAACCGTCAAGGCCGCGCTGGAACACCTCGGGCACGCGCCAGCGAACGTCCGCGCGCCGCAGTACGAACTCGACGAAGCGGGGACCGCACAGATCGTCGACGCCGTCGACGCGTTCGAGTACTCCCTCTCCCACGAGGTCGAATAATGCAGACCGACGTCCTGATCGAGGCGGTAGACACGCACACGGGCGGCGAACCCACGCGGATCGTCACCGGCGGACTGAACACGGAGCGGTTCGCCGGCGGCAGCGTCGAGGAGCAGCGGGACCGGTTCCGCGAGGAGGCCGACGACGTGCGCCGGCTGCTTATGAAAGAACCCCGGGGACACGACGATATGTACGGGGCGATACCCGTGCCGCCGGCGGCCGACGCGGCCGACATCGGGGTCTTTTTCATCGACAATGGGGGGTACAAGGATATGTGTGGGCACGGGACGATGGGTGTCGTGACCGCGCTCGTCGAGACCGGGCAACTGGATCCCGACGGAGCGGTCACGGTCGAAACCCCGGCCGGACTGGTGACGGCCGACCCCGAAATCTCGAACGGGGGCGGGGTGGAGCGAGTGACTGTCGAGGGCATCACCTCGTACGTCCTGGGCTCGCTGACGCTCTCGATGGACGTCGCCGGCGACTCCGTGGCGGTCCCGGTCGACGTCGTCTACGCCGGGAACGTCTTCGCGATGGTCCCGGCCTCGGTGTTCGATCTGCGCGTCACGCCCGACAACACGGACGCGTTCGTCGACTACGGCGTGGAAATCCGCGAACGCGTGAACGAATCGGGGAATGTCGAAGATCCGTTCTCGGGCGAGGAGTTGGTCGTCGACCACACGGAGTTCTACGAACCGGGCGAGGAAGCCGACCGCAATATCGTCGTCTTCTCCGCAGGTGCGGTCGACCGGTCGCCGTGCGGGACCGGTACGTGTGGCAAGATGACGCTGCTCCACTCGAAGAACGAACTGGCCGTCGACGAACCCTACCGCCACGAGAGCGTCATCGGCACGCGCTTCGAGGGTCGACTCCGTGAGGCCGAACGACGGGACGGACACACCGTCACCGAAGCCGAGATCGGCGGATCGGCCTACATCGTCGCTAAGCACACGTTCCTCCACGATCCCGACGACTCCATCCACAGCTTCGACATCTCGACGTGAGTTGCCAGTCGGATTCCGGTCGGCGTACGGCAGAATCTCCCGTCGGAATGAGGGCGTCGCCATCGACGAAGGCGATCCGAAGTGAAAACGTTCAGGATGCGTGGGGGCGTCCGGTCGGACGATGACGCGCGTCGTGGTCCCCGTCCGGTACCCGCTGTCGAAGCACTCGCGAGCGACGCTGTCGGAGGCGATCCGGATCGCGAACGAACGGGAGGCCGAACTCACGGTCCTGCACGTCGACCTCTACCAGGAGAGCCACGGGGTGACCCGCGCCGAACTGAAGCGCGCGGTCGAGGCGGCCTTCGGTCCCCAGGAACGGACGCGGTACGTGGTCCGGCGAGGGTTCCTCGTCGAGGAGACGATCCTCGAGGAGGTCGCCGCCGACGAGGCCGACATCGTCGTCCTCGGATCCAAACAGGCGGGCCGGTGGCGGCGGATGCTCCGGCGGTTCCTCGACGACCCGGACATCGAGTCGTACCTCCGCGAGAAACTGGAGTGCACGGTGGTCACGGTACGGGCCGAAGAGTAAGGGTCGGCCGGGTCACTCCGCGCCCGAATCCGTCGTTTCTCCCCCCGAGGCTTCCTGCCCCATCGGCGGCGAGCGGTCCGCGCCGGAGCGGTCCATCCGGCGGCCCACCGTGGCGTCCAGCGTCCCGCTCGCGTCGTCGAAGACCAGGTGGCGGTGGGGGTAGGCGAACTCGACGTCGCCGTCGGTCTCCGCGACCGCTTCCCAGATCCGGTCGCGGACCCGCGACTCGACGGTCGGGATCTTGTAGGGCTTGTTCGCCCAGTAGCGAAGCCGCAGGAGCACGCCGTCGTCGGCGAACTCCTCGCGGAGGACGGTCGGCCGGGCGGGGTAACGGGCGCTCCCGATCCGGATGTCGGGCCCGCCGCCGATGACCGCCTCGTCCTCGGCGGCGGCGCTGCGCATCAACCGTTTCGCCCGTTCGGTGTCTGATTCGTAGGTCACGAGGACGTCGAGCGAGAGGCGCACGCGCTCGTCCTCGGCGGAGTAGTTGGTCACCAGCTGGTCGCGGATCACGGAGTTCGGGATCACGAGGAAGGTGTTGTCCAGCGTGAACAGCTTCGTGTAGCGGATCGTGATCTCGTCGACGAAGGCGCGGCGGCCGTCGGTCAGTTCGATGAGGTCGCCGATCTCGTAGGGCTGGTCGGCGAGGATGAACAGCCCGTTGATGACGCTGCCGACGATCGGCGCGAGGACGATACCGAGGACGGCCGAGAAGACCGTCACCGAGAGCACGAGGTCGCCGACCTTGAAGCCGAGCACCCGCGCCGCGCCGCCGGCGGCGACGAGCACGACGGCGAGCCGGATCAGGCGCAGCACCATCTGGGCGACGCTCTGGCGACGGAACTGCCTCGCCACCGGACGTCCGACGAGCCTGACGACGTACCGCGAGAGCAGGACGCCGAGCCCCAACACCAGGACTGCGCCGACGATCCGCCACCCCGGGAACTGGAGCCACTGCGGGACGGCGCGGCCGATCGGCCCCGCCGCGGAGGCCGATACCGTTACCTGAGACGTCGTTGCCGACTGCACGTCTGCGTCCACGACGGGGGTATTGAAAAGCGTTCGTTCCGGGCGGCGAGGAGAAGGTGAGTCGCGCGCGCGTCAGCGACGTCGGTAGAGGACGAACGCGGCGCCGAGCAGGCCGACGATCGCCGGTGCGAATCCGAACCCGGGCGCGCC
>JBDGUM010000118.1:0-6738 GCA_042215855.1 Halobellus sp. | reverse complement strand
GGAGCGCGACGAGTACCGCGAGCGGGTCGAAGAGTTGGAGGCCGCCCGCGAGAAACAGCGCGAGCGGATCGACGAACTCGAGGCCGAACGCGAACGGCTGGAGTCGGAGGTCGAACGCCTCGAGAGCGAACTCGAATCCGCGAGAGCGAGCGAAGGTACCGGCGCCGGCGACGACCCGACCGAAACGATGTCGCCCGACCGGGCGCTCGCGGGCACGAACCTCTTCGTCCGGTACGACAGGAAGGGCGAGGCGACGCTCGAACACGCCCACGACGGGAAGGCCGCCCGCGAGGACGTGGGCGCGAACCTCCGGCTCGAACACCACACCACCTTCGAGACCGACGGCCTCGTCGTCGACGACCGGCCGTACGAGGAGTTCCTCCGCGACAGCACCGAGTACTCCTTCGCCGAGTGGGTCGTCACGGACCTGCTCTACGAGATCGGCGAGACCGGGAACCGAACGAAGCTCGGGGGCGTCTTCGACGCGATTCCGCAGATCGACCGCGTCGAACTCTCGGGCACGGTCGGATTCCAGGGCGAGGAGGGGGCCGAACAGCGCGACTTCGACGTCATCTTCCGCGACAAGATGGGTGACCCCCTGTTCGTGGCCGACATCAACGCCTCGCGGAACGCGACGACCGAAGCGATGGTCGGCTCGCTCGTGGAGAACGCAGGAACCGTCGCCGAGAACGACGAGTCGCTGTCGGCGGGCTTCTACGTCACCGAGTCGTTCTACGAGCCCGGGGCCCTGGAGACCGTCGCCGACGCGACTGGCGGGGGCCTCCTCTCACGCTCAAACAAGCTCTCGTACGTCAAGCTCTCGCGAAAACAGGGCTACCACCTCTGCCTGGTGGAGGCGCGGAACGGCGAATTCCACCTGAACGTTCCGGATCTGTAGAAAACGAACCGTCTCCGGCCCTCCGATCGCGGCGATCAGTTCTCGATTTCGACGGTCTCTTCGATCTTCATCTCGTCGAGCTTGTCGACGATCTGATCGAGCTTCTCGTCGAGTTCGTCGACGAAGTCCGCGGTCTGCTCGGTCGTGATGGCGCCCTGGCTCGACGGCTCGATGAGGTTCTCCTCCTCGAGGACGCGAAGCGAGTAGCGGACCTTGTGATGGGGGTACCCGGTCTCGTTCGACATCTTCACGATGCCGATGGGTTCGCTCTCGATGACCATTCTCAGGACCTGCAAGTGGCGTTCTAGCATATCCACTTCCTTTTCGAGTCGGTCTATCATGTCATCTGTTAACTTGTCTGGTCGGGATTTAAACCTTGCCCTCCGTCCGACGGACCGGGAAACTGAATACGATCTCAAGTACGTTAGCGCGGGTAATCAATCTTCGGTTAACGTCCGTTTTAGGCCGGAAACCGCCGATATCGACCTCACGCGGCACTCGCGCGGCGGACCGTAACCCGTTTCACGGGGGGAGAAGTACCGGCACGTATGACCGTCACGATTGTCGGCTCCCAGCTGGGCGACGAGGGCAAGGGCGCCCTCGTCGACCTGTGGGGAGGCGACGCCGACGTGGTCGCCCGGTATCAGGGCGGCGACAACGCCGGCCACACCGTCGTCCAGGACGGCGACGAGTACAAGCTCTCGCTGGTCCCGAGCGGCGCCGTCCGCGACAAGATCGGCGTCCTCGGCAACGGCTGCGTGGTCAACCCCAAGACGCTGTTCTCCGAGATCGACGAACTGCGCGAGCGCGGCCTCGACCCGGACGTCCGGGTGGCGCGCCGTGCACACGTCATTATGCCGTACCACCGCGTCCTCGACGGGATCGAGGAGGAGGCGAAGTCGGACTCGGACCTCGACGCGGGGACGACCGGCCGCGGCATCGGCCCGACTTACGAGGACAAGGCCGGCCGTCGGGGCATCCGGATCGGCGACCTGCTCGACCCCGAGGTGCTCCGCGATCGGCTCGAGTACGTCGTCCCGCAGAAGCGCGCACTCGCCGAGGACGTCTTCGGCGTCGACGCCGGCGAGGAGTTCGACGTCGACGCCGTCTACGAGGAGTACCGCGAGATCGGCGAGCGACTGCGCGAGGAATCGATGACCGTCAACGCCGGGGAGTTCCTCGGCGACCGGATCGAGGCCGGCGAGAGCGTCCTCTTCGAGGGCGCCCAGGGGACCTCGATCGACATCGACCACGGCATCTACCCCTACGTCACCTCCTCGAACCCGACCGCCGGCGGCGCCGCTACCGGGACGGGCGTCGGACCGACCGTCGTCGGCCGCGGCGAGGTCGTCGGCATCGTGAAGGCGTACCTCTCGCGGGTCGGCACCGGCCCGCTCCCGACCGAACTGACCGGCGACGACGAGGATCTCGCGGACTACGTCCGGGAGAAGGGCGGCGAGTTCGGGACCGTCACCGGCCGGCCGCGGCGCATCGGCTGGCTGGACGTCCCGATGCTCCGTCACGCCGCCCGCGCGAACGGCTTCACCGGCCTCGCGGTGAACCACATCGACGTCCTCGCCGGCCTCGACGAGGTGAAGGTGGGCCACTCCTACGACCTCGACGGCGAGGAACTGCTGACGATGCCCGCGACGACCGAGCGCTGGGGCCGCTGTGAGCCGAACCTCCGCGAGTTCGAGCCGTGGCCGGAGGTCGACTGGGCGGCGGTCGCCGCCGAGGGGTACGACGCCATCCCCGAGAACGCGCGCGAGTACCTCGAGTACCTCTCCGAGGAGGTCGGCGCCCCGATCTACGCCGTCGGCGTCGGCCCCGACCGCGCGCAGACGATCGAACTGCGGAACCCCTTCGAGCAGTAGCCGGGAGTAAAGAGGCGAACAGTCGGCACTCGCTTCCGATCCGGTTTTCGAACCCCTCCCCGCGTCGACGTGCCGAACGATCGCTACCCGACGCGGGGCTTCACTCATAGTGATTACTCTCACTGTTTACCGCCGAGCGCGACCCCCGTTGGCAGCGCTCGGCGGTAAGAGACGAGAGTAATCACTATCAGATCACAGCGTCTGTGGTCCCGGATTCATATATACCATCTCGGAGCGGATCGTCCACCGAACCCGTAGCCTTTTCACGGCCGCTCGCCTCCTACCGATCGATGAAAGAGTCACTGATGGACATCCTCTGTGACCCCCTCGACAAGAGCGACCTCGAACTGGAAGTCGACGAGCGCGACGGCGAGGAGATCATCGAGGGCCGCCTCATCGGCACCGTCACCGGCGAGGTCTACCCGATCGAGGACGGCATCCCGAACCTCCTGCCGCCGGACATGCGCGACGACGACTGATACTGATCACTCTCGCTTGTTACCGCCGAGCGTTGTCAACGGGGATGGCGCTCGGCGGGAAGAGACGAGAGTACTCAGTATGAGAAGCGGCTGGTTTTCTCACTCCGATGTCGACCCCCGGCTCACCTGAACGCTTTTAGTCGTTCGCTACGTCTGTCACTTCGTGTCAGAGTCGCTTCGGGTGGAACTCAACGAGGGGGCAGTCCACGCGATCGACGCGCCCGAGGAGGCGACGGTCCGGGGCCCGTTCCACGTCGTCCTGCACAACGCGGGCGGGCCGGTCCACGTGCACCTCCATCTGGACGACGACCTCTCTACGGTGGCGCGGATCGACGAGGCGAACCACTACGTCGAGGGCGGCGAGACGAGCCGGATTCCGATCGGGATCGTACCGGACCGGGCGCCCGCCGGGGGCGCCCTGGAGATCGTCACGGGGTACGGCGCGGAGCGGACGACGGTGGAGGTGACCGTCGCCGAGCCAGACGCGGCCGACGCCGGGGCCGCCGGGAGCGCCGACGGTACCACCCAGCAGTCCGCCGCGGAGGAGGGGCAGGCGCAGCGCGGGACCGTGACCGCAGCCCCGAGCGGAGGTGCCCGCGTCGGAAACCGAGGCGGACGCACGCGACGGACGTCGCGGAAACGGCGGTCGCGTCGCGGGAGCGCGCTCTTCGACGATCCCGTGCCGGACCTTCTCGCCCGGGTCGGCGCCGACTCGCCCGAGGCGCTCGCGTTCCTCGCGCTCGCGGTGGTGGCCGTGCTCGTCGGCCTCGCGGTGATCGTCGCGGTAGGCGAGGTGTTGCTGTCGCTCGTCGTCGTCGCGACCGTGACCGGAGCGGTCGCCGTCGCCGGATGGCTCCTCCTGGAGTGAAGCGGGCAGGAAGCGAGCGGTGGGCTACGCGACGGACGCGTCGCGGCGAGCAAGGCCGTTCGGCGCCCGCCGCCCGCCGCGACTCACTGCAGGTACGAGGGCTCTTCGGCGCTGCAGTTCTTCTCGTGGGTCTTCGCCTCGGACTCGTCTTCGAGCAGCAGGCCGCACTCGTCGCACTCGTACCACGTCTGGCCGTCACGCTCGACGGTCGACACCATATCGGATGGGACGCGGTCGCCGGCCAAAACGCTTCCCCCCGACGGAGCCACCGATCGCGGGCAAGACAAAAGACCGCGCCCGCCGAATGAGGGGTATGAGCGCGGACGACGGCCTCGAACTCACCGTGCGCGGGGCCGAAAAGCGGGACGCCGGGCGAGGGATCGCACGGCTCCCCGAACCGGTGCGGCGGCGACTGGGCGTCCTCAGCGGCGACACCGTCGTCGTCACGGGCGAGCGCGAGACGGTCGCGAAGGTGTGGCCGGCGGGCGGGGACGTCCCCGACGACGTCGTCCTGGTCGACGCCGACACGCGGACGAACGCGGGCGCGAAGATCGGTGAGACCGTCCGGGTGCGGAAGGTCGACGTCGAGACCGCCCGGTCGGTGACGCTGTCGATGCCCGACGACGTCGCCTTCCACGACGAGGAGCGCGCCGTCGAGTTGATAAAGCGGGCGATCAGGGACCGGCC
Source organism: Halobellus sp. (assembly GCA_042215855.1). Taxonomy (GTDB): domain Archaea; phylum Halobacteriota; class Halobacteria; order Halobacteriales; family Haloferacaceae; genus Haloquadratum. The sequence goes on along the minus strand of JBDGUM010000118.1, from coordinate 1,932 downwards.
GATCCAGCCCGGCGGCCAGATCCGCTTCGAGTCGCTGAGCGAGTCGCCGTTCGTCGTCAGCGAGACGACGCCCGACGGGATGGTCCGGGTGTCCGACGCGACGAAGCTCCGGCTCGAACGGGAGGGGACGCTGAGCCGGGTCGTCTCGGCCGTCTCGGGCGGCGGAAGCGACGCCGACGCCGACGGTGAGGGCTCGGCAGGCGCCGGGGAATCCGGCGGGACGAGCGCGTCGGGGGCGGCGCCGCGAGTCACCTACGAGGACATCGGCGGCCTCGACGAGGAGCTCGACCTCGTGCGTGAGATGATCGAACTCCCTCTCTCGGAGCCGGAGGTGTTCGCCCACCTCGGGATCGACCCGCCGAAGGGCGTGCTCCTCCACGGCCCGCCGGGCACGGGCAAGACGCTGATCGCGAAGGCCGTCGCCAACGAGGTCGACGCCACCTTCGTCGACGTCTCCGGGCCCGAGATAATGTCGAAGTACAAGGGCGAGTCCGAGGAGAAGCTGCGCGAGAAGTTCGAGACCGCGCGGGAGAACGCGCCCGCGATCGTCTTCTTCGACGAGATCGACTCGATCGCGGGCAAGCGCGACGACGGCGGCGACGTCGAGAACCGGGTCGTCGGCCAGCTGCTCTCGCTGATGGACGGCCTCGACGCCCGCGGCGACGTGGTCGTCATCGGCGCGACCAATCGGGTGGACACGCTCGATCCCGCGCTCCGGCGGGGCGGCCGCTTCGACCGCGAGATCGAGATCGGCGTGCCGAACGAGCAGGGACGGAGGGAGATCCTGGAGGTCCACACCCGCCGGATGCCCCTGGCCGAGGACGTCGACATCGAACGGTTGGCGAGCCGGACACACGGCTTCGTCGGCGCCGACCTGGAGTCGCTGACGACCGAGGCGGCGATGATCGCGCTCCGACGCGGCCGGACGGAAGACGTCGACGCACCGATCACCGACCTGGAGGTGACCCGCGCGGACGTCGAGGCCGCGATGGCCGCCGTCGAACCCTCCGCGATGCGGGAGTACGTCGCGGAGTCGCCGACGACGACGTTCGCGGACGTCGGCGGGCTCGACGAGGCGAAGCGGACCCTGGAACGCGCCGTGACCTGGCCGCTCACCTACGGCCCGCTGTTCGAGGCCGCGCGGACCGACCCGCCGACGGGCGTCCTCCTGCACGGTCCGCCGGGCACGGGCAAGACGCTCCTCGCGCGCGCCATCGCGGGCGAGAGCGGCGTCAACTTCGTCCAGGTCGCGGGGCCGGAGCTGCTGGACCGCTACGTCGGCGAGTCCGAGAAGGCCGTCCGGGAGGTGTTCGAGCGCGCCCGCCAGGCCGCGCCCGCGATCGTCTTCTTCGACGAGATCGACGCCGTCGCGACCGACCGCGACGTCGCTGGCGGCGATTCGGGCGTCGGCGAGCGCGTGGTCTCCCAGCTGCTCACCGAGCTCGACCGCGTCGCCGACCACCCGAACCTGGTGGTTCTCGCGGCCACAAATAGAAAAGGGGCGCTCGATCCCGCGCTCCTGCGCCCCGGGCGGCTGGAGTCTCACGTCGAGGTTCCGGCGCCCGACCGCGCGGCCCGCCGGGAGATCATCGACGTCCACCTGGAAGAAAAGCCGCTCGCGGACGACGTCGACCGCGACGGCCTCGCGCGGGACCTGGAGGGGTACTCCGGTGCGGACGTCGCCGCCGTGGTTCGCGAGGCGTCGATGCGTGCGATCGAGGACGTCGCGAGCGCGTACGAGGGCGAAGAAGCGAACGCCCACGCCGACGAGATAGTGATCAGGCGGGCGCACTTCGAGGCGGCGATGGAGAGCGTCGGGCCGTCCGGCGCCTGACCCTCCTCGGACGCGTATACTGTCCGACAGTATTAATCCCAGAACGACTGCGTCCGCGCGTACTGCCGCTCCTGTTCGAGGATGTCGCGGTAGAAGTC
>JBDGUM010000150.1:0-6747 GCA_042215855.1 Halobellus sp. | reverse complement strand
ACGAGTCGAAGTGGACCGACGGCACCGGCGAGATGCTCCCCGACGCGTTCCTCCTTCCGCGCGGGTCGACACCGAAGGACCTGGCGTACGCCGTCCATTCGGACATCGGCGACGGCTACCTCCACGCGGTCGACGCGCGTTCGAACCGGCGGATCGCCGAGGACTACGAACTGGAGGAAGGCGACGTGATCAAGATCGTCAGCACGGCGAACTAGGGCGGAGAGCGGGAACCCTACGGACGTCGCTTTCACGACGCACCGTACCGCTCGCTTCGCTCGCGGCAAGTGAGACTAGCTGTTGTCGTCTCTTGGGTGCCCACCACAGACTTTTCTTCGGCTCAACATAATCGTGAGTTGATGCCTATCGAAGCGGACGAATGGGAGAGCGGAACAACTTCCGAGGAGACGTGGGATGAGGACAACGATCCGCTGGGTACCGAAAAGCGGCTCATCGTGTCGTTTCTCGGCGAAGATGTAGAGAAGGCGTACACGAAGACCGAAATCATCGCGGGTGTCGAGTTCGCTGCCGACGATGCTCCGGGAACTCAGCGGGGGGTACTCGGCGGGATCGGGGACGCAGTACTGGACGCGGTTAGCCACGCCGCGGCGGCGGGCATCGTCCTCGGTGACCTGGACCAGGCCCTCGACGAACTGGTCGAGGCTGGCGTGGTGGGCCGACGAGAGATCGAGACCTCTGACGGCACGGAAATCTACTATCGTATCGCCGGCGACCCCGAGTGAGTCGGGAACGCGACCTGGCTCACACGACCGTGTCGTAGGCGTCTTCCATCACGTCGAGCGCCTGTCGCAGCGACTCCTCGTCGGTCGCATACGAGAGCCGCGCGTAGCCGTCGCCGTGCGCGCCGAATGCCTTACCCGGGACGACCACGACCCCGCGGTCGAGACACTCGTCGACGAAGCCCTCGGGCACTTCGGGCATCACGTAGAACGCGCCGCCCGGCGTCGGGACGTCGAGGCCGATCTCCTCGAGGCCGCTCACGACCAGATCGCGTCGCTTTCGGAACGACTCGGTCATCTCGGCGACCTGGTCCTGGGGTCCCGTCAGCGCGGCCTCGGCGGCGAACTGCGACGGCGCGGCGGCGCAGGCCTGCGCGTACTGGTGGACGCGGAGCATCCGCTCGATGCGTCGTGAGGAGGCCGTGACCCAGCCGAGCCGCCAGCCCGTCATCGAGTAGAGCTTCGAGGCGGAGTTGACGACGACGACGTTGTCCGTGTCGGCGAACTCCATCGGCGAGCGGAACTCCCCGTCGAAGACGGTGTACTCGTAGACCTCGTCCGAGATACAAAGCACGTCGTGCTCGTCGGCGATCCGGGCGAACTCACGGACGTCCTCGGGCGGCGAGACCGCCCCCGTCGGGTTGCCGGGGCTGTTGACGACGAACGCCGCGGTGTCGTCGGTGATCGCGTCCTCGACCGCCGCGGGGTCGATCGTGAGATCGTCGCGGAGCGGGACCGGAACGGGCGTCCCGCCGGCGAGTCGCGTGAGGGCGTCGTAGGAGACGAACCCCGGATCCGGGATGATGACCTCGTCGCCGGCGTCGACGTGGGCCTCCAGGGCGACGTGGAGGGCCTCCGAGCCGCCGGCGGTGGCGATCACGTCGTCGGGGTCGACCTCGATCCCCTGATCCCGTCGGTGCTTGTCGGCGATGGCCTCTCGGAGCGACCGCGTCCCCTTGTTCTCGGTGTAGCCGTCGGCGAGCCCCTCTCGGATGGCCTCCGCGGCGGCCTCGCGAGCGTGGGCCGGGGCCGCGAAGTCGGGCTGACCCAGCCCGAGGTTGATCGCGTCCTCGCCCGCGGCCTCGAAGACCTCGCGGATGCCGCTGATCGACACCTGCTCGACCCGATCGGAGAAGTGCGTCATACCCTCGCCCGGGGAGGCCACCGAGTTAGGTCTTGCTGGTCGTCGGCGCCGATAGCCCGGTCCGACAGTTTACCAGTGATATTTGCTTATATCTACTACGCGGTGATTTCTCTTCGTTGGCCAAAAAGGCGTTCGTTCGGGGTCGAAGCCGTCGAAAATCCGTTATCTAAGCGTCGAACGTCCGCGCGAGACTCGCCGGGTGCGCGTTCTAAATACGTTCGAGGCCGCTAGTGAGGTAAAATGACGAACGATTCGACGACCGACGGGTCTGCGTTCTCTCGACGACGATTCCTCCGTGCGGCCGCCGGCACATCTGCGGTCGGGGCGACCGGCCTCGCCGGCTGTACCGGCGGGGGAAGCGGTGGCGGATCGGGCGGCTCCGGCGGCCTCGAAGAGATCCGGGTCGCGTATATGCCGATCTACCCCGATATGCAGTACTTCGTTATGGACCAGGAGGGGTACTTCGACGAGATATCGGCCACCGTCAAGGGCGAGGTGTTCTCCGACGGCCCGAGCATCGTCCAGGCGTCGGCGACGGGCGACTTCGACGTGATGATGTTCGGGATCGTCCCGGCGATGATCGTGATGGACAAGGGGATCCCCTCGAAGATCACCGCCGCCAACATCCAGAACGCGATGCAGATCCTCGCCCACGACGACTTCGCGGCGATCTGGGAGGACGCCGCCTCGGGCGCGGAGGCCTTCGCCCGCTTCGAGGAGGAGCGCGGCCGGAAGTTCCAGTTCGGGACGTTCCCGCCGGGCTCGGTCCCGGACATCCTGCTGCGCTACTGGCTCTCGGAGATCGTCGGCGTCGACCCCGAGACGGACGTGAACATCACGGCGCTCGGGGGCGCCGGCCCGGTCCGACAGGCGCTCCTGGCGGGCGAGATCGACGGCACCTCGATCATGGAGCCGGTTCCGACCATCGCCGAGATGAAGGGGGCGCCGTACCAGTCGATCGCCTGGGCGGGCGACTTTATGCCCGGCCAGCCCGCGGCGGTGACGCTGATGCACGACCGGCTCCGCAAGGACAACCCCGAGCAAGCGAAGGCGTTCGTCAAACAGCACCAGCGCGCGACGACGTTCGCCGAGGAGAACCCCGACAAAGCGGCGAAGGACGCCAGCGCCGTCATCGGAAAGTCGTCGCTCCCGGTCGAGATCGCCCGGAAGGCGATGGACTCGCGGGCCTCCGACTTCATCACCGACCCGCACAAGATCGCCGACGGCGCGCAGGTATTCTCGGAGTACGCCGCCCGTCTCGGTAAGATCGGCAAGCCGCTCTCGAACGACGCGATGTTCGACTTCGGGGTGTACGACTCGCTATGAGCGTCGAGGCCGGGACGGCGTCGGAGACGAGCACGACAGACCTCGCCCGGTCCGCCGACGACGAGGCGAAGACGGCGGAGTCGACGCTCGATACGGTCGGCCTGGCGTACGGTGCGGTCGGCTCGGCCGTCTTCCTGGCGGTCTGGCAGGCCGCGGCGATGGCGGTCGGGCGGACGTACCTCCTCCCGTCTCCGGTCGAGGTCGCGACCGCGTTCGTCGTCGAACTCACCGCACCCACGACGTTCGCCGTCCCGTTCGTGGGGATCACCGTCCCGGCGACTCGGCTCACGGCGAACCTCGCCCAGAGCCTGCTCCACTACGTACCCGGCCTCGTCGTCGGGAGCACGCTCGGCATCGCGCTCGGCGTCGGGATGGGCTGGAGCGGCCGCCTCGACGACGCGCTCACGCCGGTCACTCGGTTCCTCCGCCCGATCCCGCCGCTGGCGTGGATCGTCTTCGCCATCGTCTGGATCGGGATCGGCCACGGCGGCGCGGCGTTCATCGTCGGCATCGGCGCCTTCTGGATCAACTTCTACAACGCCTACGCCGGCGTCGAGGGCGTCTCGACCCACCTGAAGGAGGTCGCGGCGAGCCTCGGCGTCGACGACGACCTCACGATGATCCGGAAGGTGGTCCTGCCGGCGGCGACCCCCTCGATCGCGACGGGGATCCGGACGAGCATCGGCCAGTGCTGGATGATCGTCGTCGCGGCCGAACTGTTCGGCGCGCCGGGCGTCGGCTTCCAGATCATCAACGCCGCGCAGAACCTCGCGACCGACGTGAGCGTGGCGTACATGGCGGTGATCAGCCTCGTGTTCCTCGTGAGCGACGGGCTCTTCCGCCGCGTCGAACGGAGGCTCCTGGTATGGCGGGAGTGAGCGACGACTCGGCCGCCGGGCCGTCGGCCCGGTCGTCCGACGGCGACGCAGGCCCACCGAAGGTCGTCGTCGACGGCGTGGGCAAGGTCTACGAGTCCGAGCGGCAGCGCGTCGAAGCGCTCTCGGACGTGAACTTCACCGTCTCGGACGGGGAGTTCGTCTGCCTCGTCGGGCCGTCGGGCTGCGGCAAGACGACCCTGTTCCGGACGATCGCGGGACTGGAGGCGACGACGAGCGGCGAGATCCGTCTCGACGGGGAGCCCGTCACCGGGCCCGGAACCGATCGGGGGATGGTCTTCCAGGAGTACGGGCTGTTCCCCTGGCGGACCGTCCGCGGGAACGTCGCCTTCGGCCTGGAAGAACAGGGCGTCGGCGAGGCCGAGCGGGCCCGGCGGGTCGACGCGATGCTCGACCTGGTCGGCCTCTCCGACTTCGCCGACGCCTACCCGAAGGAGCTCTCCGGCGGGATGAAACAGCGCGTCGGGATCGCGCGGGCGCTCGCGGTCGATCCGGAGATCCTGCTCGCCGACGAGCCGTTCGGCAGCGTCGACGCCCAGACCCGGGACATGCTCCACGAGGAACTGCTCCGGATCTGGTCCGAGACCGAGAAGACGGTGCTGTTCGTGACCCACGACGTCGAGGAGGCGGTGAAGCTCTCCGACAGGGTAGTGGTGATGGCGGCCGATCCCGGCCGCGTCCGAGAGGTCGTCCCGGTCGATCTCGATCGCCCGCGCGAGCGGACGGATCCGGCGTTCGGCGAGTACGTCGAGCGGATCCGGGACCTGATCGGCGAGTAGGTCGTTTTCGGCTCGCTACTCGTCGCGGTCCTCGCTGCCGGCTTCGTGCTCCTCGCGCAGGCGATCGACGTGCGACATCACGACCGACAGCGTCGCGTCCGCGTCGGTGTAGCCGCGCTCGTAGTCCTCGTGGGCCGCGTCGACGTCGCGGAGGAACGCGGCGACCGTGTCGTCGAGGCTCTCGTCGGACGTCTCGTCGTCCGTCGCGTCGTCTGTCATACCAGACCTTCCCGTCCCGAGTGTGAAAAGCGCGCCGTCCCGGTCGTAATCGCCGCGCTCGGCTCTCCGGCACCGCCGGGTCGCCGCCGGCCGACAGTATATATACGATCGCGACGCAGCCACGTGTGTGCTCACGCTCCGGTTCGAGGACGGGACGATCCGGATCGACGGCCTCGAGGAGGCGGACGTCGGGACCGAGTCGCTCCCCGGCGTCGCCTGGGACGACCGCGGTCTCGTCGCCCGGGCGCCCGCCCACCGCTACGCCGACCTCCGACGGGCGCTCTCGGAGTCCGGGGTCCGGTTCGAGGACCGCGTGCTCCCGGAGGCGTCGCTGTCGCTGTCGCACGCCTACGACCTCCGCCCGTACCAGCGGGAGGCGATCGACGCCTGGCGCGCGAGCGACGAGCGCGGCGTCGTCGAACTCCCGACCGGCGCGGGCAAGACAGTCCTCGCAGTCGACGTGATCGCGCGGCTGGGCGTCCCGACGATCGTGGTCGTCCCGACGATCGACCTCCTCGACCAGTGGAAGCGCGAACTGGAGACGGAGTTCGACATCCCGGTGGGTCAGTTCGGCGGCGGCGAGCAGATCCAGGAGCCGATCACCGTCTCGACGTACGACTCGGCGTATCTCCGGGCCGAGGACGTCGGCGGCGACTTCGGCCTCGTCGTCTTCGACGAGGTCCACCACCTCGGCGGCGAGGGCTACCGCGACGTCGCGCGGCTCCTCGCCGCACCCGCTCGCCTGGGATTGACGGCGACGTTCGAGCGCCCGGACGGCGCCCACGAGGTGATCGAGGACCTCGTCGGACCGAAAGTCTACGAGGCCGACGTCGACGAACTCGCGGGCGAGCACCTCGCCGACTACGAGGTGCGGCGTATCGAGGTCGAACTCGGCCCCGAGGAGCGCGAGGCCTACGAGGACGCGCAGGGCACCTTCGTGGACTACCTCAAGCGCTCGAACCTCTCTCTCACGAGTGGGTCCGATTATCGAAAGCTGGTGATGCGCTCCGGCACCGATCCGAAGGCCCGCGAGGCGCTCCTGGCCAAGCAGCGCGCCCGCCGGATAATGATGAACGCCGACGCGAAAGTGGAGACGCTGGGGCGCCTCCTCGACCGCCACCGCGAGGACCGCGTGATCGTCTTCACCGCCCACACCGACCTGGTCTACAGATTGTCGGAGCGCTACCTCCTGCCGGCGATCACCAGCGAGACGGGGGCGAGCGAACGGAGAGAGGTCCTCGATCGGTTCAGGGACGGCACGTACTCGCGGGTCGTGACCGCGAACGTCCTCGACGAGGGGGTGGATGTACCAGCGGCGAATGTCGGTGTGCTTTTGGCCGGCAGCGGCTCCCAGCGGGAGTTTACACAGCGGCTGGGACGCCTTCTCAGACCGACCGACGACCGCGACCGGGCGATTCTCTACGAGCTAGTTTCGGAGGAAACCGCAGAGGAGCGAGTGGCGAGTCGTCGTCGCTGATCTAGCCGGTCCTGCCCCACGCTAAGTCAATAATCTGATCCAGGAATACAATTATGTGCTTGTAGGGCAGACTGGATAGTATGGTGCCGACTGACCAGGACGACGCACGTGCCACCATCGACGCGTCCGGTGACGCCGCCTGGAAAGAACACACGAGCGCGTTCGACCG
>JBDGUM010000084.1:0-6807 GCA_042215855.1 Halobellus sp. | reverse complement strand
CGATCGGCCCGCGGACGCGACGGCCCGTCCCTCGAAGCGGCCCGCGGCTCCTACTGTCTATTGTCAGGCGAACCGCGCTTCGGCCAGCTCCGCGCCTTCGGCGAGCGCGTCGAGTTTCTTCCAGGCGATCTCGGGGTGGACGGCGTTCGCCCCCTCGACGACCGTCTCGAAGCCGCAGTCCGCGCCGGCGACGATCCGCTCGGGGTCGCCGACCGCCGCGGCGAACCGCTCGATCCGGTCGGCGACGACCTCGGGGTGTTCGACGACGTTCGTCTTCACGTCTATCACGCCGGGGATCAGCCGCCAGTCCTCCGGGAGCGGGTACTCCTCGAAGGTCCGGTACTCGTGCTGGTGGCGCGGGTTCGCGCCCTCGACGACGAGGCCGCCGACGTCGGCCTCGTAGAACTCCGCGATCACCGCCGGGAGGGGCACGTCGCGGTGGTGGGGGCCCGGGTAGTTCCCCCAGCAGCCGTGGAGCCGGATCTGCTCGTCCGGAACACCGGAGACGGCGCGGTTGAGCGCCTCGACGTGGGTGCGGACCCGCTCGCGGAACTCGGAGACCGAGTCGTCCTTGTAGGTGAGCGTGAAGCCGCCGAGCAGGTCGGGCGCGTCGATCTGGAGCGTCGCGCCCGTCTCGGCGATGAGCTCGTACTCGGTCGCGAGCGCGTCCGCGAGGTCGAAGACGTACTCCCCGGGCGAGTCGTGGTACTCCGTCTCGGTGAACCGGAGGACGGCGCCGGGCGAGGGCGCCGTGTGGAAGCGCTCCGGGAACGAGACGCCCTCGGCCTCGGTCGCCGCCTCGAACCGCGCGAGGTCGCGGCGGAGGTCCTCGGCGCCGACGTACTCGATCGGGCCGGTCGCGACCGGGCCGCCGATGTTGTCGGTGTCGCCGAGGAGCTCCCGGGCGTACTCGGGGAAGTCGTCGAGGTCCGAGGGCCACGCGCGCTCGACGGTCCCCTCGCTGAACCCCGTCAGCCGGTTCGTCACGTCGACCGAGTAGGCGATCCGGCTCTGCTCGCCGTCGTTCGCGACGTCGATGCCGACCTCGGCCTGCCGGCGGACCACGTCGCGGATCGAGGCCGAGACCGCGTCCTCGAACGCCGCCTCGTCGACGGGGTCGTCCGCCGTCAGGAGGTCCCGCAGGCGGTCGGATCGGGGGAGGCTCCCGACGTGCGTCGTTCGGATCGTTGGCCGCGTCATCGCCTGTCCCCTGGCGTGGGAGCCACAAAGGGGTTCGGGAGCGAGGGGCGCAGAGCCGGGCCCGGGGAGCTCCGCGACGGAGTTGCGACAATCGGCACGACGCCCCGGAAGCGTTATGAGAGTCCCAGCGGTAGAGACGCCGACGCGATGTGCCGGGAATTGAAGCGGGAGCCGACCTGGGTGGCGGCCATCAGGCTGGCGATGCTCGAGGGGCGGGTCGACGCCGAGGCCGTCATCGAGGAGGCGAACCTCGTCCCCGGCCGCGAGCGGACCGTCCGCGACGTCCTCACGACGATGGACGAGCGGGGCGTCCTGCGGGCCGTCGACGGCGACACCTACCTCCCGGGGCCGGTCCTCCTCCACTCCGACCGGTTCGACCTCGACTTCGAGAACGCCTCGGACGGCGGTGCCCACCGCTGGAAGTCCTCCGTGTGATGCGGCCCCCCGAGTGCGTGCTACTTTTTCGCATAGCGTAAGCTATGTAAATACTACACGTGTATCGCGGGTATGGGCAGTCTCACCGACACCAAGATCTCCGCGAAGAACCTGACCACGGTCCCCAAGCCCGTCCGGAACTTCCTCGACGTCGGCGCCGGCGACCGCGTCGAGTGGCACGTCGAAGACGGGAAGATCGTCGTCTCGGAGTACGAGCCGGCCGACGAGGAGTAAGGACCGGTCCTCCGCCGCTCACCCGAGGTCGTCCGGCTCGTCGACGTCCCGGCGGACGCCGGGGTCGTCGACCGCGACGCAGGCGCCGTCGTCGCCCTCCAGGAGGATATCGCGGCCGCCGACGTCGCCGTCGACGTCCCGCAGGGCCGGGAAGTGCCGCCGGTCGAAGAGCACGGGGTTGCCGCGCCGTCCCTCGTGGGCAGCCGCGAGCGCCGAGCCGACGCCCGCCTCGTAGGCGTCGAGGAGGGTCTCGATCGTCGTCTCGTCGACGAACGGCATATCGCCGAGCGCGATCAGCGCGGCGTCGACGTCGCGGTCGCGGAGCGCCGCGATCGCGGCGCGGACGGAGGTCGCCTGACCCTCCGCGTAGGCGTCGTTGCGGACGAGTTCGACGTCGAGGCCGTCGAGCGCGCCCGCGACCCGATCGGCCTCGTGGCCGACCACGACGACTACCGGATCGAGCCGCGTCGCGAGGAGCGTCCGGACCGCCCGGCGGACGATCGGCTCGCCTCCCTGGGTCGCGAGCAGTTTGTTCCGGTCGCCGAAGCGGCTGCTCGTGCCGGCCGCGAGGACGACGCCCGCGACGCGCGAGGGGTCGGCCGCCGGCTCGTCCGCGTCCGCGAACGGCGGTTCGACCACCGGCAGACCGTCGCCGTCGTCGGCGTCGCCGCTACCTCCGGCCCCGCTCATCGCTCGACGGCGGGGTAGGGGACGACGCCGACCGACTCGCCGCGCTCGACGTCGACTTCCGCGAGCACGAACCCGTCCGCGCGGGTCGCGCGCGTGCTGGACGAGAGCACGCTCGGGTCGAACGTCCGGTCGTAGACCGCGAGCGGCGAGTCGGCGTGGCCGAGCGGCATCGCGGTCCGTTCGTCTTCACTCTCCCCGTCGAGTGTCACCGGAATCGCGTACAGGAAGCCCGGCGTCGCGATGTCGACGTCGCGGGCCAGCTCGGCGTCGACCGTCGGCAGCGCCGTCTCGCCGGTGAAGAACGGCCGCGCGACGAGCGACGTGACGGCGTGGGCGCCGACGGGCTTACCCGGGATGGCGAGGGCGACGGCGTCGTGGTCGGGGAGCTCCGCGACGGCGATGGGCTTGCCCGGTCGGAGCCGGACCCGGTGGAAGAGCACGTCGCCGAGCGAGTCGAGCGCGCGGATCACGTAGTCCTTGTCGCCGACGCTCGTCCCGCCGGTGGTCATCACCACGTCGTGCTCGTCGGCCAGGGCCGCGATCCGCGATTCGACCCGGTCGTAGTCGTCGGGGACGCTCCCCTCGTAGGCGGCCTCGTGACCCCACGAGCGCACGAGCCCCGCGAGCATCGGCGAGTCGAGGTCGCGGTGGCGGCCCTCGTGGATCTCGGTCCCGGTCGCGAGCAGCCCGACCGACATCGGAGCGCGGACGGGCACCGAGTCGATCCCGAGGTCGCCGAGCAGGATGGCGTCCTTCGGGGCGAGGCGCTCGCCGGCCTCGAAGAGGCGCTCGCCCTCGGCGACGTTGCTCCCGCGCTCGTAGACGTACGTCCCGGGGTCGAGGTCCGTTCCGGTCAGCCGTCCGTCCTCGACGCGGGCCTCCTCGCGCTTGAGGACCGCGTTGGCCGACGGCGGGACGGGCGCGCCGGTGGCGATCCGGACCGCCTGCCCCGACTCGATCGCCGGCGGGTCGTCCTCGGGGAACACCTCGCTGTCGACGAGGTCCAGCGGGTACTCGTCGGTGGCGTCGAAGGCGAAGCCGTCCATCGTCGCGTGGCTCCGTTCGGGGACCGCCGTCGGCGCGTCGATCGGCTCGGCGAGCGTCCGGCCGGCGATCCGATCCAGCGCCACGGTCTCGGTGCCGAGCCGTGGGAGCCACCGCTCACGCAGCGCGCGGGTCCGGGCCGCGGCCTCGTCGACCGCCAGGAGGTCGTCGTGGTCGTGGTCCATCTCGCCGCTCATAGGTCGCGGGGGTAGTTCGGTCTGTCGGCGACGGTCCGGGTCGCTACCGTCGGCGAGCGGGGCGCGTAAGGGGCACCAGTTTCGCTCGCCGTCGTGCGAAACGGTGCCGTTCGCGGGCCTCGCCGGCCTCCAACACAAACATTTATTGGGGATCTGTATGATATCATCATTCGTGCTAATAGTGTGCACATAGTGGGACCACTTAAAAGATGACGACGTGCGGCCACAGCCGAGCGGATTCAACGACACAGCAGGACTATGGAATTCGAAGGAGAATTCGAGTTAGACGGCGTACCGCCCGAGAAAGCCTGGATCGTTCTGTCGGACCCGATCGCGGTCCGCGACTCCCTGAAGGGGTGTAAGTACATCACCCCGATGGACGACGACTTCAACTTCGACGAGTACGAGGCCGAAGAGGACGTCCAGACGCTGCCGGACGCGGACCCGGAAGTCGTCGCCGAGCGGGCGTTCGTCGCGGGACAGAAGTACGCGGCGCTGATGCAGGTCGGCGTCGGGAGCGTGAAGCCGCGCTTCGAGACGACCGTGACGATCGACGAGCGCGACGACGAGAACTTCGAGATGATCGCGTCCGGCGGCGGCGACGCCTCCGGGAGCAGTTTCAGTATGAACTCGGGGATGCGGATCCACGAGCTCGAAGACGGCGAGGGCGCCCGGATCGAGTGGTGGACCGAGGCCGACATCTCGGGTCGCATCGCACAGCTCGGCTCGCGGGTCATAAAGCCCGTGGCCAACAAGATCGTGAACAACTTCTTCAGCAGCATCGAGGAGAAGATGTCAGACGTCGACGAGGAGAGCGGCAGCGGCGTCACCGACCGCCTCCGAAACATGTTATGAAAGCAGCGAAGTTCGAGCACCACGAACCCGAGACGGTCGACAAGGCGGTGAGCCTGCTCGAGAGCCTCGACGAGCCGACCATCCTGGCCGGCGGGCAGAGCCTCGTGCCGATGCTCCGGTTCCGGCTCGCACGCCCGGAGACCGTCGTCGACATCAACGGCATCGACTCCCTGGACTACCTCCGCGAGGAGGACGGCTACCTCAAGATGGGTGCGCTCGCGCGCCACGCCGACGTCGAGGACTCGGACCTGATCGACGAGAAGTACGGCAGCTTCGCCGACGCGGCGCCGCTCGTGGCGGACCCGCAGATCAGGAACCGCGGGACGCTCGTCGGCTCGATCGCCCAGGCGGACCCCAAGGGCGACTGGGGGTCGGTCCTCATCGCCCACGACGGCGAGGTCGTCGCCCGGGGCCCCGACGGCGAGCGGACGATCCCGGCGGACGAGCTGTTCCTGCTCCCGTACGACACCTCCCTCGGCGACGCCGAGCTCATCACCGAGGCGCGGGTACCCGTCCCGAGCGAGCGGGAAGGCAGCGCCTACCACAAGCTGAAGCGCAAGACGGGCGACTACGCGATGGCCGGCGTCGCGGCCCGGCTGGTCCTCGACGACGAGGGGCGGATCGAGGAGGCCGGCATCGGGATGACGGCCGTCGACATCACGAACGCGCGCGCGGCCGACGCCGAGGCACACCTCGTCGGCGAGCGGCCGAGCGCCGACCTGTTCGAGGCGGCCGGCGAGCTCGCCGCCGAGGAGTCGAACCCCGAGTCCGACGAGCACGGCGACGCCGCGTACAAGGAGCGAATGGTCGACGTACTCACCCAGCGGGCGCTCGGCGACGCCGCCGAGCGCGCCGGGGTCGTGAAACGGAGGGTCACACCGTGACAGACGAACGCGAGATCACGCTGACGGTAAACGGCACCGAGCACACCATCGAGGTCGAACCGCGACGCCTGCTGGTCCACGCGATCCGCGAGGACCTGGACCTGACGGGCACCCACATCGGCTGCGACACGGGCAACTGCGGCGCCTGTACCGTCCTGCGGGACGGCGAGCCGATCAAGTCCTGTATGATGTTCGCCGCGCAGGCCGACGGGAGCGAGATCCTCACCGTCGAGGGGGTGGAGGACCTCCCCGAGGCCGGCGGCGACCTCCACCCGCTCCAGGAGGGCTTCCGCGAGGAGCACGGCCTCCAGTGCGGCTACTGCACTCCCGGGATGATCATCTCCGGGAAGGCGCTCTTAGACGAGAACCCCGACCCCGGGGAAGAGGAGATCCGCGACGCGATCAGCGGGAACCTCTGTCGGTGCACCGGCTACCAGAACATCGTCAGCTCGATCGAGTACGCCGCCGAGGAACTGGAGGAGAAGGCGGCCGCCGACGGCGGCGTCGTCGCCGATTCGAACGCCGACGTCGACCCGGACGCGGCCGACGCGTTCGACGACGAGCCCGAGTTCGATTGCGGCGTCGAGAACTGCTGCGGCGGTCCGGCGGCCGACTCGACCGGCGGCCACGTCGAGGGCTTCGACGAGCAGCTCGAGGACCTGGATCTCGACACCGACCGCGACACGGAGGCAACAGATGAGTAGCGAATCCGACGACCTCACGACCGAACCCACGGAGTATCAGCACGACGACGACGGCGGGCCCCAGCCCGAGAAGCACTGCGGCCACGGCCGCGGCGGGATGGGCGAAGAGGTGACCAGAAAGGAGGACAAGCGGTTCATCACCGGCCGCGGCAACTACGTCGACGACATCAAGAAGCCGGGGATGCTCCACTGCGAGATCGTCCGGAGCCCCCACGCCCACGCCCGCATCGAGGACATCGACACGTCCCGGGCGCTCGACCTCGACGGCGTCGTGGCGGTCCTGACCGCCGAGGACCTGCTGGAGCACGACCTGGCGACGATGCCGACGCTGATGGACGACACCCAGGACGTGCTCGTCAACGACAAGGTGAAGTTCCAGTCCCAGGAGGTCGCCGCCGTCATCGCCGAGGACCGCTACACGGCGAAGGACGGCGCCGAGAAGGTCGAAGTCGAGTACGACGTCCTCGAACCGGTCGTCGACGCCGAGGAGGCGCTGAAGGACGACGCCCCGGTCATCCGCGACGAGCTCGAAGACCAGGAGGACAACCACATCTTCGACTGGGA
>JBDGUM010000096.1:0-7004 GCA_042215855.1 Halobellus sp. | reverse complement strand
TGACCCCGAGGCGGTTGACCGGGTACACGCGGAGGCGGTCGAGCCGTGCCATAGCCGTGTCGTCCAGCCGGATCGTATTCACCGTGACGCTTGCGGGCGCCCGGTCGAGGCGGTCGCCCGCGCCTACCGCTTCACCTTCACCGGGCGGAGCGCGGTCGCGTCCTTGTCGTAGCCGAGCCAGACGCTGAGCACGGCCGCGACGAACACGAGATACACCGGGAACAGGAGCGTGATCGTGTACGCGAACAACAGCAGCGTCAGCGCGCCGGCCCAGTACAACAGCCCGATGACGGCGAGGCCGACGACGGCGCCGGCGACGATCCCGAGGCGGAACGCGCGCGCGGCGTCCGGTCCGGGAGCGGGACGAGACGGGTTCATATGGTCGTTTCGGCGCCCAGGAAAATAAGGGATGTGCAGGACGCGTTGGTCTCGCACGCCGCTCGCGGAACGGCGGGATAAAAATGCTGTACTATCAAGGTGATCTTTTATTGAGGTTTGATGTGTTCGTATAGAGGATGTCAGGGGACCACCCGAACCACCCGAGTATCGACCAATCCGACAGAGTGCTCCCGCGGAACCTCCGCCAGACCGGCGATCCCGGGATCGAGATGCTGGTCTCGACCCGCGTCCGCAAGTCGCCGTTCTTCCACAAGTCGTTCAACGAGGAGGGCGCCTGGCGAGCGACCGTGTACAACCGGACCTACCACCCGCGCGGCCTCGTCGAGCCCGAAGACGGCGGCGCGATGGCCGAGTACGAGGCGCTCACCGAGACGGTGACGCTGTGGGACGTCGCCGTCGAGCGACAGATTCGCGTGAAGGGTCCCGACGCGGAGGCGCTCACGAACTACGTGATCACGCGCGACGCGACCGAGATCGACGTGATGCACGGCAAGTACGTCATCCTCTGTAACGAGGACGGCGGCATCCTCAACGACCCGATCCTCCTGCGCGTCGAAGAGGACGAGTTCTGGTTCTCCATCTCGGACTCGACGCTGATGCAGTGGCTCCAGGGCGTCAACGTCGGCGAGGACTTCGACGTCGAGATCGACGAGATCGACGTCGCCCCGATGCAGATCCAGGGCCCGCGTGCGGAAGACGTGATGGTCGACGTCGTCGGCGACGAAGTATCGGAGATTCCGTACTACGGCCTGATGGAGGCCGAGATCAACGGTGCACCGGTGCTCATCAGCCAGACCGGGTTCTCCGGCGAGGCCGGCTTCGAGATCTACGTCCGCGACGCGACGAAGAACGCCGAGCGGGTCTGGGACCCCGTCCTCGACACCGTCAAGGACCACGGCGGTATGCAGATCGCGCCGGGTCACCACCGCCGCATCGCGGCCGGCATCCTCTCGTGGGGCCAGGACATGGACCACGAGACCTCGCCGTTCCAGGTCAACCTCGGCTACCAGGTCCCCGACGACAAGGACGCCGACTACATCGGCAAGGAAGAGCTCGAACGCCAGAAGGAACTCGTCGAAAACGGCGAGTACCCGTTCAACCTCAAGCTCGTCGGCCTCAAGATGGCCGGCGAGCCGATCCGCGACTACGCGCCGGACTTCTGGATCGTCTCCGACCCCGACACGGGCGAGGAGTGCGGGTACATGACCTCGCCGTGGTGGAACCCCGATCTGGAGACGAACATCGGCCTCGGGTTCGTCCCCGCGGACAAACTCGAAGCCGAGACCGACGCGACCCTCGACGACGAGATCTACGAGGAGGACCTCGACATCGAGTTCCAGGTGCACCTCCCCGACGAGTACGCCGAAGAGGAGGGCGAGCCGGTGTACGCGACGGTCGCCGAAGTGCCGTTCAAGGAGTCCGTGAACCCGAGCGCCCGCGAGCAGGCCAAGCTGAACGCGCGCGAGGACGCCCAGTCCGAGTAAGCGCGCGATCCGCCCGTCCGACGCCGAACCGACGGCTGCCCGGACGGGGCCCGCGGTGCTTCGAGTGCCGTTCTCTCTCGCTTTCGAGACACCCGGAGAGCAGATTATCGCCGTAGTCACGACGCCGATTCGACGGGGCGCCAGACCGATACCGCGGCCAGCGCCAGCGACGCGACGAGCCACCCCAGTAGCACCGTCCCGCCGACCGCGACGTCGACGAGCGAGCCGCTCCGGGAGGCCGTCGCCGGCGCCACCGCGAGCGCGAGCGTCAGCTCCCGGTACGCACCGGTCGGTCCGAGCACGGCGACGGTCGCGGCCGCCCCAGAACCGAGTCCCAGCCCCACGACGGCGACCGCGTCGAAGCCGAGCAGGACCACGAGCGCCCCGACGAGGGTCGCGACGAGCCCCCGGCGTCGGTCGCCCGCGACCGCCGACACGAACTGAAACAGCGCGAGCGTGACGCACGCCAGCGCCGCCGTCAGGACGACGAACCGGAGGTACAACACCGGCGAGTCGAGCCCCGTCGACTGCGGGAGCGGCGTCGCTCTGGGTCCGAACACCGGCACCGCGAACAGCAACAGCAGGAGCGGGACGACCACGCTGGCTGACAGGGCGGCGGCCCGCGCGAGGTAGATCCCGCCGACGTACTCGGCGCGCGTGACGGGGTAGGTCTGGTGGATCTCCAGTTCGTCGCGCGTCCGCGCACCCACGATCGCGGGGTACCCGTACGCGCCCGCCAGGAGCGGGACGAGCAGCTCCAGCGGCGTGACGAGCGAGAGCAGGAGCGGCACGTATCCGCTGACGCCGCTCGTGACGGCGATCGCCGTCGCCAGGAGCGCGAACCCGACCGACAGCACCAGGTACGTTCGCGTCCGGCGCACCGTCGTCAGCTCCCGCTCGAAGACGACCCGGAGGCGGTCGAGCCGCGTCACGACGACTCGCCTCCGGCGTCGGTCCCGGCGCGGATCATCGCCGACCGCGGCACCGCCTCCAGGTACGCCTCGTCGAGCGAGGACGCGCCGCCCTCGGCGACGAGGTCCGCCGGCGACCCCGACAGCCGCACGGAGCCGCCCGCGATGAGCACCACGTTGTCCGTGCGCTCGACGGCCGCGAGGTCGTGCGAGCTGATGATCACGCCCGTCTCGGCGTCGGGCAGTCCGGTCACGGTCTCGAAGACGTCCGCTCGCATCCGCGGATCGAGCCCCGACGTCGGCTCGTCGAGCACCACCACCTGCGGATCCCCGAGGAGGCTCTGGGCGATCCCCAGGAGGCGCCGCATCCCGCCGGAGAGTCCCCCGACCGACCGGTCGCGGACCGCCGTCAGCCCCACCTGCCGCATCGACGCCTCGACGTCCACGTCCGCCTCCAGGAGGCCGGCGTAGTACCGGAGCGTCTCCTCGACGGAGAACTGCGGCCGGAACCGCGGGTCCTGTGGGAGGTAGCCGATCGGGCGTTCGCCCTCCGCTCGGACTGCTCTGTCGCCGGCGTCGGCCGCGAGAACTCCGGCGACGATCTCGAGGAGCGTGGTCTTTCCGGACCCGTTCGGACCGATCACCGCGGTCACCGCGTCCGCCGGCACCGAAAGCGACAGGTCCTCGAGCACGCTGACCGAACCGAACGACAGCGACACCTCCTCGAGTCGGACGAGTGCCGATGACTCCGCCGTCGACTCCCTCGGCCGGTCCATACCTCACCCCTCTCGCTCTCGTCCCAAGTGCGTATCGACCGCCCGTCGGGGCGGGCGTGATCCCGAGGCGGATCCGGCCTTCGTCCGGCACGCTTCGACGAACCGCCGACACCCACGCCGGCCGTGCGACAACGCTTTTTCGCCGCCGCGACCTACCTCCGACGGATGCGGACCCGCATCGGCGTCCTCGCGCTCGTCGGGCTGCTCGTCCTCGCGAGCGCGCCGTTCGCCGTCGGGGTCTCGCCCGGCGACGGCCGCGCGGCGGTCGATTTCGACGACACGATCGCGGTCGGCGTCTCCGAGGGCGTCGTCCGCGAAGCCCAGCGCTCCTCGCTCGTGATCCCGAAGGCGCAGGTGTTCTACTCGCAGTACCGATACCCCGTCGGCTACTACGGGGTCACCTCGCTCGTCACCGATCTCCGGACCGGCGGGGACCGCGGTCTCGGCGTCCCGCTCCAGGTCTACGTCACCGACTTCTCTGGCGAACCGGTCCGGGTCGACGAGGACGGCACGCTCCGACTGGCCGAGGCGCGGAAGGCGGGCTGGGTCCGCGCGACGGAGGCGTTCTTCGTCGTCGACGGCCGGGCTCGCATCCCGACCCGCGAGTCGGTCGTCGTCCCGTTCTCGGCGCGAGCGGACGCCGCCGCCTTCGCCGATCGGACCGGCGGACGCGTCGTGGACTGGGACGCCGTCCGGTCGCGGCGGACCGACCCGATCGGCCACACGGCCGCCGAGTGGCGACGAACCGTCGAGAGGCGGCGAACCGAGACCGACGCGGCCGTCGCCGACCGGCGGGCGCTGCTCGACCGCCCGGTGTCGGTCGTCGTCGGCGCCGACGCCCCGACGCTCGCGGCGGCGGTGCGCCGCGCGCCGCCGAACACCACGGTTCGCGTCCCTCGCGGCACGTACGACGTCGGGAACGTCACCGTCCGCAAGCCGCTGACGATCCGCGGCGCCGGACCGAACCGCACCCGGCTGGACGGGGGCGGCGCGGGCTCGGTCCTCAAAGCGACCGCCGACCGCGTCGCGGTCGCCGACCTCTCGATCTCCGGCGTCGGCCCCGTTCGGAGCGGCGCGAACGCGACTCCAGAGACCATCGCCGTCGAAGCGGCGTCCTGGAACTACGATATGCGGCGCGTCCACGGCTACGGCGACGCCGCCGTCGTCCTCGCCGAGGCCGAGGACGCGCTCGTCTCGCGCGTCCGCATCAACACCACCTCCAACGGCGTGATCGCCCGCGACAGCCCGGGCCTGGTCGTCTCGAACCTCACCCTCTACGGCACGAAGCGGTGGGAGGACGGGTTCCTCGGCGTCGCGGTCATCGGCGCCCCCGCCGTCGTCCAGGACTCCCGCTTCTACGGCGGGAAGGTCGGCGTCTTCGCGCTCGACGTCGCGGACCTCGCGGTTCGGCGCTCCCGGATGGAGGGGATGATGCTCGGCGTGTTCAATCTGTACGGTCGGGAG
The DNA here is from genome assembly GCA_042215855.1 of Halobellus sp. Classification (GTDB taxonomy): domain Archaea; phylum Halobacteriota; class Halobacteria; order Halobacteriales; family Haloferacaceae; genus Haloquadratum. The sequence goes on along the minus strand of JBDGUM010000096.1, from coordinate 1,970 downwards.
CTTCTGATCCGCGACAACGACGTCGAGGACGTCGGGTACGGTATCTACGTCGAGATGCGGTCGCGGGGCACCGCCGTCGTCGGCAACGATGTCACCGGGGCGGACAACGGCATCATCGTGGCCGGCACCGACAACTACGTCGCGAGGAACGTCCTCGCGGGGAACGGTCACGCGCTCCTCGTCGAGGGCCACTACTCGCTGTACCGCCGGAACGTCGTCGTCGCCAACGACGTCGGCCTCCGGAGCCTGACGCTGCTCCCCACGAACACGGTGACGGGGAACGACGTCGTCGGCAACGCCGAACCGGCGACGGCCGCGTCGTTCGACGTCGTCCACACCTGGCGCGGGAACTACTGGTCGCGCGCGCCGGGGCTCAGACGGGCGGCGAACGGCCGGCTGGTCAGACCGTACCGCCCGACCAGTCCCGTCGACGGCGCCGTCGGCCGCGTCCCGTACGCGGGGACCGTCGCGCGCTCGCCGACGGTCACGCTGCTCCGACAGCTCGGCGGCGTGGTGCCCGGCCTGCGCGGCGGCGGGATCGTCGATCCGGCGCCCCGGGCGACCCCCGTCCGCGAGACTGCCATCGAGCGGGCGCGCCGCGCGGCGAACCGGACCGAGTCCGACGACGCGTGGGAGTTTCTCCCCTGAACGCGCTCCGATGCGCTATCCGGTGAGCGTCACCGGCCGGTCGGCCGAGAGCATCACGTCCTGAGTGATGCTCCCCAGGATCACCTTCTGGACGCCCGACCGCTTCCGGCCGCCCATCACGATTCCCGTGGCGTCGCGGGCCTCGGCCTCGTCGAGGATCGTCTCCGTCACCCCGCCGCCGACGGCGACGCGCTCGGTGTCGACCCCGGCCGCTTCGAGCGCGTCGGCCGCCTCCACCGCGGCGTCGATGTCCTCGAACTCGTGCGGCGGCGCGCCCTTGTAATCCTGCTCGGGGAAGACGTACAGCACCGTCGCCTCGACGTGCTCCGGCGCGCTGGGATGACTCGTGACGTAGTCCACCTGGTGGCTGACCCGATCGGCGTTCGAGTCGACCGGGAGCACCAGCCGCCGCGGACCGGAATCGATCGTCATCTCTCGCCCGGTGATCGTGACCGGTCGGTCGGTCGAGACGAACACGTCGTGGACGGTACTTCCGAGCAACACCCGCGCCATCCCCGAGCGCTTGCGGCCGCCCATCACGAGCTCGTCGGCGTCGATGTCGTCGGCGACGTCGAGGATCTCCTCGGCGATCGTCTTGCCGCCCTCGACCCGTCGTTCGACCGACACGTCGTGTTCTTCGAGCTCCTCCGCCGCGGTCACGGCCGCCCCGATCTCCGCGAAGTCGACGCCCGCGTCGGTCTCCAGGGCGTCCGGCGGGACCACGTACAGCACCGTCACCTCGGCGTCCGGCGCCTCCTCGGCGAGGGTCGCCGCGTACGCGGCCTGGCTCCGCGCCCGTGCCTCGTCACCGTCGACCGGAACAAGCACCTGATACATATCCGCTGTGTATATTGATAGCCTGACAAATAAATCGGTCGCCGAGGTCGCTCCTCTGCCGGGAGCCTACTCGTAGAGACCGTACTCGTCGGTCAGTTCGTCGACGCGGGCCGCGACCTCCGACAGCGTCTCCTCGTCCTCGGGGTCGTCGACGACCCGCGCGATCAGGTCGGCGACCTCCCGACACGTCGACTCGGTGAAGCCGCGCGTGGTGACGCCGGGCGTCCCGATCCGGATCCCGCTGGGGTCGAACGCCGACCGCGTCTCGCCGGGCACCGTGTTCGCGTTGAGGACGATTCCCGCCGACTCGAGCGCCGACTCGACCGTCTTCCCCGGCGTGTCGGGATGCGACGGCCGGAGGTCGACGAGGAGGAGGTGGTTGTCGGTGCCGCCGGAGACGAGGCTGAAGCCGTGCTCCTGCAGCCGCTCGGCGAGGGCCTTGGCGTTCGCGACGGTCTGTTCGGCGTACTCTTCGAACTCGGACG
>JBDGUM010000079.1:0-7085 GCA_042215855.1 Halobellus sp. | reverse complement strand
TACCTGGCGGCGTTCGTCGGCGCATCGGCATTGTTCTGATAACGACAAGTCTCATTTCTTACCGGTGATCGCCGTGAACGTAGGGTAGCGATCACCGGTAAACAGTGAGACTAGTCATTATGAGGCCGCACCTGGCGAGCGTTTATATACGAACACGGGACCATCCGCGCTATGTTCGACCTGACGCTGGACGCGTGGTACGGCTGGATCGGGCTGTCGCTGGCGAGCGTCGCGCTCTTCGGTGCGGTCGCCGGGCTGCCGACGGCACCGCCGCCCGACGCGGCCGCCGTGGCCGCGACGATCGATCGGGTCGCGGCCGCGGAGTACGCCGCGACGGCGGAACACCCGCTCGACGCCGCGGAGGTCCGACTCGGCACGCGTCGGATCGCGCTCCGGTCGGAGGCCGGCACCGCGCACGCGACGCTCTCGTTCGGCCCCGTGACGCCCGTTCCCGCAGGCGACTCGCGGCTCCGGGACGTTCTCCACGGCACACCGCCGGAACGCGTATACGACTCGTCGGAAGCGTTCCGGCAGGCGGTCGTCGCCGCCCGCGCGAGCGCGACCGACGCGCCCTGGCGCGCGGTCGATCGGACGCTGATCGCCCGGCGGAGCACCTGGGAGGGAGTGGATGTCGTCCTCGTCGACGCGTGATACCGATCACTCTCGTGTCGTACCGCCGAGCGCCGTCAACGGGAGGTGGCGCTCGGCGGCACACAGTGAGAGTAATCAGTATGAGCCGCTGGCTCCCGACGCGCGGGCGCAGACGACGCCGGTCGTCGCGCTGATCGCCCTCTTCGCCGTCTGTACCGGCGTCGCGCTGTACGCGACCGCACTCACGGCGGCCACGCCGACCGAGACGGGCAACGACCTCGCCGAGCCGACGCTGGACCGCGTCCACGACGCCGTCAGCACCGGCGGCGTCGTCGATCCGTTCGCCCTCACGCGGGCCGACGCCCCCGACGGATATCGGATCGCGGTCGCGGTGACGACCGACCGGGGACGGTTCGGCACCGGCGGTCCGCCGCCCCGCGCCGGCGTCGACGTCGACCGGGCGAGCCGCCCAGTCGGCGTCGCGGTCGGAACCGGCGACGTCGTCTGGGGGCGGCTGACCGTCTGGGTGTGGCGATGAACGCCGCGTTCGACGCCGGCGTCTGTCTGCTCCTCGTCTCCGCGGGCGTCGTCGGACTCGTGACGGTCGACCAGTCCCCGCCAGCCACGCCGGGACGCGCCGACGCCGTCGCCGACGCGCTCGCGACGACCACCGCGCAGGTGGACTACTCGCTGACGGCCGATCGGCGGGCGCTGAACGCCTCGGGCGTGGCTGTCGCGGGCGAGGGGACCTTCGCCCCCGACTCGCCGGAGCTCGATCGGACGGCCCACGGGAGCCTCGCGGGCCTGCTGGCCCGAGCCGCGGTCGCCGAGAGCGGCGTCGCTCCCGACGCCACCGATCCGGACGCGACGACCGAGGTCCTCCCGGGTCCGCTCACCGCAACGCGGGCGGGCTTCGGGCGCGGCGTCGCGAACGCCGTGCTGGCGCGCACGGGCGCGAGGGTACGCGTCGACGCCACGTGGCGGCCCTATCCCGGTGCCCCGGTCGGCGGACACCTCGGCGTCGGGCCCGAGCCGCCGGCCGGTCGTGTCCACGCCGCCACGCTCGTTGTTCCGACCGGGAGCGAGCCGGTGCCCCGATCGGCCCGGGCCGACTTCGAGCGGCTCGGGGCCGCCGTGGCCGACCGCACGGTCGCCGTGCTCGTCCCGGCGGGCCCGGCGCGAGTGACGCTCCGCGGCGACGACCCGACGGCCGCGCTGGTCCGTCACCGCTACGTCCGCCTCGCGCGGGCGACGAACGCGTCGCTCGCCGAACCGCTCGCGACCGAGGACACGCACGCGGCGAACGCCCGGATCGCGCGCCGACTCGAAGCCCGGATGACTGCGGACCTGCGGCGCGCTCACGACACGCCGGACGCCGCCGCCGAGGCGGTCTCGGTGGATTCGGTCCGGATCGTCGTCCGGACGTGGTCCGCGTCGGAGGGACGATGACCCGGTTCGCGGACGACGACCGCGCTCGCGTCCCGTTCGCGCTCCTCGGCGTACTGCTTCTCGTCGGGAGTTCGACGTTCGCCGCCTCGCTCGCGACGCCAGGTCCGGAGCCAGTCGACCGCTCGGCGGACGTCGCGGCCGACCGCGTCGACAGCGAGGTGACGGCCGCGCTCCGGACGGCGGTCCGGGACGCCGCCCGCGCGGCGGCTCGGGATCCCGTCACCGCCGGGGCGGAGACACCGGCCGGTCGGGCGCTCCGAACCGGCGACCCGTTCCGCCGATACCTCCGGCTTCGGATCTTCCTCGCCGCCCGCGAGGCCGTCGCGCCGATCGAACACCGGCGCGGCGAGAGCGTCGCCCGCGCCTCGTTCGGGTCTACCGTCGATAGCGTATCGAGGGCAGTCTCACGCGTCGCCATCGCAGGCCGCGACGACGGCACGGAGCTCCGGGCGACCGTTCGCGGCGTCGCGATCACCGTCGAACGCGACGGCCGCGTCCTCGACACCCACCGGACGAACCGGACGGTCACCGTCGCCGTCCCGGTGCTCGCGCTGCACGATCGGACCGAAGCCTTCCAGGCACGCCTCGACGCCGATCCGATCGAGGCGCCGGGGCTCGCCCGACGCCTGACGGTCGGGACCGCCGCGATGGCGCAGGCCCGCGGACTCGGCCAGTACGCCGGCCTCCCGATCGAGAACGTCGTCGGCAACCACCACGTCGCGCTCTCGACGAACGCCGGACTCCTCGACGCCCAGCGGGCGTCCTTCGGGCGGGCTGATCCCGACGCCGCCGCGGGCGTCCGAGCGGCGACGCTCCGGACCGGCGTGACGGACGTGCTCGCCCCCCGAACCGATCCACGCGTCGTCGCCGCCGTGACGGGGCAGCTCCCGGATCCGAACGACGCGGAGCGGGCCGACATCGACTCGCACCCGGGGGCGCTCCCGGCGACCCGCCAGATCGCCGTCGGCGTCAACGGCACGGCAGACGAAGCGTTCGTCGCGCTCCTCCGCGGCTCGGACGGCCCGTCCCTCGACTCGATTCGCCGCGAGAGCTACCGCGCGAGCGTCGTCGTCGGCGCCGACGCACGGCTGGTGCGGAACGGCCACCGGCCGCCGGCGCGCACCCCCGGAGAGAACTGGACGCTCGCGTACTCGGACGTCGACACGACCGTCTCCGTTCGCGGCGGCGGTCACTCCACCGCGGTCGAACCCGCCGGCCGCCGCGCCCGGCGGCTCTACGCCGCCACCCGCCGGGTCGTCGAGGACTACACGATCGAACGGACCTGGGTCAAGCTCAACGCGACGCCGCGGACGACGTCGGCGTCGTGGCGAGATATCCACCGCGTCAGCGTAACCGCGACCGGCCGCGCCGACGACACCCGCGGACCGGACCGCGCCGTCGACCCGCTCTTTCGTACCGGCGGCGCGCTCGGCGGGCCGAACCTCCGCGAGGGCCGGACCGTCGCTCGGGACCTCGTCGACGAACTTGGCGGTCCCGACACCATCGCCCGAAAAGCAGTGACCGGCGGGCGGACGAGGGCGCGGACCGAGGTCGTCGGCGCCCGCCCCGACGACCTCTCGACGTGGGTGTACGAGGACGTCGCGCGCCTCCGCGACCGCGTCCGGTGGCTCTCGGTCGAGGTCTCGGCTAGCGACGCCGCGACCGGGCGGCGGAACGGCGCCGCCCGACTCGCCGATCTGGTTCGGAGCCGACGCGCGCACCTGCTCGACGCCCCGTTCCGCTACGACGGCGCCGCGGACCGCGCACGCATCGCCGCGCGGGACGCCTACCTCGACCTCGTCCTCGACTGCCTGGACGAGCGCGCGGGGCGAATGCGAAAGCAGAACGTCGGCATCGCTCGCGCGCTCGCGGCGAAAGGCGTCTCCGCGACCCGGGCGAACGCACTCGCCGATCTGACTCCGGGAGCGCCCGCGGCGCGGTTCGAGGTCGGAGCGGCGTCCGGGGTTCGGAGTGGGACAACCTTCGTCCCCGACGGCGACCCGGCCTACCTCGCGCCCGAACCCGTCCAAGGGACGCTCGTCGACGGTGTCGATGACGACGAGCAGTACGTCGGGCTCGCTGTGCGGAACGTCAACGTCTTCGCGGTCCCGTACGGCGACGCCGCGGATCTGGTGACCCGGACGCTCTTCGGGGCCTCCGGTCGCGTCTCGCTCCACGCGGCCGGACAGTCGCTCGTCGCCGCCGACCGCACGCTCGCGGCGCACCCGAACGCGACGCTCCGCGCGCGGGTCGACCGGCTCCGATCCGAGGTGGCGCGGTCGATGGGTCGCGTCAGAACGCGCGCTGCGCGAACGCTCGCTCGCGAGTCGTCGCTGTCGCGTCGCGACGCTGGCGCCGTCGTCGACCGCGCCTTCGGACGGTGGCACGGCCCGGGCGAGCGGGCGGTCGCCGCGACCGACGGGTCGCTGGCTGCGGCCGTCGCCAGCGAGGCGATCGATGCGGGCGCCGCGAACCGCGGTGACGAACCCGAGTCCGTGACCGAAGACCGTATCCGGACCGCGCTCCGCGTCGACCTCCGCCGCGTCGCGACGGGTTCGGACGTGCGCGTCTCCCAGGCGGCCGTCGAGGACGCGGTCTCGACGACGCGAGCGCTCCTCCGCGAGCAGGCGCGAGCGACCGCTGCGACGGCGACCGAGCGGACGATCGCGCTGGCGTCGAACGGCACCGTCGGCGGCATCCCGGCCGGCCTGCCGATCCTCCCGACGCTCAACCCCTGGGTCGCGACCGCGAACGTCTGGATCGTCGAGTCCCGCGGGGCCTACGGCCGGTTCGCCGTCACCACGGAATCGGGACCCACGACCTACGTCCGCGACGGCTCCTCGGTCGCGCTCGACGTCGACGACGACGGCGAGACAGAGACCCTGGGCCGGAACGAGCGGATCGGCTTCCGCGTGCGAACGGTCGCCGTCGTGGCCGTCCCGTCGGGCAAACTCGGCGTCGGCGACACCGACGGCGACGTCGACGAGCGGTCGGTCGCGTGGTCGGGCCCCGAGCCGGGACCGCGGTGTGTCACCCCGACCGGGCGGTGTCCGCGGGAGTAGCGTCTCCGCGGCAGTCGCGTCGCGGTCGCTGTCGATCGGTGTCGAGAAAACGAGCGAACGGCGAAGCAGCGAAAAGTCGGCGTTAGCCCGGGATTACCGGAGCCGCGCGGCGATCAGCTCTTCGAGGTCGTCGCGGAACTCCGCGACGTCGATCTCCTCGAGGACGGGCACGAAGAAGCCCTCGACGAGCATATTCCGGGCGCGGCGGCGGCCGACGCCCCGCGAGATCATATAGAACAGGTCCTCCTTGTCGACCTGTCCGACCGTCGCGGAGTGAGAGGCCTCGGTGTCGTGGTTGTGGATGATCAGCTTCGGCGACGCGTCGGCCTCGCTGTCGTCGGACAGCATCAGCGTGTTCTCGCGCTGGTACGAGGAGGTGTTCCACGCGTCGCGGCCGACGTCCTGGACGCCCTCGTACACCGAGCGGGCCTCGTCGTCGAGGACGCCGCGGGTGACCAGATCGGCGGTCGTGTTCTCGGCGTTGTGCCAGACGCGGGCGTTGACGTCGAAGTGCTGGTCGCTGTGACCGAAGAACGCGCCGACGATCTTCGTCTCCGAGGAGTCGCCGTTGAGTTCGGACTCGACGTCCGAGCGCGTGAGTCGGGAGCCGAGGTTGCCCTCGATCCAGTTGACCGTCGCGTAGGTGCCGACGTCCGCGCGCTTGAGCGAGTACGTGTAGGTGTCCTCGTCGAGGTTCTGCAGCGAGCCGTACTGGACGTAGGAGTTCTCGCCCGCGTCGATCTCGACGAGGTTCGAGAAGTACCGCGCGTCGGCGTCGACGCCCTCGCCGGATTCGATGCTCTCGAGGATCGTCACCGACGACGACTCCTCGGTGACGACGAGCGTGTGGCTGAACAGCGAGCGGGAGTTCATCTCCGCGCGGACGGTCACGTCCTCGGCGTCGACGCCCTCGGGGACGTAGACGACCGTGCCGGTGGTGAACAGCGCCGCCGACAGCGCCGTCAGGTAGTTCTCCTCGGGGTCGATCGTCGAGCCGAACGCGGACTCGACCAGGTCGGGGTGCTCGTCGAGCGCCTCGGTGAAGGTGAGGACCTCGACGCCCTCGGGCGAGGTCCGTTCGGTCTCGTCGACCTGATCGAGCGGGTCGACGAGCGACTCGAAGTCGAGCGCCTCGAGGTTCGTCCAGCGCCGACCGGGCGTCTGGATGACGTCCGGCAGCTCCAGCTCGCCGAGCGCCTCGAGCGCCTCGAGCCGCCGTTCGAGCAGCCACTCGGGCTCGTCTCGGGTGCCCGAGATTTCGCGAACCGTCGCCTCTGTGAGGTCCGATGGGAGTTGTACGCTGCTCATACTATCCGAGACTCCCCTCCATCTCGAGTTCGACGAGGCGGTTGAGTTCGACCGCGTACTCGATCGGCAGTTCCTCCGTGATCGGCTCGATGAAGCCCGAGACGATCATCTGCTTGGCGTCGTCGTCGTCGAGGCCGCGCGACTGGAGGTAGAAGACGTCCTCGTCGCCGATCTTCCCGACGGTCGCCTCGTGGGCGACGTCCACCTTCGACTCGTTGATCTCCATGTACGGCATGGTGTCGGAGGTGGACTCGTTGTCGAACATCAGCGCGTCGCACTCGACGGACGTCGAGGAGTTCTCGGCGCCGTCGGCGATGTGGACGAGGCCGCGGTAGTTCGTGCGGCCGCCGTCCTTGCTGATGGACTTGGACTCGATGGTCGACTTCGTGTCCGGCGCGTTGTGGTAGACCTTCGCGCCGGTGTCGATGTTCTGGCCCTCGCCCGCGAAGGCGATGGTGATGTGGTTGTCGGAGGCGCCGCGGCCCTTCAGGATGGTCGCGGGGTACAGCATCGTCGCCTTCGACCCCATCGAGCCGGAGATCCACTCCATCCGGCCGTTCTTCTCGACGATGGCGCGCTTGGTGTTGAGGTTGTAGGTGTTCTTCGACCAGTTCTGGACCGTCGAGTACTGGACGTGGGCGTCCTCGCCGACGAACACCTCGACGCCGCCGGAGT
>JBDGUM010000002.1:0-7088 GCA_042215855.1 Halobellus sp. | reverse complement strand
GATGGCGGCAGTAGTTGAACAAACATCATAATTATTTATGCTGTTCTTCCGTACCGGGACGCGTGGTCCCGCGAATGACACTCAAATCCCTCACCCCGAACCTGATGGTGGACGACATCGAAGCGACCGTCGACTGGTACCGCGAGGTGTTCGACTCCGAGGTGGTCGCGACGCTGCCGTCGGACGCCGACGACTACTTCTGGGCGCAGGTGACGGTCGGCGAGTCGCTGGTGATGTTCCAGGAGCGCGAGTCGCTCGAGGCGAAGGTGCCGGCGATGGCGGACCGCGAGACGGGCGGATCGACGGCGCTGTACATCGACGTCGACGATGCGAAGGCGATGCAGGAGCGGTTGGAGACCGCCGGCGCAGAGCTGGTGGAACCGCCCGAAGAGACCGAGTACGGCTGGCGCCTGTTCGCGGCGACCGATCCGAACGGCTACGTGTTGTGGTTCGGCGAGCGGGTCGACGACGACGCCGAGGAGATGGGCGCCTCCCGGCGACAGTACCGCATCGCCGTCGATCGGATCAACAGGAACTCCGACGACGTGCGCGGCGTCCCACAGGGCAGCGAACACTGGGGGTGACACGTCGCCGGCGTCGCGCGGTTCACCGCCACACGTTCGTCGATGTGCCCACGGCGGGCGTGGCAGTCGCTGTCTGTGACTACGCGGCCGACGAGAACCGATCGGATCCGCGACTGGGTGACCCGACCGGTCAGGCCCACTCGTCGAGCGACGGCGCCTCCGATACGCGCATCGAAAGCCACGCGTCGTCGCGGGAGATGTCCGCGATAATGAACTCCGACTGAGCGGGGGTGGAGTCCACCGAGGCCATCACCTCGGCGCGCGACGCGTCGGACACGGCCGTCGCATTCGGCGTCATACTTGTGAGTGTGTCTCATACATATATAAACTCGTCGGAACGGAATCACGGTTACCACACGAATATGTGTGTTTTTGCGCCTTAGACGAAAAGGATGAATGGTATTATGGATCTTTAGGAAACGCTTGATTCGATATTGCGGGATTAATTCGTCGTTCCGATATGGATTCCCCGTGAGGCGTTATGTCGTGGCAATACGTCGCAAGCGAAGGATCGCGAGCCGGCCGACACGTGGAGCGAACGGGGCTTCAAAGAGTACAAGAGGTGTGGCGCAGTAAAGCGCCCTATGAACGTAGCCGACGCGATGACTCCCCGCGAGGACGTGGTAGTCGTGGAACTCCCGGGGACTCGCGACGACGTGCTGGAGTACCTCCAGGAGCGCGGCTTCTCTTCGGTCCCCGTCGTGAAGCAGACCGACGAAGGCGAGGAGTACAGAGGGCTCGTCTCCCGCGAGGAACTGATCGAACGCCCCGACGAGGACCAGCTCGCGGTCCTGATGCGCGACGTCCCGACCGTCACCGGGGACGCGAGCGTCGTCGAAGCGGCGCGGCTGATGATCGACAACGGGACGCGGCGGGTGCCCGTCGTCGACGGGATCCTGAAGGGGATCATCACCGTCACCGACGTCGTCCACGCCATCGCGCGCGGCGAGGTCGACCTGGACGTCGCGGCCGGCGACATCGCCACCCGCGACGTCAACACGACCTACACGGAGACGCCGCTGCCGGTCGCCGAGCGCGAGCTCTACTACGCGAACGTCCCCTACACCGTCTGCCTCGACGACGAAGGGTCGATGAGCGGGATCCTCACCGAAGTCGACATCATCGACGTCGCACGGGTCGTCGAAGGCGAAGCGGGGACCGGCGACTCCGTTGCCGGCCAGGACGACGAGTGGATGTGGGAGGGGATCAAGGCCGTCGGCAACCGCTACATCCCGACCCGGAACGTCGAGATCCCGGCCGAACCCGTCTCGACGTTCATGTCCGCGGATCTCGTGACCGTCCCGAAGAGCAAGCCCGCCGTCGAGGTGGCCCAGGCGATGATCACCGAGGACATCGAGCAGATCCCCCTGGTCACGGGCGACCAGCTCGTCGGCATCGTCCGCGACACCGACCTGCTGGAGGCGCTGGAATGAGCCAGGAGGAAACGGAGGGCGAACGCCTCGCGGAGCTGGCCAAGCGCCGCGGCTACTTCTTCGGTGCGAGCGGGGCCTACGGCGGCGCCGCCGGCTTCTACACGTTCGGTCCCCAGGGCGCGTCGCTGAAGTCGAACGTCGAGGACGCCTGGCGCGAGCGCTTCACCGTCCGGGAGGGGAACTTCGAGGTCGAGGCGCCGACGATCATGCCCGAGCCCGTCTTCGAGGCGTCGGGCCACCTCGACGGCTTCGACGACATGCTCGTGGAGTGCCCCCAGTGCGGCGAGTCCCACCGGGCGGACCACCTGATCGAGGACGAGACGGGGATCGAGGAGGCCGAGACCCTCCCGATCGAGGAGGTCGAAGGCCTGATCGCCGACCACGACGTCCGGTGTCCCACCTGCGGCGCGCACCTCGCGGGCGAGCCGGTCGACGACTTCAACCTGATGTTCGAGACGAACATCGGTCCCGGGTCGTCGACGCCGGGCTACCTCCGGCCCGAGACCGCCCAGGGCATCTTCGTGGAGTTCCCCCGGATCAAGGAGTACGCGCGCAACAGCCTCCCGTTCGGCGTGACCCAGATCGGGCGGGCCTACCGGAACGAGATCTCGCCGCGGAAGAGCATCGTCCGCACGCGGGAGTTCACCCAGGCGGAGCTGGAGCAGTTCGTCGACCCCGAGCGCGACGAGCCCGATCTGGAATCCGTAGAAGACGTCGAAGTCACGCTCTATCCGGCGACAGAACAGGGGAAGGACGACGGCGGCTACGTCGAGACGACGATCGGCGACGCCGTCGACGAGGGCATCGTCGGCGACGCGTGGGTCGGCTACTTCCTCGGCGTCGCCCAGGAGTGGTACGAGCGGATCGGCGTCGACATGGACCGCTTCCGCTTCCGCCAGCACCTCGCGGGCGAGCGCGCCCACTACGCCGCGGACTGCTGGGACGCCGAGAGCGAAGTCGACGGCGACTGGATCGAGATCGCCGGCTTCGCGTATCGAGGCGATTACGACCTCTCGAAGCACGACGAGTACGGCGACGACGAGTTCACGGTCTTCCGGCAGTTCGACGAGCCCAAGGAGGTCGAGCAGGCCGTCGTCGACCCCGACATGAGCGTCCTCGGGCCCGAGTTCGGCGGCGCCGCCGGCGACGTGAAGGCGGCGCTCGAGGACCGCGCCGAGCGCGACCCCGAGGCGTTCGAGGGCGACGTCGTCGCGGTCGAGGTCGACGGCGAGACCTACGAGGTCGACGCCGAGGTGACGAACTTCCGGATCGAGACGCAGACCGTCTCGGGCGAGCACATCACGCCGCACGTGATCGAGCCGTCGTTCGGCGTCGACCGGACGGTCTACACCCTGCTCGCGCACGCCTACGAGCGCGACGAAGTCGACGGCGAGGCGCGGACCTTCCTCTCGCTCGCGCCCGACGTCGCGCCGACCGACGTCGGCGTCTTCCCGCTCGTCTCGAACGTCGAGCGCCTCGTCGAGCGCGCGGAGGGGATCGTCGAGGACCTTCGATCTGCGGGGTTCAGCGTCGTCTACGACGACTCCGGCAGCATCGGCCGCCGGTACCGCCGTCAGGACGAGGTCGGCACGCCGTTCTGCGTCACGGTCGACCGCGACGGCCTCGAGGGCGACGGCCCCGACACCGTCACGATCCGCGAGCGCGACACCGCGCGGCAGGTCCGCGTGCCCGTCGCGGACCTCGTCGCCGAACTGCGCTCCGTGGAGAGCGGCGACCGGTCGTTCGACGAACTGGTCGACGCGTACGACCTCGTCGCGCCGGGCGCCGACGGGTAGATGGCGCTGTCCCACGTTCCGACGGCCGAACTGCAGCGACGACTCGTCCACGCGAGCGGGACGGGGTTCGTGCTGCTGTACGTGTTCGGCGTCGTGACGTGGGCGGGGTTCGGCCGCCTGATGCTCTTCGCGTCCCTGGTCGCGGCCGTCCTCGAAGTACTCCGGCTGTTCGTCGGCCTCGAGTGGGCGATCTACGACCGACTGACCCGCCCGTACGAGGAGACGAACGTCGCGGGTTACGCGCTGTACATGTTCAGCGTCACCGCCGTCGCGCTCGTCTTCGCGCCCCACCTGGCCGTCCCGGCGGCGCTGATGCTGACGATCGGCGATCCGATCTCCGGGCTGCTCTCCACGACGCGGGAGGCCGCCGAGTCGAAGCGGATCGAGACGCTCGGCGCGATGTTCCTCGTCTGCCTCCTCGTCTCGGCGCCGTTCCTGGTCCCCGTTGCGGGCGTCATCGCCGGCGGCGTCGCGTCCGTCGCGGCCGCGCTGGGCGCCACCGTCGCGGACGGCTTCAAGCCCGTGATCGCGGGCTACGTGATCGACGACAACCTCTCGATCCCGCCGCTGGCGGCCCTCGCGGGCGGCGCCGTGTTGGCGATCGCGGGGACGGCGCCCGTACTCGGGTGAGGCTCCCGGTCCCGGCGCCGCGCTCACAGGTCGATTTTTGTACCGCAGGGCCGAACCGGGGGGCGTGACCGTCTACGAGAGCGACCTCCCGGGCGTCGGAAAGAAACACGAGATCGACCTGCCGGACGGCTCGCAGCTCGTCGTCGTGACCCACAACGAGGGGCGACGCGAGGTGTTCCGGCGGCCCGAACCCGACGCCGACTCCGAGAAGCTCTTCGAGCTCCCCGACGACCTGGCGCGGCAGGTGGGGACGATCCTCGAAGGGGCGTACTTCCAGCCCGTGGAGTCTCAGCGCGTCGAGACGCTGCTCGGCGGCGACACGCTCCTGGAGTGGGTCGAGGTCGACGCCGACTCGCCCGTCGCGGGGCAGACCCTCGGCGAGGCCGACCTCCGCCGGGAGACCGGCGCCTCGGTCGTCGCCATCGAGCGCGGGGACAGTGTGATCGCGTCACCGGGAAGCGAGACGCCGATCGAGACGGGCGACACCCTGGTCGTCGTCGGGAGCCGGGAGGCCTACGAGGCGTTCGAGTCGCGGGTGACGGACGGCGCCAGCGGTTCGGCCGGCGACGCGGACGGCGACGGAGCATAATGGCCGCCGGACTCCTCGAACTCGGCGAGCTGTTCGTCGTGCTCGCGGTCGCCGGGGCCGTCGCGCTCCGCGTCGGACTCTCCGTCATTCCGCTCTACGTCGTCGGCGGGATGGCCGCCGGGCCGTTCGTCGCCGGGCGGATCGGACTGCCGTACGTGCCGGACGGCGAACTGCTGACCGTCCTGGCGGAGGTCGGGATCGTCCTCCTGCTCTTCTTCCTGGGCCTGGAGTTCAGCCTCGATCGCCTGCTCGCCTCGCGCGCCGCGATCACCCGCGCGGGCGCGATCGACGTCGGGATCAACCTGCCGCTCGGGATCGTGCTGGGGTTGGCCCTCGGGTGGTCGGTCGTGGAGGCGCTCCTGCTCGGCGGCATCGTCTACATCTCCTCGTCCGCGATCGTGACCAAGACGCTCATCGACCTCGGGTGGATCGCCGACGAGGAGGCCGAACCCATCCTGGGCACGCTGGTCTTCGAGGACCTCTTCATCGCGGTCTACCTCGCGGTCGTCACCTCGCTCGTGCTGGGCGGCGGGGGCGCGGGCGGGGCCGGCGGACTGGGCGGCGTCGCCCGCTCGCTGGCGATCGCGTTCGGCTTCCTGGGCCTCCTGCTCGTCGCGGTCCAGTACGGGACGGCCTTCTTCGCCCGCGTGCTGGACGTCTCCGAGACCGAGGCGTTCGTCCTCCGGACGCTCGCGGTCGTCGTCCCCGTCGCGGGCGTCGCGCTGGCGCTGGGCGTGAGCGAGGCCGTCGCGGCCTTCTTCGTCGGGATGGGGTTCTCGACCAGCGGCCACCGCGAGCGGATCGAGCAGTTGCTCACGCCCGTTCGCGACGTCTTCGCCGCCGTGTTCTTCTTCTGGATCGGCGTCGGCACCGACCCGCTGACGCTCGCGACCGTCGCCGTCCCCCTCGCCGCGGCGGTGGTCCTGACGACGCCCGCGAAGGTCGTCTCGGGCTACCTCGGCGGGCAGGCGTACGGGCTCTCCGAGCGCCGCTCGCTCCGGGTCGGCGTCGGCCTGGTCCCGCGCGGGGAGTTCTCGCTCGTCATCGCCGCCCTGGCCGCGAGCGGGTCGACGCCGGTCCTGCGGGAGACGATCCCGGCGTTCGCCGTGGGGTACGTCCTCGTGATGAGCATCCTCGGGACGGTCCTGATGGGGCGCTCGGACCTCGTCGAGGCGCTCGTCGGTCGGATACGGCCGGTGAATGGGGCGTGACGACGGGCGACGCGCGAGTCGCCGTCGGCGTCGACGCCTGTCCGGCGGGCTGGGTCGCGAGCGTGCGCGAGGACGACGGGCTCTCGATCGAGATCCACGAGTCGTTCGGCTCGGTCGCCGAAGCATATCCGGACGCGCGGATCCTCGTCGACATCCCGATCGGACTGCCCGACGAGCGCCGCCGCCGCTGCGACGAGGTCGCCAGCGATCTGCTGGGCTGTCGCGGCATCTCCGTCTTCTACCCGCCGAGCGAGAACGCGATCGCGTGCGACGACTACGACGACGCCAACGACGCCCACCGCGCCGACGTGGGGCACGGGCTCTCGCGGCAGGCGTTCCACATCCGCGACGAGATCCGGGAGGTCGCCGCGGTCGTCGGCGACGACTACGACGGCCGGATCCGGGAGGCGCACCCGGAGCTCTGCTTCGCCGGGCTGAACGGCCAGCCGATCGCCTACGCGAAGTCGAGCGAGCGGGGGCGTCGCCTCCGGCGGGCGCTCCTGGCCGACGCGCTCGACGGCGCGGAGGCGGCGTACGCGGACGCGCTGGAGCGCTACCCCCGGAGTGCGGTCGCCCGCGACGACGTCCTCGACGCGACGGTGCTCGCGGTCGCCGCCGTGGAGTCGTCGCTCGCGACCGCGCCGGCCGAGCCCGACGACGACGAGCCCCGGATCCACTACCTCGGGTTCGAGATCCGCGTAGGGACCCGGACGCGTCCCGAAAACGTTTAATGCGACGGCTGGACTGTAATATGACGATGACAGGGCGCTCTCGGACGCTCGCTCGCGTTCTCCCGGGAGCCGCCGCTCCGGCCGTCTCGGCGCCGCGTGCGCCGGTCGACGCCG
>JBDGUM010000090.1:0-7089 GCA_042215855.1 Halobellus sp. | reverse complement strand
ACAGGAAGTCCCGCACCTCGGAGTACCACATCTCGTGGCGGTCGGTCTCGCCGATGCGCTCGGCGATGGCGACTGCGAGGACGTGCCAGCACCGCTCCAGTGGGTCCTCGGGATCGAGGTTGTACGCGCTGTCCTTGCAGGTGCAGCCGCCGTCCTCGACGACGTACTCGTCCTCGTGGCCGACGACGACCGTGAAGTCCCGGTAGCGCTTGATCCGGCCCTCCGAGACGGCCTCGACGGCGCGCGCGCCGCGGCCGTCGTGGAGGTCGACGATGGTCTCGACCGCGCTCGGCGTCAGTTCCCCCTCGCGCTCCAGCTCCCGCCGCCACGCGGTCTCGCGCTCGTGTTCGGTCTCGGTCGGGACGACGAACGGGTCGGTCTCGCCACCGGCCCCTCCTCCGGCGTCGCCGTCGACGGGTGCCGCGTCGCTGTCGTCGGCGTCGCGGTCGTCCTCGGGGTCGCCGCCGTCGCTCACGCCCCGTGGGTTGCCGGGGGGCGGACAAAACGCCACCGGTGACTCCAGACTCGCATCGCATCGCTTTTCGCCGCGGAGCGTCCTCCCCCGCTATGGACGTTCGTGAGGGCGGCGTCGAGATCGCGGTCCCCGACGCCCGCGACGGAGCCTCGGAGGGCGCCGGCGACGACGTGTTCTACAACCCGACACAGGAGCTCAACCGCGACGTCACGGTGGCGGTACTCCGCGCCTATCGGGACCGCGAGCCCCGCGTCGCCTCCTACCTCGACGCGATGGCCGCCAGCGGGATCCGGGGGGTGCGCGCCGCCGCCGAGGGCTACGACGTCACCTGCGCCGACGTCGACGCCGACGCCGTCGCGCTCGCCCGGGAGAACCTCGCGCGCAACGACCTCGACGGCGAGGCGGTCGAGCGCGACGTCAACGCCCTGCTCCACGACCGCGAGCGGGTCTTCGACGTCGTCGACCTGGACCCCTTCGGCACGCCGATCCCGTTCGTCGACGCCGCCTTCGCGAACGCGCGGAACCTCGTCTGCGTCACCGCGACCGACACCGCACCGCTCTGCGGCGCCCACCAGCGCTCGGGGATCCGCAAGTATTCGACGCTCCCCCAGAACACCGACTATCACCCCGAGATGGGCCTGCGGGTCCTGCTCTCGGCGCTGATCCGCACCGCCGCCCGCTACGACACGGCCGCGACCCCGGTCCTCTCGCACGTCACGCGCCACTACGCGCGCGTCTACCTCGACCTCGACGCCCGCGCGACCCGGGCGGACGACCTGATCGACGACCTGGGCCACGTCCACCACTGCGAGGACTGCCTCCGCCGGATCCACGAGTACGGCCTCGTCGCGCACCCGCCCGAGACGTGCGACGCCTGCGGCGGCGACCGCCTGCTCACCGCGGGGCCGATCTACCTCGGGTCGATCCGGGACCGGGCGTTCGTCGGGGCGGTCGCCGACGCGGTCGGAGCGGAGATGGGCGAGGCCGCACGCGCCGAGCGGCTGCTCGCCACGTTGGAAGGCGAACTCGACACGCCGACCCACTACGATCAACACCGCCTCTGCAAACAGTGGAGTCGCTCGGCGCCCGCGATGGACGACTTCCTCGCCGACCTCCGCGACGCCGGTTACGAGGCGACCCGCGCGCACTACTCCGGGACCGCGTTCAAGACCGACGCGACCGTGCCTGAGATCCGCGAGGCGACCGGCGACTGAGTGACCCCCGTCGGCGCGCCCGCCTCGGCCGACGCCGGATCCGACTCCCGTACACTCTTTGTCCGATCGGCCGAAGTCCCCGTCGTGAGCGCCCGCACCTCTCTCCCGACCGTCTCCCGATCGGTCGTCGCCACCGTCCGCGAGCGCGAGGTCACCTTCCTCGCGGCGGCGATCTCCTACTACGTCCTCGTCTCGCTCGTTCCGATCCTCACCCTGGCTGTCGTGGCGGCGTCGGTCCTCGGCGGAGCCGAGTTCGCCGCGCAGATCCAGTCGATCGCTCAGCGCTACCTCCTGCCGACCGGCTCCGAGTTCGTGAGCACCGCGCTCGCGGATCGGACCGGCCGCGGGACCGTCTCGGCGCTGAGCCTGGCCGTCACGACCTGGGGCGCGCTGAAGCTGTTCCGCGGTATCGACGTCGCCTTCGCCCGGATCTACGGCTACCCGACGAGCCCGATCCTCCGACAGCTCTCGGACGGGCTCGTGACGCTCGCGACCCTCGGCGTCGGGACCGTCGGCGTCGCGGTCGTCGCCGCGCTTATGACCGTCGTCGACCTCCCGCTCGTGGACGTCGTGGGGCCGTTCGTGCTGCTAACCGTTCTCGCCGTCGCGTTCGTGCCGCTGTACTCGGTCATCCCCGACGTCCGGATCCCCGTCCGGCAGGCGCTTCCGGGAGCGCTGTTCGCGGCGGTCGGCTGGGCGGCTCTGAGCGCCGCCTTCGGCCTTTACGCCCAGGCGACGAGCGGCGTCGCGGGCGCGCTCGGCGGGCTCCTCCTCCTGGTGACGTGGTTCTACTTCTCCGGCCTGCTCGTCCTCACCGGCGCGGCGGTGAACGCGGTGCTGTCGGGACGCACGGGGCTCCCCGGCGACGCGGCGGGCGCCCCGACTGGGACGTCGACGGGCGCGACGACGGCCGCGCTCCCGTCCGCCCACGACCGAGACCGGCAGGTACAACACCCGCGAAGCCGACGTGACGACCGGACGATGAGCGAAGGCGACGGGACGACGCCGAGCGAGGAGGCGGACGACGGGACCGAGGTCGACCCCCGCGGGGCGCCCGACATCGGGCAGCTCGAACGGGAGATCGAGGAGCTCCGCGCCGACCTCGACGCCTTCGAGGACGAGGTCGAGTCGCGGACGGTCGACCGCCCGGACGTCGAATCCGAGATGCGCCGGTACGTCCGCGGTCGCCTTCGGACGGGGAAAGCCCGCGGCTGGGGTCCGTACCTGGTCCTGCTCTACGGCACCGCCGCCACGATCGCGGCGTTCTACTTCCTCTCGGACCTCCTGGCGGTCGTCGCGATGCTGATCATCTACCTGTCGACGCTGGGGCTGTACCTCCTCTTCGTGGTCTTCGGCGTCGGCCTCAACGCGCTCGGCGTGCCCGGTCGGCTGGTCGACTGGGTGCGCGATCGGCGGTCCTGATCGGCACCGCCGACCCCGGTACCGCCCTCCGGCGTCGCCTTCCCGCAGGTATTTGTCGCTCCCGGGGCGAGAGGCGTACCGATGTATCAGACAGCGCTGCCGCTCGCGACGCGCGGCGTCGGCGAGGTGGCGTTCGCCGAGTCGCTGCCGGGGGCCGTCACCGCCGTGTTCTGGTGGCTCACCCACCTCGGCAACCCCTACCTCCTGCTCTCGCTGGTCGCGCTCGCGTACCTCCTCGGCGACCGCGTCGGCCTCCCGCGGCGGTCGGCGGCGTTCGCGCTCGGGCTCGGACTGTGCGCCATCGGCCTCACGATCGGGCTGAAACACCTCTTCGCGCTCCCGCGGCCGCCGATCTCCTACCGCGGGGGCTACGGCTTCCCGAGCGGCCACGCCCTCGGCTCGACGGCGTTCTGGGGCGGGGTGGCGGTGCTCGCGACCCGCGGACGCTGGCGGCGACGACTCGGCGTCGCGGGCGCCGTCGTCGCCGTCGTCGCGCTCTCGCGGGTGCTGATCGGCGTCCACTACCTCGCGGACGTCGTCGCCGGCGTCGGCATCGGCCTCGCCTTCCTCCTCGCCGTGTTCGCGCTCGGCCCGGGCTTCTCACCATCGGGTTCGACGGGCGCGCTCGCGACGCCCGAGGACCGACACGTGACGGCGCTGTTCGGGCTCGCCTTCCTCCTCGGGCTGGTCGGCCTCGCCGTCGCGCCCGGCGAGAGCGAACTCCTCCTGGGCGTCGGCACGTCGCTGGGGGCGACGCTCTCGTGGTACCGGTTCGGGCCGCGGGCGGCCGCGGCGTCGCTCGATCCGACGCCGCGCACCCTCGCGGTGGGAATCGGCGGGCTCGCCGTCACGCTCGGGGTGATGAGCGGCGCGGCCGAGCTGGTCGAGAGCGCCCGGATCGTCGTCGCGGCGGGCGCCGTCGGTGCCGTGGTGTTGCTGGCGCTGCCGCTTCTGGTGGGCCAAGTGGCGAACGCGGATCCCGCCGACTTCGAGACGTGACGACCTGGTCGTCACTCCGGCCGAGCCGGCTGCGCCGCTCACGACGCAACAAAAGAAAACGGAACGGAGTGACGCCGTTCAGTAGGTCTCGAGGTAGCGGTCGAGCTCCCACTGGGAGACGTCGATGCGGAACTCGTCGTACTCCTGGGTCTTGGCCTCGACGAACTTGTCGTAGACGTGGTCGCCGAGCGCCTCCTCGATGACCTCGTCCTCCTCGAGCGCGGCGACGGCCTCGCCGAGGTTGGCGGGGAGCGTGTCGATGCCGTACTCCTCGCGTTTCTGCTCGTCGAAGTCGTAGATGTTCTCCCGGACCGGATCGGGCGCCTCGAGGCCCTGTTCGACGCCGTCGAGACCGGCGTGAATGATCGCCGCGAAGGCGAGGTAGGGGTTACAGGACGGGTCGGGCGAGCGGAGCTCGATGCGCGAGGCCGCGGGGACGCGCGCGGCCGGCTTCCGGATGAGCGCCGAGCGGTTGCGGTCGGACCACGCGACGTAGACGGGCGCCTCGTAGCCGGGGACGAGGCGCTTGTAGGAGTTCACCGTCGGGTCGGCGACGGCGGTGATCGCCGGCGCGTGTTCGAGGACGCCGGCGAGGAACGAGTGGGCGGTCTCCGAGAGGTTGAACTCGTCGTCCTCGTCGTGGAAGGCGTTGTTGCCGTCCTCGTCGAACAGCGAGACGTGGGTGTGCATCCCCGAGCCGTTCACTTTCGGGATCGGCTTGGGCATAAACGTCGCGTGGTAGTCGTGCTGGGCCGCGATGGCGCGGACGACCGTCCGGAACGTCCCGACGTTGTCGGCCGTCGACAGCGCGTCGTCGTACTCGAAGTTGATCTCGTGTTGCCCCTCGGCGACCTCGTGGTGGCTGGCCTCGATCTCGAAGCCCATCTGTTCGAGGCCGTAGATGATGTCGCGGCGGACGTCGCTGGCGAGGTCCTTCGGCGCGAGGTCGAAGTAGCCGCCGGCGTCGTTCGTCTTCGTCGTCGCGCGGCCCTCCTCGTCCTCCTCGAAGAGGAAGAACTCCGGCTCGGGCGCGACGTTGACCGTGTAGCCCATCTCCTCGGCGCGGTCGAGGGCGTTCTTCAGGACGCGGCGCGGGTCGCCCTCGAAGGGCTCGCCGGTCGAGGTGTCCATAACGTCGCAGATGAGCCGCGCCGAGCGGCCGTCGCGCCACGGCAGGACGGCGAACGTCTCGGGGTCGGGCTTGAGCCGCATGTCGGACTCCTGGATGCGGACGAACCCCTCGATGCTCGACCCGTCGAAGTAGATGCCCTCGGTGAAGGCCTTCTCGGCCTGCGTGGCCGGGACGGCGACGTTCTTTACGGTTCCGAGGATGTCGGTGAACTGGAGCCGGAGGAAGTCGACGTCCTTCTCTTCGATCTCGTCGATGACGCGCTGTGCTTCTGCTGAGAGTCCCCCGTCAGCGGTGGGGGGAGATTCGTTTTCGTCCGTCATATCCTGGACAATCGAATCCGAACACTCCCAGTATAAAGACCTTATCGCTTAGTGCAAATGCCCCTCCTCTATCTACTAATTGGATATTCGTAAAATTCTAATGCCCCCCGAGGTATGTTGGGTGTAATGACGTACGAAAACCTCGACGCAAAACTCATCAACGCACTGCTTGGCGACGGTCGGGCGAGCCTCCGCAGCCTCGCGGAGGAACTCGACGTGTCGGTGACGACGGTCTCGAATCACCTGCGGGACCTCGAAGATCAGGGCGTGATCGAGGGGTACACCCCCCGCGTCAACTACGACGCGCTCGGCTACGACGTCACCGCGATCATCCAGCTGAAGGTCGAAGGGAGCGCGCTCCCGGAGATCACGGACACCCTGCGTGGGCACAAACAGATGACCACGGTCTACGAGGTCACGGGCGACTACGACGTCATCGCCATCGGGAAATTCCAGGACACGGACGGAATGAACGACCAGATCAAGGAGCTCCTGACCGACGCCGACATCCGCGAGTCGAACACCAGCGTCGTCCTCAACGCGGTCGTCGAGAACGCGCAGTTCGACCTCGACCTCGACGAGGAGTAATCGGCCCGGGCGGCTCGGTCGACCCCTACGACCGCTCGTCCTCGTCGAGCACGTCGTCTTCGGCGTGCGCGCGGACCCAGAGCTGGCCGATCCGCGAGAGGCGAGTCCGGTAGGACTTGCCGTGTTCCTCCTGTTCGATGTAGCCCTTCCCGCCGGGACCGAGCCGGTCGACGTTGTAGATCACCTTCGACCTGAACGAGTCGGTGTACTCCTCGTTCATGTCCCGCGCGAGCGTCTCGGCGAGTTCGGAGACCGAGTCGAACTCCCCGTACTCGCCGAGCTCGAAGAGGATGACCTCCTCGAACGGCTTGACGTTCCGGAAGGACGCGACGGGCAGCTCGACGATGTGGCTGTCGCCGATGCGCTTGGCGCCGATCGTGGTCCCGCGCTCGTCGAACTCCGCTACGATGTCCGAGGCGGACTCGTAGCGCTCGCGGATCCGCTCGTCGTCGACGTCCGCGCCCGCGAGGAGTTCGCCGAGCAGTTCCTTCGTCGCCCTGACCTCTTCTGCGAGTTCGGTCTCGAGGTACTTCTCGGGGGCGGTGTAGTAGGTGTGGATGCGCTCGCGGTCCTCCTGGCGCTCGACCATGATCGAGTGCGCGGCCGTCGCGAAGGCGAAGGAGACCGGCCGCGGCATCGCGGAGACGTTCACCCAGACCTCCGACTCGGCGGCGGCGTCGAGCTCGTCGTTGATGAGGTCGTAGGCCTGTTCGAACGCGGCGTCGTAGTCGTAGACGTCGTCGACGACGACACGTTCGGTGTCGGCGCCCAGGAGGTTCTGGAAGTCCTTCTCCAGTTTCCCGGAGAGGTTCCGCGAGTACTCGACGTTCGACTCGCTGCCGACCGCGCCCTCCAGGAGAATCACCCGGTCGACGTCCTGCTGATCCCGGATGAGGGGCGCGATGAGCCGGTCGTAGTCGAAGCCGACCGGCACGATGT
>JBDGUM010000050.1:3945-7141 GCA_042215855.1 Halobellus sp. | reverse complement strand
GCTCTCGCTGTCGACGTCGGGGAGGCTGCTGGGGTACTTCCGCTCGAAATAGGAGACGAGGTTCTCGACGTCCCGCGAGAGGAGCTCGCGCGCGTTGTCGTGATCGGTCGATACCGCCTGTGGCCAGTCGAAGACGGTGACGCCGGACTCGCTGACCGCCACGTTGTATTCGCTCATATCCGCGTGGACGTATCCGACCCGGTAGGCGGTCGCGAGCTCCCGGAGGATCAGATCGAGGACGCCAACGACCTGGTCGTCGGAGAGTCTGGCCCGGTCGAGTTCGACGCCCTCCAGTTTCGCCATCACGATCGCGTGGCGGTTCTGGTCGATCGGCCGCGGGACCGACACCTCGGGATAGAGCGCTTCGAGCACCTCGTACTCCCGCTCGGCCGCCTTGCGCGCGGTGTAGAGCCACGAGACGTGCTGCTTGTCGGAGGCGTAGTCCCGTTCGCGCATCACTTCCCGGAAGTTCGTGTAGCCCTCGCGGTGGAACTTCAGCGCCAGCGGACGGTAGGACTGCACTTCGAGGACGTCGCTCTCCTTGCCGACCCCGAGGGGCGCGCCGACGCCTTCGATCGTGTCGCGCTTGGAAAACGTCCGGAGCGCGAGCGCGTCGTACCCTTCCGCGGTCAGTTTGTAGCCCTCGTACTGGATCGTGTTGCGTTCGATCAACCCCCTGGTCGCACACCGGTCGAGGCGGTACTCGACCTCTTCGGCCGTGAGATTCGAGAGGTCGGGGAGTTTGCCACGGTTGACCCACTCCGAAAAGCGCATTCCCTGCTCGACGCCGGAGAGGAGATAGAAGTCCTCGGCTTCGAGTTCGGCCATCACGCCGGCGACGTTCCGCACCATATCGAACCCTGGACAGCGACGGGTAAAAGGGTCGCGAGTCGGCGAGGAGCGGGTGTATATGAAATTCCGCTATATCAAATCCTCGGGGTTCGGCCGGTCCGACATTCAAGACGGATCGAACATAAAATAGAGGCGTGAGTGCCGTACTCCGCTGTCGCTACTGAGCGCTGTCGCTACTGGCGTCGGGGCGACGGGACCGCGGTTACTCTGGACGGCCCGAACGGGTCATTCGGCCCCGAGCGGCCGTCACTCGTAGTTTCCTTCGAGGTACTCGACGATGTCGTCGCTCTCGTACATCGTGACGCCACGGTCGGTATCCACGAGGTAGGGGATCTGATCCTCGCCGCCGGCGGTGAGTTCGTCGTGAGTGACCTCGTTCGTCACGTCGCCGCCCCGGTCGCCGGGAAGTCGGGGGTTGTGGATGATGTACGACACGCCGAGTTCCGAGAGTTTCTCGCGGACCTTCGCACAGTGCGGACAGCCTTCGGACTGGTAGAGTTCGAGCATCGTCGGGCGTTCGCGCGGCCCCGCAAAAAACGTTGATTCGATAGTCGGGAGTGGCGTACGAGACCGGGGCGGATCGGACGGGGACGGTCGCCTGACGAAACCGCTTTCCCCTGCCGGGCGTAGCCCGAGGTATGACCGACGACAGCGGCGGCCCGCTGGCCGACGCGGAGTGGCGGCTGATCCGCGAGGAGGCCCGCGACGGGCCGATGCAGATGGCGCTAGACGAGATCGCCGCCGAGACCGCGGCCGAGGGCGGCCCGCGGACGGTGCGCGTCTACCGGTGGGAGCCGAGCACGCTCTCGCTGGGCTACGGGCAGGACCCCGAGACGGTCGACTGGGAGCACTGCGCGGACCGCGGGGTCTCCGTGACCCGCCGGCAGACGGGCGGCGGCGGCATCTACCACGACGTCGCCGGCGACGTCTCCTACTCGATCGTGGCCCCGAAGGCGGAACTGCCGGGCGATCTGCTGGACGCCTACCACCTCCTGTGCGAGCCGATCCTGTCGGCGTTCGAGCGCGTCGGGATCGACGCCGACTACGTCGACGAGTCGGTCCCGGAGATCTGGTCGCCGGCGTGTTACCTCCGGGAGCTCCACCCCGCCCACGACGTCGTCGCGGTGGGGCGGAAGATCAGCGGCAACGCCCAGTACCGGCGGCGCGACGCCGTCATCCAGCACGGCTCGCTCACTTACTCCGTGGACGCCGACGAGCACCTCTCGGTCTTCGACGGCCACGACGTCGATCCGGAACGGTTCCGCGAGCGCGTCGTCGGCGTCGACGAGCTGGCCGACGTCACCCGCGCGGAGTTCGTCGCCGCCGTCGAGGCGTCGCTTTCGACGTGGGCCGACGCCGCGGAGGGATCCTGGACCGACGACGAACTGTCACGAGCGCGCGAGCGGGCAAAGGAGAAGTACGAGAGCGACGAGTGGGTGCGGCGCCGGCCGGGTCAGGGGGAATAGCTTCCGAAGCCGCTTTACTCCCCGCGCTCCGACCTCTGCCAAGATGCGAGTCGGAGCACACGAGTCGATCGCCGGCGGCGTCGCGAACGCCGTCGATCGGCAGCTCGACGACGGCGGCAACTGCGGACAGATCTTCACCCACTCCCCCCAGGTCTGGCAGGACCCGGACATCGCTGACGACGACGCGGCGGCCTTCCGGGAGCGATCGGACGAACACGACGTCGGCCCGTGGGTCATCCACTCGTCGTACCTGGTGAACCTCTGCACGCCGAAGGACGACCTCCGCGAGAAGTCGATCGACTCGATGCAGCGCGAGGTCGACGCCGCGGCCAAACTCGACATCCCCTACGTGAACGTCCACCTCGGCGCGCACACCGGCGCGGGCGAGCAGCGGGGCCTCGACAACGCGGTCTCGGCGCTCGACGAACTGGACGTCTCGGAGGGCGTCACCGTCCTCGTCGAGTCCGACGCCGGCTCCGGAACGAAGCTGGGCGACGACTTCGCCCACCTCGGTTACGTCCTGGAGGAGAGCGCCCAGGATCTGGAGGTCTGTCTCGACACGGCCCACGCCTTCGCTGCGGGCTACGACCTCTCGACGCCGGCCGGCGTCGACGAGACGATCGAGGAGCTCGACAGCGAGGTCGGCCTCGACAACCTCGCGTGCGTCCACCTCAACGACTCCAAGCACGAGTGCGGGACAAACAAGGACGAGCACGCCCACATCGGCGAGGGCTTGATCGGCGAGGAAGGAATGACCGCGTTCGTCAACCACGAGGCGATCCGCGACGTGCCGCTGGTGCTGGAGACCCCCACCGAAGACGGGAAGGGCTTCGCGTGGAACATCGAGCGGACGCGCGAGCTCCGCGAATCGTAAGCGG
>JBDGUM010000050.1:2488-3845 GCA_042215855.1 Halobellus sp. | reverse complement strand
CGACCGTGGACGACATCGACCGCTCGCGCCGACGCGTCCTCCGCGCCGGCGCGCAGGCGACCGCCCTCCTCGCCGGCTCGACGCTCGGCCGCGACGGCCTCGGTACCGCGGCGGCGACGCCGACCGCGACGTCCGCGAGCGGCGCCGGCGACGCGAGCGACGCGGGCGACGGCGCCGACGCTCCCAGCCTCTCGCTGGCGACCCAGAACCTCGGACTGGGCGCGGACTTCCTCTCGGTCGCCCGCCCCGGAGACGACGCGTCGATCCCCGAGCGGGTGGGCGACCTCTACGCCGGCGTCCGCGCGAGCGAGCCGCGGGCGCGGATGCGTGCGCTCGCGGAGATTCTGGCCCGCGAGCCCCCGGACGTCCTCGCCCTCCAAGAGGTCGCGCTCGTGCGTCGCGGGCCGCGCTCCGGCAACGACCCCGAAGACCCCGACGCCGGCACCGTCGTCTTCGACTTCCTCGCGACGCTCCGCGAGGCGCTCTCGGAGCGCGGCGTCCCGTACCGGCCCGTCGCGATCAATACCAACGCGGACCTGGAGTTCCCGGCCCGCCTCGACGGCGGCGCGATCGACGTGCGGCTCACCGACCGGGACGCGCTCTTGGTCCGCGCGGACGGCGACGTCGCCGTCGAATCGACGGCCGCCCACACGTACGAGGAGTCGCTGAGGCTCCCGATCGGTGGCGACCGGACGGTCGAGATCGAGCGGGGGTACGCCGGCGCGACCCTCGGCGTCGGCGACGAGTCGGTCGGCGTCGTGAGCACGCACCTCGAATCCGGGCTGGAAGGCATCCGGACGGCGCAGGCCGAGGAGCTCGCGGCCGACCTCGACGCCTTCCCGTCGCCGCTCGTCGTCGCCGGCGACCTCAACGACGGGCCCGCGGGAAGCGCGTCGACCGCAAGCGACGGCGGGACCGAAACGGCGACGTCCGAATCGAACGCGGAAAGCGACGACCCCGGCGCCTACGAGATCCTGACCGCGTCGCTCTCGGACGTCGTCGGCGACGGGCTCTCGGGCGCGGGCGGGACCTGCTGCCGGCCGACGTCGCTCCGGCCGCCCGACGAGGACGGGCTCCCGCGGCGGATCGACCACGTGCTCGCCGACGGCCTCGCCGCGGAATCGGTCCGGCGCGTCGGCGACGACCCGGTCCGCATCGACGGCGAGCGGCGGTGGGTGTCGGACCACGCCGGCGTCGCCGTCGGGCTGACCGCGGCGGCCAACGACGGGGCGACGTCGGAGAGCGCGAGCGCGGCGGCGACCGAGTCGCCGACGGTCGTCGGCTCCGCGGCGGCGGGAGAACAGAGTGCCCGAACCGGGAACGCGACGGACTCGGGCGATGGAGCGCCGACCGCGAC
>JBDGUM010000050.1:0-2388 GCA_042215855.1 Halobellus sp. | reverse complement strand
AGAGTGCCCGAACCGGGAACGCGACGGACTCGGGCGATGGAGCGCCGACCGCGACTTCGACTTCGACTTCGACTTCGACTTCGACGCCCGGGTTCGGCGTCGCGTCCGCTGCCGTCGCACTGCTCGGAGCCGGCATCGGCGTGTTGGCGGACGCCCGGCAGCGACGCGACGACTCCTGACCGTCCGGCGAACCGCCCCGCTTTTCTACCGCGCCGACGCTACCACCTCGCGTGCGGAAGTTCTCGCCCGAGTACCTGCGGCGGACGCGCGAGGGGATGTGGGAGGACTCCCGAGCGGCGCTCGCGCCGCTGTCGCTCTCGGATCGGACGCGGATCCTCGACGCGGGCGCGGGCACGGGCGAACTCGCCCACGTGCTGGACGAGGAGTCCCCCGCGGAGGTGGTCTGCCTCGATGCCGACCCCGATCTCCTGGCGGTCGCGCGCGCGGAGACGGGGCTCGACGCCGTCGCGGGGGACGCGCTCCGGCCGCCCGTCGCCGACGACGCCTTCGACCTCGTCGTCTGTCAGGCCCTGCTCGTGAATCTCCCCGATCCGACGGCCGCGCTCCGGACGTTCGCCGACCTCTCGACGGACCTCGTGGCGGCGATCGAGCCCGACAACGCCGACGTCGGCGTCGACTCGACCGTCGAGCGGGAGGTCGCCCTCGAACGGCAGGTCCGCGAGGCGTACATCGAGGGCGTCGAGACCGACGTCGCGCTCGGCGAGCGGCTGGTGTCGTCCTTCCGGGAGGCGGGCCTCGCGGAGATCGAGACGCGCCGGTACTACCACCGGAAGGTCGTCGAGCCCCCCTACGACGAGGCGGCGCTGTCGGCGGCCGCCCGGAAGGCCAGCGGCGCGGGGCTGGCCGATCACGAGACCGAGTTGCGGAGGGTGCTCGACGCCGACGAGTACGACGCCCTCAGGCGGGAGTGGCGCGAGATGGGGCGGGCGGTCGTCGAGGCGATGCGGGAAGGGACGTACCGCCGCGCCGAGGTCGTCCCGTTCGACGTCGTCGTCGGTCGCGTTCGGTAGCGTACGAGACGAGAGCAGTCAGTATCAGACCACGTCGCCGCGGACGGTCCGCCCGGACTGGGAGGCGCGGTACTCCCGGACCGCGTCAGCGGCCTCGGCCGCCCGGTCGTCGTCGAGGCCGAGCATCGACAGCGCCTCCGGTAAGGTGGGAAAGACGAGCTCGCCCTCGCGGAGTTTCTCCAGCGCCGACTCGGAGCGCTGGCCCTCGGCGTACAGGCAGACGCCGCGCGGATCCAGAATCTGCTCGTAGGCGTCGCGGTCGACGGCGCTCTTCAGCCGCTGCCGGACGTTGTCCTCGAAGGAGGCGTTGCACACTTCCAGGTGGACGGGCTCGTCGTCCGGCAACAGGTGCGCCGCGAGACATTTCTCGGGGGCGGCGTGGCCGCTGGCGTTCGTGCGGACGAGGTCGGGGTTGGCCTCGGCCCACTCCGCGGAGACGCTCCGGCCGACGCCCTTCACCCCGCGTTCGGCCTCGAACCGATCCGCGGCCTCGCCGTCCCCGCGCAGGAGGATGTCCTTCGTCACGTAGACGTCGAGGCGCTCGACCGGGTCGAGGCCGAGCGCGACGTCGCCGTAGACCCAGACCTCCCGGACGGGCACCGGCAGCGGGTCGGACTCGACGGCGTCGAGGACGGCTTCGATCCGGGCCAGGGCGCGCTCGCGTTCCATACCACCGTGTCGGCGGGGGACCCTCGAATGTGTTTCGCCGGCGCGACGCCTCACGCCTCCGGAGCGAACTCGAAGCGCGCGCCGCCCGCGTCCCCCTCGGTGACGCGGACGCTCCAGCCGTGGGCGGCCGCGATGTCGGCGACGATCGAGAGGCCGAAGCCGGTCCCGCCCGCGCTGGAGGTGACGCCGTGGTCGAACACGTCGTCCCGTCTGTCGGCCGCGATCCCGGTGCCGTCGTCCGCGACGTAGAAGCCCTCGCTGCCGTCGATCGCGCCGACGGTGACCGTGACGTCGGGGCCGCCGTGCTCGACCGCGTTCCGGAAGAGGTTCTCGAAGAGCTGCGTCAGCCGATTCCCGTCGCCGGCCACCGTCGGAACCGTCTCGGCGATCGTGAGGACCGCGCTGTCGGTGTCGACGTATCCCCACGCCTCCGTCGCCACCGCCGCGAGGTCGACCGCTTCGGCGTCGGTCACCGTCGTCTCGCCGCGGGCCAGCGTGAGGAGGTCGTCGATGAGCCGCTCCATCCGGTCGTGGGCCGAGTCGACTCGCTCGAAGTGTTCGGGATCGCCGCTCTCCGCGGCGATTTCGAGGAATCCGCGGGCCACCGCCAGCGGGTTCCGGAGGTCGTGGGCGACGACGCTCGCGAACTGGTCGAGTCGCTCGTTCTGTCGGCGTAGTTCCGCTTCCC
>JBDGUM010000076.1:0-7194 GCA_042215855.1 Halobellus sp. | reverse complement strand
CGCCGCGACGACCCCGCGCAGTGGCTCGCGACTCTCGTCAGCGGGTTCGAGTGACCGCCCGGGACCGACGCCCGGCGGCACCCCGACCGCAGTGAACTTCCCTGTCCGGTCGTAACGGCTGATAATGGCGGATGGCATCCGCGCCAAACTGGCGGTAGACGTAACAGCCGGCTGTCCGATCGCCGAACTATCGGCGCTCGAGGACGGCGATGACAGCGAGCGGCCGCCCGTCCGGGACGTGATCTGGACCCGGGCGACGGACGGATCGGTCACGGAGGAATTCCGCGTCGACGCGGCCGTCGCAGCCGACAATCCGGAAGCCGTGACGAATGCCGAGTCGGTGATGGAGATCGGCGACGACCGCGTCTACCAGTTCACGCGTGACACGTCCTGTGTCTGTGAGGTGGTCGAACGGTTGGGCTGTCCGATCTCGGACGTGTACGCGACCGACGGCACCCTTATGCTCACGTTGTGTCTGCCCGACACGGACCGGCTCCGGGAGATCGTCGCGGCCCTCGACGACCTCGCCGAGCGCGTCGCCGTCCGGTACTTGGTCCGGTCCACAGCCGAGGGAGACGAGGGACGGGATCCGACCGTCGTCGATCGCGGGTCGCTGACCGAACGGCAGCGCGAGGTGCTCAGGACGGCGCACCGACTGGGCTACTTCGAGTACCGCAGCGGGGCGAACGCGGGCGAGGTGGCCGACTCGCTGGGAATCAACGACTCCACGTTCGCGGAACACCTCTCGAAGGCGCAGTCGAAACTCCTCGAAGAGGTGCTTCGGGCGTCGGGGTGAGGCCGTCGGATCGCACCGTGCGCACGGTTTCCACACTCCCTGGTGCCGAGCTGTACCGCGGACTCCTGTCCGACAGTACGAGGTCCGACTGATCCGGATCGGCGTCCGGACGCCTGTTACGCCGGTTCGACGCTGACCGGCGTGTGCTTGTACTCGGGAATCTTGGCCGTCGGGTCGAGCGCGTCGCCGGTGATGCGGTTGACCGGCGCATCCTCGAAGTGGAATGTCAAGAAGACCGTTCCGGGGCGGACGGCGGGGGTCACATCCGCCGGCACGGTCACTTCTCCGCGCTCGCTCGCGACGCGGACCTCGTCGCCGTCGTCGATCCCGCGCTCGGCGGCGGCGTCGGGATGGATCCGCAGCGCGTCCTCGTCGGCCATCCGGGAGAGCGTCTCCGACCGTCGCGTGAGCGCGCCGCTGTTGAAGTGGGTGATGATGCGGCCGGTGGTGAGCGTCAACTCGTCGTCGGCCGTGTCCTCGGCGGGCGGGACGTGCTCGACGGGGACGAGCGGGGCCGTCCGCTCGCCGCTGGCGAACCGGTCTCTGTGGAGGATCTGCGTCCCGGAATCGGCCCCGGCGGGGAACGGCCAGCGCTGGCCGCCCTCTTCGACGCCGGCGTACGACATCCCACCGTGGATCGGCGAGACGCGCGTCAGTTCGTCGAAAACGGCCTCGGGAGCAGTGCGGAACGAGCGGTCGGTCAGGCGCTCGCCGAGAGCGGTGACGATGTTGAGGTCGCGGCGAGCCTCCCCCGGCGGGTCGGTCATCGGGCGCATCCGGAGGACCTGCCGATCGGTGTTAGTGACGGTGCCACTCTTCTCGGCCCACGCGCTACCCGGCAGGACCACGTCCGCGTACTGCGCCGTCTCGGTTTCGAATAGGTCGATGACGACGAGGAAGTCCAGCTCCTCGAACTTCGCGCCCACGCTGTTGCCGTCGGGTTCCGTGAGCGCCGGGTTCTCGCCCAGCACGACGGCCCCACGGATCTCGTCGCCGAAGGCGTGTGTCATCTCCACCTCCGTGAGCCCGGGTTCGGCCGGGGGCTCGACGCCCCACTCGTCGGCGATCGCCTGTCGGTCCTCGGGGTCGGTCACGTCGCGGTAGCCCGGGAGGACGCTCGGGAGCGTCCCCACGTCGGAGGCGCCCTGGACGTTGTTCTGTCCCCGGAGCGGATTGACGCCGGTCCCGCGGCGCCCGACGTTGCCCGTCAGGAGCGCGAGGTTCACGAGCGCGTGGACGTTCTGCGTCCCGCAGCGGTGCTGACTTATGCCCATCCCGGTGAAGGCCGCGGCGCGGTCCGCCTCGCCGTAGGCCCGCGCCGCTTCGCGCAGGTCGCTCTCGTCGACGCCCGCGAGGTCGGCGTTCTCGGCGACGTCGACTTCGTCCAGGAAGGTCCGGAGGTCCTCGACACCGGTCGTCCGCCGATCGACGAATCCCTCGTCGACGAGCCCCTCCTCGACGATCACCGCGGCCATCGCGTTGAGCAGCGGAATGTCGTGCCCCGGCCGGACCGGCAGGTGGACGTCCGCGGCGTCGGTGGTGTCGTTGGCCCGCGGATCGATGTGGATCAGTGTCGCGCCGTCGCGGACGGCGGGGAGGAGGTACGACCGGAACGCGACCGGGTGTTGCTCGGCCGGGTTGGCCCCCGTCACGAGGAACGCGTCGGCCTCTCCGAGGTCCGAGAGGGAATTCGTCATCGCGCCCGCCCCGAACCGGTCCTGCATCGCGGCGACGGTCGAGGAGTGGCACAACCGCGCGCAGTTGTCGACGTTGTTGGTCCCGAGGACCCGCGCCAGCTTCTGGAGTACGTAGTTCTCCTCGTTGGTACAGTTCGAAGACGCGAAGAAGCCGACGGCGTCGGGGCCGTGCGCCGACACGATCGTGCCGAGTCGGTCCTCGATCCGCCCCAGGGCCCCCTCCCACGACACCGGGGCGAAGCCGTCGCCATCGCGGAGCAGCGGTTCCGTGAGTCGGTCGTCGTGCTCGACCACGTCGAACGCGGCCGCGCCCTTGGGACAGATCTCTCCCTTCGTATTGATTGGCCCTTCGACACCGGTCGATTTCCCGCTCTGTGCAACGTAGGAGAGACTACACCCGACACCGCAGAACGGGCAGACGCTCTCCCGCGGTTCGACAGCGTGTTCCGCATCACTCATCGTCGGTCGTCACCGACCCAGCCTACGTCGCCGACTCGCCCGAGAGTTACCCCGAACTTTGCGGCGTTTTATCCAACCCGGATCTGTCTCCCAGGGCTGACGGTCGCGAGGCAGGGCGTTCCCGAGCCTCACACTGTCGGACAGGACTATGTGACTCTGATCGGTACCACGGGGCACGTGATGGTTCACCGACTTCTGTCCGACAGTATCACGATCGCGATACTGCACTCCCCCGCCGCGCCGGACGACCGTTCACCGGCATCGAGTCGCCGTCCGGCACCCGGCAGTATATAAAGGGGCACGACATTACGGGGAGGACACACCCGGTGTCCGGGAATATGTAGACCCGTATGCGAACCGCCGTCCGAGGAATCGGACTCCTCCCGCTCAGCATCGCACCCGCAGCACTGCTCGTCGCAGCCGCCTTCGGAGTCACCGGATCCACCGCGTCGATTCCGGCCGCCCTCCCGTGGGTCGCGGCCCTCCTGGCGATCACCTGCATCGGCTACGTCGCGGGCCTGGAAGCGGACTCGGTCCTCCGCCGCGGGACCGAGGAGCCGGAGACGCTCGATCGGACCGACGCGGCGACGGTGCTCGCGGTGGCGGCCGGTGCGCCCCTCACTCGCGTCCTAGCGGTCGACGTCGGGCTGAGCGTCATCGTCGCCGCGGCGCTGATCGGGCTCCTCGCTGACCGCCTGGTCCCGTCGTACGGTGCGGCCGTCTACTGCGGGACGTTCGTCGGGATGGCCTCGCCGGCACTGTTCGCGGACGTGACGACCGTGACGGCCGCGGGGGTCGTCGCCGGGATGGTATTCGTCGCCGCTGACCGGGCCTTCGACGGCTTCGGCGGCAAACTCGGGACCACCGCGTTCGTCGGGTGCGTCGCGCTCGCCGCGGCGACCGGCGCCAGCGGCAGCGCCGGGGGTGCCGTTCCGCTCTCGACCGCGATCGGGTACGTGTTCGCCGGCGCGGCCGCGGCGGGTATGACGTACGTCAGCTCGGTCCACCTGGGTCACGGGCCCGTCCAGGCGTCCGCGCTCGTCGGCCTCGTCGGCGGCCTCGTCTGTCCGCCGCTGTTGCCCGCGGGCGAGGGCCTCGCTGCGGTCGTCTTCTGTGCGTCCTTCGCGGGGATGGCCCAACCGGCGCGAGTCCCTGATGAGTGGACGATGACCGTCACGGGCGCGCTCTGTGGCCTGCTCGTTGCCGCCACCAGCACCGTCTTCGTCGGGTTCGGCGGCAAACTCGGGACGATCGCGTTTGCCGCCTGCTTGATCGTGCGCGCCCTGCTCGCCGCCGGCACGGACGCGGCCCCGATCTCCCTCCCGACGCCGGCCGACGGCCTGCGTTCGTGATGCGTTCGGACGGAAGTTAGTGAACTCCTCGGCTCCCATCGGGCGCCGACGAGAGACACCGTCCGATGGTGCGAGCCGATCGAGAGGATCGGACCGCCGGTGACGGACGCAGATGACGTCGATCCGCCTCACCAACGCCTGTGACGGTGAAGTAGCTGTGTCGAAGTAACGACTGAGATATAAGTTGCCGAGACTGGTATACCGGGACGATGGAAGGAAGTGACAGATTTATGTTCTATGCATCGTTGCTGCTGGGGGCGATCCTCCTGCTCGGAGCCGTTATCGCACTCGTCTTGGGCTAACACTATCGGACAGAACGATGTGAATAGTAGCGTCACCCCGTGGTGCCGAGACGTTTCACGCAGTTCCGTCCGACAGTATCACTCCCTCTTCGTGAGACGGGACCACTCGTCCCGGCGTCTCCTGGAGGTCGTTTTGGGTCGACGGACCCCACCGTCGCACACACGTCTGTGAAGAATTCCGCCACTAGAGCCGGCGAATATCCTGCAATCGCCGTATTCGGTGGTATCGAATTCGGAGTCTTCGTCCGGTGGACGGCACTCGCCTCCGTAGACACTGTTCCGCCTCTCCATTCGGACTTCGTGACCGTGCTCTCCGTTCTGAAGCGTCACGAGCAGCGACTCCACACGGCCCGTTCGACCGACGGCGCGTCGGGATCCGCACGCTCGTTGCTCGCGGAACTCACGACGCGCTAGTGCCTGACAGTAGATAGTATGAAGCCTGGTGGCGCGACGTCACCACCCGCCTAAGACTCGCTCGTATCGCTTCCGACGGTGGATCCACGGAGGTTTGGAAGTGGGACCGCTGAGAGTCGAACTCAGGTCCTACCGACCCCATCGGCAGAGGATACCACTACCCCACGGTCCCAGGGTGCATTCGGAGGGAGGCAACTGCAACCGTTAAGTCCTTCGTTTCGCCGCGCGGGCCGCCAGTCGATAGCACGGTCGAGCGCCCGACAGAGCGGGTGTCAGACCAGCACGCGTTCGAGCGCGACGACCTCGCCGTGCTCTGCGTCCGGGTCGCCGACGAGCCGTCCCAGACACACCGCGGCGTCGTCGGGCGTGAAGCAGACCACGAGCGGCGCGTCGTCGCCGTGGCTCTCCTCTTCGAGCCCGGGGTCGGCGTCGAGGATCCCGGGCGCGTACACCGGCGCGCCCTCCGCGATCTGTTCGGCCGCCGAGAACGCGACCGTCAGGCCGGGCAGGTGCGACAGCGCGCGCTCCGCGGGTGCGACGACCTCGCGAAGGGGTTCTTCGTCGCCCTGCGCGGCGAACGCCAGCGCGTCGGTCAGATCGGCGGTCGAGACCAGGTCGCGGTCGTCGAACGGATCTGTCGCGGTCCGCCGGAGGTCGCCCATATGCGCCCCGGTCCCCGCCGCGAGGCCGAGGTCGTGACAGAGCTTCCGAACGTAGGTCCCGCTCTCACAGCGAATTCGGAGGAGCGCCTGTCGCCCGTCGACCTCCAGGACGTCGAGGCCGTGAATCTCCCGCGTCCGGAGGCGCCGCGCGACGGCGCTCTTGCGCGGCGGCTTCTGGTAGATCTCCCCCTCGAACTCCGCGACGACGGCCTCCAGATCGGCGGGCGCCGGCCCGTGGAGTTCGAGGACGGCGACGTACTCCTTCGCCCCCTCCAGAAACGCCTGCGCCAGGCGGGTCGCATCGCCGAGCAAGACCGGCAGGCAGCCGGTCACCTTCGGGTCGAGCGTCCCCGCGTGGGCCGCGCGGTCGACGCCGGCGGCGTCGCGCACCCACGCCGACACCTGGTGGGCCGACGGCCCGGCGGGCTTGTCGAGGTTCACGACGCCGAACGACAGGAGTTCCTCGACGCTGCGATCGTCCGGGGGGGCGCGGAGCGCGGTCATCGTCCTCTCATCTCTCGGCGATCAGAAGTTGTAGCTGACGCCCTCGACGGCGTACTTGCCCTCGTCGTCGCCGGCGTCGTAGGCGGCGACCGCCGTCGTCAGGATCTCCGGGACGTCCTCCTGGCTCCAGCGGGCGGTGTTCAGCGCGATGTCGTAGATCGAGAGGTCGGAGATGTCGACGTTGTAGTACTCCTGGTAGCGGAGGGCTTCGCTCTTCTCGCGGGTGCGCGTCTCTTCGAGCGCCTGCTCGGCGGACTTCCCCTCGCGCTCGGCGATCCGAGCGGCGCGGACCTCGATCGGGGCGTCCAGCCACAGGCGGAGGTCGGCGGCGTCGCCGGCGAGCCACCCCGCGAGGCGCGATTCCAGCAGGACGTCGTCGCGTTCGAGGGCGATCGTCCGCAGGCGGCGGTCGAGGTCGCGGTCGATCTGGTCGTCGTCCTCGGCGAGCTGATTGAACTCGACGGCGGTCATCCCGCGCTCGGCGGCGAGCTCGCGGAAGATGTCGCCGCCGCTCACGTGCTCCAGATCGAAGACCTCCGCGAGCGCCGTGACGGTCGTGCTCTTGCCGGCGCCCGGTGGGCCGGAGACGGTCAGCAACATACTCACTCTGGGGGAAGGCGCCTAAAAGAGGTTGTCTTTGTGCGCGACTGCGGGCGGCGGTCACAGGGGGCGCTGGGAGTCCCGGGGCGATCGCAGATCAGGCACTCGTCGGCGAGATGTCGATGTTGAGGCTCTTGCGGATGATCTGGGTGAAGCCCATCGAGCAGAGGAAGTACCAGACGATCCACGCCTGGATCGGGCCGATGACGGACTCGGTCCAGGCGACCTGTCCGCGCAGGGGGAGCACGAGCGGTTCGAGGTCGTGGTGTGCGGTGGCGTTGCCGCCGACGCCGATGGTCCAGTACATCCACAGGAACACCGGGATCGTGAGGAACATGATCCACACCATCGGCCGGAACTGCTCTTTGAACATCCCGAGCTGGTCGCCCATCGCGTCCATCTGCTCTT
>JBDGUM010000121.1:0-7241 GCA_042215855.1 Halobellus sp. | reverse complement strand
GCGACGTCGTCGAGCGAGAAGTCGGGCGTCGTCGGCGCGTCGTGGCCGACGATCAGAAACTGTCGCATAGCCGGTCTCCTCGCTCCGGGGGCAAGAACCGCGCGCTTTCGTTCGAGAAGGCGCGGGCGGGAGACGGCTTCCGACCCGCGTCAGATCGTCAGACTGCGGTCGGTCGCGTCGGCGCCGTCGGTCCCGACCGCGACTCCGAGGACGGGGGAGCCGGCGCGTTGCCGGTCTTCTGGCCGCTCACGAGGAAGTCCGCGAGGTTGCCGATGAAGGCCTCGTTGCTCGCGACGTGGGCGTTCGTCGGCGCGAGGAAGTCGGTGTCGCCGACGATCGCGGCGTCGCCGGACTGCACCGCCACCGCGTAGGTGTCGGCGCGGCGCGTCGTCGACAGGCGCGTCCGCTCGACCGTCGAGAGCGCGGTCCGGCCGCTCCGGGACGTGACCGCGGCCGCGTCGTCGAAGACGACCCGATCGACGCCCTCGGAGAGCGACCCGCTCCCGGGCGTCGCGTAGACGCGCTTGAAGTTCTGCTGGTACTCGTGCATGTTGAACAGGTAGCCCGACTGCGCCGAGAGCCCGAACGTCGAACTCAGCGCCGGGCCGCCGCTCGACGGCTGAGCGACGGCGATTCCGAGGATGCTGAGGACCGAGCCGCCCGACGAGGCCGGGTCCGACAGCAGGACGACCCGCCCGCCGGCGTCGTTGAACGCGCGGACGCCGGCGAGCTGTCCGGGCGTGTACGGCCGCGAGGGGTTCGCGACGAGGAGGGCGTCGGCGTTCCTGAGGGACTCGTTCCAGGCCTCGCCGCGGGCCTGCTCTTCGGTCACGAAGCGGACCTCGTGGCCGTTCTCGACGAGCACGTTCACGAGCGTCGAGAGCTTCTCGTCGGAGAGCTCGTTCCCGTGGGCCCGGTCGACGAGGACCGTCTTCCCCTCGGCGCCGCTGTCCATCGTGATCGTGCCCCGCTCCTCGGCGGCGGAGACGCGGACCGCGTCGAGATCGGTCTGCTGGCTCGCGAGATTCGTCACCTCGGGCGTGTCGCCGCCCGAAACGAAGGGGACGACCGCCGCACCGCCGACGACGAGCGCGACGATCACGACGAACGCGACTGCGGGGCCCGTCAGGTCACGCGCTCGCATTGGCGGTCACCTCCGGGTTGTAGTAGGGGACCTCGTCCACCATCAGCGGTCGCGTGACGGGGGCGATGCCGCCCGTCCGCTCGCTCCGCTTGTAGATCCTCGTGTCGTTGCCGCTCTCGGCGGCGAACAGGAGGATGCCGAACCGGTTCGGCGGCTCCTGTCTGACCACCTCGTAGTTCTGCATTCCGGCCAGCTCCGCCGCGCGATCGATCGCGGTCGGGAGCGCGCCGATCTTGTCGGCGTAGCCGTTCTGGACCGCCTCCGGTCCGAGGTAGGTCCGCGCGTAGGCGACCTCCTCGCGCGAGAGGGTGATGTTGTCGCCGCGGTGCTCCATCACGCGGCCGACGAACTGCCGCTTGAGCGACTCGATCGTCCGCCGGCGCTGGTCGCTCGTCGGCTGGGCCTTGTCGGGACCGGTCCGGATCACCGAGTCCGGGAAGGGGACGCTCCCGCCGGAACCGATCACGCCGACGCTCCCGATCTCCGTGGAAGAGAGCACGTAGATCTCG
The DNA here is from genome assembly GCA_042215855.1 of Halobellus sp. Classification (GTDB taxonomy): domain Archaea; phylum Halobacteriota; class Halobacteria; order Halobacteriales; family Haloferacaceae; genus Haloquadratum. The sequence goes on along the minus strand of JBDGUM010000121.1, from coordinate 5,588 downwards.
TCCGCCGGCAGCATCCCGTAGTAGGCGCCCGAGGCGCCGACGCCCTGCACGGACGCGACGACGGGCATCTGCTCCGCCGTTCGTAACACTTCGAGGTACAGCCGCTCGCTCGGAGCGACGTAGCCGCCGCCGCTGTCCACCTTGAGAACCACCGCTTTGATGGATTCGTTGGTCCGCGCGTTGCGGAGGTCCTCCGCGATCCCGTCCACCGTCGTCGACGTGATGGTGCCGGAGATCGTGATCACCGACACCGTCCCGTCGGACCGGGCCGAGGTCGCGTAGTCGTAGGCAACGGGGGCGAGTACCGCACTCACCAGGACGGCCGCGACGACGGCGACGACGAGGAGCGCCGTCGCCGATGTCGCGGATGAATTGCTGCTCATACTGCATCACCGAGGTGTGGACGGTGCCGTAAAGTGATTCGCGTGACACAAAAGCCGATTTCACCAACACATCGGTCGCGCCCGCGTTGTGGGGCTGACGAACGAACCCGGATGTCGGCTCGGCTAGTCGGTCAGCCCGTACCCGCGCCGGAAGAGCGCGACGTCGACAGCGACGACCCCGACCGCGAGCGCGGTCAGGACCGCGAGCGAGGCGTCGGGGTCGACCTCGCTGACGCCGAGGAACCCGTACCGGACGCCGTTGACCATATAGATCATCGGGTTCAGGAGCGACACCTGCTGGATCGTTCCCGGTAGCTCGTTCAGCGAGTAGAACACCCCGCCGAAGAAGACCAGCGGCCGGAGGATGAACTGATTCAGCATCGTCAGGTCGTCGAAGTCGTCGGCCCAGAGGCCGGCGACGACGCCGAGCCCGGCGAACAGCACCGTGATGACGACGCCGAACGCGACGAGGTAGAACGGCTTGACCACGCCGACGGAGGTGAAGAACACGCCGATGAGCGCGATCAGGACGCCGACGATCGCCCCGCGGATCGCTGCCGCCAGCACGTACGCGCCGACCATCGTCCGGTAGGAGAGCGGCGAGGTGAGCACCTCCTCGATGTAGCGGTTCCACCGCCCGTGGAAGATGTTGAACGAGGTGTTCTCGAAGGCGTTCGAGATCGCGCCCAGGACCACCAGACCCGGGAGGATGAAGAGGATGTACGGGACGCCGGCGATCTCGTCGATCCGCTCGCCGAGGATGACGCCGAACACCGAGAAGTAGAGGACGTTCGTGATGAACGGCGGCACGAAGGTGTTGCGCGGCCGGCGGATGAACCGCAGGATCTCTCTCCGGAGGAGCGAGACGAAGCCCGTGAATCCGGTCCGGCCGGGGGCGTCGCCGCCGCCCGAGACCTCGCCGCTCTCGGACCGTGTGCCGGGGCTCATTCGATCGCCACCTCCGGCGTCGCGCGGTCCTCTTCGGGCCGGGTCATCTCGACGAAGACCTCCTCCAGCGAGGTCCGCTGGATCTCCAGGTCGACGATCTCGTGGCCCGCGCGGTCGAGCTCCCGAACGAGGTCGGGCGCGAGGAGGCCGCCCCGTTTCGCGGTGACGACGAGCCGGTCCCCGTCGAGGTCGACCGCCTCGACCCGGTCGTCGTCGGTGAAATCGGGGACCGCGGTCGGCGCGTCGCGCAGTTTGATCACGACGTCGTCGGTGCCGCGGTTCATCAGCTCCTCGGGGCTGGCGACGTCGACGACGCGGCCCGAATCGAGGATCGCGACCTCGTCGCAGAGCCGCTCGGCCTCCTCGATGTAGTGGGTCGTGAGCAGGATCGTCGTTCCCCGTTGGTTCAGGTCGACGATCGTCTCCCAGAGCTCGCGCCGGAGCTGGACGTCGACGCCGGCGGTCGGCTCGTCCAGGATGAGAAGATCGGGGTCGGTGATGAGCGCCCGCGCGAGCATAAAGCGGCGCTTCATCCCGCCGGAGAGCCAGTCGAAGCGGGTGTCTCGCTTGTCGTAGATGCCCACGCGCTTGAGCACCTCGTCGGCGCGCTCGGCGGCCTCCTCGCGGGGGACGCCGTGGTAGCCGGCCTTGTGCTCCAGGACCTCGCGGATCGGGAAGAAGCGGTCGACGTTGAACTCCTGGGGCGCGAGGCCGATGCGGTCCCGCGCCGCCCGGTAGTCGTCTTCGACGTCGTGGCCGAACACGCGCGCCTCGCCGCCGGTCTTGCGGACGAGCCCCACGAGGACGTTGATGAACGTCGTCTTCCCCGCGCCGTTCGGGCCGAGGAGGCCGAAGAACGAGCCCTCGGGCACGGTGAGGTCGACGCCGTCGAGCGCCTGTACGTCGCCGTAGGACTTCCGCAGGTCGCTGATCTCGATCGCGGGCGCTGTTCCCATTACTGCTCCATTCGGGCTCCGCGGACCTAAGGACCACGAAGTCGGTCCGACCGGCCGGCTCCCGCGCGCCGACCGAGCGCGCGGACCGAGCGAAACGACGATATCACCGGCCGCCGTGCCTCGACCGTGGACCGCGAGACCGACTCGCCGCCCGGGGACGCTCCCGACGCCGACGGTGACAGCGACACCGACGCCGCCGACGTCTTCGACACTCCAGTCCGTGGCGGCGCTCGTCTGACCGATGCCGAGCGCTCTCGGCTGGCGCGCGTGCGCCGCTTCAGCTACGCCTTCGACAGCGCGGTTACGATTCCGGGGACGAACGTCAGGATCGGGCTCGACCCGCTCCTGGGCCTCCTCCCCGTCGTCGGCGACGCGTCCGCGGCGGCCGTGTCGGCCTACGTGATCGCCGAAGCCGCCGCGCTCGGGGTGCCCCGGGCGACGCTCGCGCGGATGTGCCTGAACGTCCTCGTCGACGCCCTGGTCGGATCGCTCCCGCTCGTCGGTGACGCCTTCGACGCGGTCTGGCGGGCGAACGATCGGAACGTCCGCCTGCTCGAAGCCCGGCTCGCCGATCCGCGGGGCGAACGCCGGGACCGCCGGATCGTCGCCGCGCTCGGGCTGGCAATCTTCCTCGTCGTGACCGCGGTCGGCGTCGCTGCCGCCGCCGTGGCCTGGTGGCTCCTGGGCGTCGCGGGCGCCGTCTGATCCCTCGGACCGCGACGGCTCCGCCGCCACCGACCCGAAGGACAAGACAGAAGCCCTGTGCACCGCTCGTAGCGGTATGCACATCCTCGACGACGCCCGCGCGCTCGCCGCGCAGGACCCGGTCTGTGACGCCTGTCTCGGCCGGGTCTTCGCCGACCGGAGCCACGGGCTCACGAACGCGGAGCGGGGTCGAAGCCTCCGGATCGCGGCCGCGCTCGACGACGACGAGCCCCACGAGCCGGTCGACGCCGCGTCCTGCTGGGTCTGCGAGGGCCGGTGCGCCGAGTTCGACGAGTGGGCCGCGCGGTGCGCCGACGCCGTTTCCGATACTGAATTCGACACCTACCAGGTCGGCACCCGAACCCCGCCGCTCATCGAGGAGAACGAGGAACTGCTCCGGGAGACCGCCGGGCTCGACCCCGAGGCGGGCGAGCTGTTCAAGTCCGAGTTCAACCGCGAGGTCGGCAAGCGCGTCGGCCGCCTCACCGGGGCGACCGTGGAGTTCGGCCGCCCGGACGTGCAGTTCACGCTCGACCTCGAGGCCGATCAAGTCGAGGTCGACGTCCACTCGGCGTTCGTCTACGGCCGCTACCGGAAGCTCGAGCGCGACATCCCGCAGACCGAGTGGCCCTGCAGCGACTGCGACGGCTCGGGCTACGTCGGCAAGAAGCAGTGCGAGACCTGCGAGGGGACCGGCTATCTCTACCAGGACAGCGTCGAGGGCCTGACCGCGCCGATCGTCCGCGACGTGATGGACGGCACCGACGCGAAGTTCCACGGCGCCGGCCGCGAGGACGTCGACGCGCGGATGCTCGGCACCGGCCGCCCGTTCGTGATCGAGGTGATGGAGCCGCGGCGCCGGCACGTCGACACCGAGCGCCTGGAGGGCGACATCAACGCCTTCGCCGAGGGCAAAGTCGAGGTCGAGGGGCTCCGGCTCGCCACCTACGAGATGGTGGAGCGCGTCAAGCGCCTGGACGCCTCGAAGCGCTACCGCGCGGAGGTCGAGTTCGGCGACGCGGTCGACGACGAGGCGCTCGCCGACGCGCTCGCGGAACTGGAGGGGGCGACCATCGAGCAGTACACGCCCCACCGCGTCGACCACCGGCGGGCGAACCTCACCCGCGAGCGTGAGGTCCACGCGGCCGACGGCGAGCGCGAGGACGCCTACCACGCCACCGTCGAGATCCACGGCGAGGGCGGCCTCTACATCAAGGAGCTGATCTCCGGCGACGAGGGTCGGACCGAGCCGAGCCTGGCCGGGCTGCTCGGCGTCGACGCCGAGGTGACGGCGCTGGACGTCGTCGGCGTCTACGGCGAGGACGAGGACTTCGAGGACGAGTCGTACTTCGTCGATCCGTCGGGGGACGGCGACGCCCCAGAGGACGAAGCGGACGACGCGACCGCAGCGGAATGACCGACGCCCGCGACGGCGAAACCGGGGACGCCACCGCCGATGCGGTCGCCGTCGGTACCGACGAGGCCGGAAAGGGGCCGGTGCTCGGCCCGATGGTCGCCGCCGCCGTCCGCGCCGCGCCCGACCGGATTCCGGACGGGGTCGACGACTCGAAGCGGCTCTCGCCGGCGACGCGACGCGACCTCGACGAGGCGCTTCGGACGTCCCCCGACGTCGACGTCGGCGTCGCCGTCGTCCCGACCGAGCGCATCGACGACCCCGAGACGGATATGAACTCCCTGACGGTCGCGGCGCACGCCGAGGCCGTCGCGGCGGTCGCTCGCGAGGGCGACCGGGTCGTCGCCGACGCGGGGGACGTGAGCGAGTCGCGGTTCGCGCGCCGCGTTCGCGACGGTGCGGCCGACCGCGGCCGGTCGGTCGACGTCCACGCCGAACACGGCGCCGACGAGACGTACCCGCTCGTCGCGGCCGCGTCGGTCGTCGCGAAGGTCGAGCGCGACGCCAGAATCGAGGCGCTCGACGAGGAATTCGCGGACTTCGGCCCCGTCGGGAGCGGGTATCCGAGCGATCCGGCGACCCGCGAGTTCCTCCGGCGGTACGTCGAGGCGACGGGCGAACTCCCCGACTGCGCCAGGGCGTCGTGGTCGACGTCCGAGGACGTCCTCGCGGCCGCCGAGCAGTCGGGGCTCTCCGAGTTCTGATCGTCCCCGTCGCGCGCCGTCGCGGATATGTGACTGGATCTCGACGAGTACTCGATATCCAGAGTCGATACGTCAAGTAGGAATCCAGCTCTGTCAGCCGGTTTCCAATTATCAAATCTTGTATCGATGCGGGAGGTTATTTATGGCCTTAGAGACACGGCCGGTGATATGACAGGGGCACATCGGCGGCAGGCGCTCGTCGTCTGCTGTCTCGTTCTCGCCGTCCTGGCCGTACCGGCGCCGGTGACAGCCGCGAGTGATACGGTCGACGTTCGGAATCCAGCGTCGGGGGAGACGACTACCCACACCTGGAACGTGACGGTCTCGTCCGGCGGAAACGGCACGCTGGAATACCTGATCGTCAACTACACCGGGACCGGCGGCGATCTTTCTTCTGCGGGTATCGACGATAGCGCGATCGTTGTGAACGAGACGACGGTCGGCGTTTCGGTCGTTTCGCAATCGACCGGGCGGGTGA
>JBDGUM010000138.1:0-7341 GCA_042215855.1 Halobellus sp. | reverse complement strand
GGCGATCACCGGTACACAGTGAGACTAGTCATTATCAGACGTCGAACACGACGTACGCCGACCAGCCGTCGTCCGTCTCGTCGATCCGCATCTCCGAGTAGGTCACCGCCTTCACTTCCCTGGCGTCGACGCGGCCGAGCGGGACGCCGCGGTACGTCCCGGTGAGCCGCCACTCGTCCGCGTCGCCGGACGGCTCCGCGATGCGGACCTCGTGATCGACCGGGAGGACGGCGCGGACGTCGCGCTCGTAGATGAGCTGATCGAGGTAGTCGAACAGGAGGGCCTGGAGTCCCTCGGCGGCGACGTCGACCTCGAACTCCGAGCACTCCCCGTCGGGGGCGGGGACGTCGTCGCAGGAGGCCGCCGCCAGCCCGTCGGCGACCGCCGCGAAGAGCGCCGACAGCGTCGGTGCGGTGGCTTCGACGGCGACGTCGGCGGTGTGGTCCCGAAGCTCGAAGGACATACTCGGTTACGGGCAACCGTCGGAGGAGTGCTTTGCGATCGCGGCCGACGGCGGCGGGGCGCGAGTCACTCCTCGTCCTCCTCGGCGCTGCGGGTCGCGGCCCGCTCCGGCCGGACCTCCGTCGCCTCCCGCCTGTCGCGGTCGCGTTCGCGACGCGCCAGGTCCGCGGGCGTCTCGGCGTGCTCGGGATCGATCCGGTCGTCGTAGCGGTCCTCCATCGACCCGCGCTCGTCGTCGGTGGGGGTGGCGTCAGACTCGGTCGAACTGCTGGCGTTCGTCTCCGCCGTCCCCTCGTCCGGAGCGGTCGCGATCGAATCGTCGGTCAGCGACGCGAGTTCCTCCCGGGAGAGCCCCGCGTCGTCGCCGTCGGACATCGCGACGCCGCTCGTGACGATCGCCTGGATCCCCTCCTCGACGCTGAGGTCGACGTCCATCACGCGCTTCGCGGGCATATGGACGAGGTGGCCGCCCATCACGGGGTTGGGCGCCAGCGGGAGGAACAGCGTGAGCATCTCCCCGTGGCCCGCGGCGGTGCGGAGCGGCTCGGGCGTCTCCGTCGTCACGAAACCGAGCGTGTACGCGCCCTCGTGGGGGAACTCCACGAGCTTGACCTCGCGGAAGTTCTCGGCGTCGGACTCGATCATCACGTCGCTCATCCGCCGGAAGCTCTCGTAGACCGAGCCGACGCCGGGGACCTGGGTCATCACGTAGTCGAAGTACTCGACGGCGCGCTCGCCGTACCGGGAGCTGTTCACCACGAGACCGACGGCGAGCACCGCCCCGAAGACGACGACCGGCACCGCGGCCTCCAGCACCGTCTCGGGACTGACGTTCAGCGCGACCGGGATGAGGGAGACGACCGGCAGCGAGAGGACGAAGTCCGAGAACAGGCTGATGTACCGGTAGACGGTGTTGAAGAGGAAGAGGAAGACCGCGATCGTGATGGCGAGCGGGACCACGACGGCGAGGCCGGAGATGAACGCCTCGCGGACCGTGTCGTACATCGAATCCCGAACGCGTCGCATCGAGGGCCCGTCCCTGGGCGCGTCTGACATACTGTCCTGCCTCTACGACGGAGTCCGTGAAAGGTTTCTCGGCCGGGGACCCTCCGCCGCGGTCCCGAAAGGCGTTAGAGCGGGCGTCGACTACGCAGCGCCGATGACCGTCATCGGCCTCGACGACACGGACTCCCGCGAGCGGGGGATGTGCACCACGTACCTCGCGGCCCGGCTCGCCGAGGCCATCGAGGGGACGGGCGCGACCGTCCGTCGGCGGCTCCTGATCCGGCTGAATCCGGCGGTCGAACACAAGACCCGCGGCAACGCCGCGCTCGCGCTGCATACGGACCTCGACGCCCACCGCGCGTTCGAGCTCGCGGTCGCCGAACTCGAACCGCTCGCCGAGACCGACGACCCGCGGACGAGCCCGGGCGTCGTCGTCGCCGACGGCGATCCGGAGAACGTCCCCGAACCGGTCGCGTCGTTCGCGACGCGAGCCGTCCGGGACCTGCTGGACCTCGACGACGCGCTCGACCTGATCGAGACTGCGGGCTACGGTCACCGCGGCTGGGACGGCGGCCGGGGCCGGATCGGCGCGCTCGCCGCCGTCGGCGCCTGGGCGGGCCTCGGGGAATGGACCTACGAGCACATCGCCTACCGGGCGTTCGAGCGGTGCGGCACGCCCCGGGACGTCGACGAGGCGTCGGTCTTCGCCGCGGCCGACGACCACTACCCGGCGGCCTGGGACACGGTCGACCGGGTCGAGGGCCAGGCCGTCTGCGTCCCGAACGCGCCGGGGCCGATCCTCTACGGGATGCGCGGCGACGACCCCGAGACCGTCCGCGCGCTCGCCGCCGACATCGAGAGCGAGCCCGTCGAGCGGGCGGCGACGTTCGTGACGAACCAGGGGACGGACGCACATCTCCGCGAGGGCGCCGTCGGCGACCTCCGCGACGGCCGCGCGTACCGCGTCGACGGCGTCGTCGCCGACGCGCCCGAGACGCGCCGCGGGGGCCACGTCTTCTTCGGCCTCCGCGGTCCGAGCTCCGACGCCACGGTCGACTGCGTCGCCTTCGAGCCGACGAAGCGATTCCGCGATCGCGCGCGGGGGCTCCGGGCGGGCGACGAGGTCACGGTCTGCGGCGAGGTGAGCGAGGGCACCCTGAAGGTCGAGAAGTTCGCCGTCCGGTCCCTCGACCGAACCGCGGAGACGACGCCGACCTGCGGCGGGTGCGGGCGCTCGATGGAGAGCGCCGGCCGCGACCAGGGCTACCGGTGCCGCGACTGCGGGACGTCGGCCCCGGGGCCCGAGACGGTCGAGATCGATCGGGACCTCGAGCGCGGGTGGTACGAGGTGCCGCCCTGCGCGCGCCGGCACATCGCGAAACCGCTCGTCCGCGGCGGGTTCGACGCGCCGATCCACCCCGAGCGGTGATAGTGATTATCGCGACTGCGCATCGATTTCCACAGCGACGGTCACTCCTCGACGACGAGGACCTCCGTGTTCGCCCGGCGGTCGACGAACTGGCTCCCCGATGGCGGCTTGACCTCGATCTCGAGCGTGCCGGTCTCCTGGTTCGCCCGCGTGTCGGGGTCGATTCGCACCGTCGCGCTCCCGCCCTCGCCCGATTTGGCCGTCACTACCCCGTCGAGCTCGGCGCTGCCGGACGTGACGATCACCGTCGCGCCCTCGACGCCGTCGCCGTCGTCGTCGACGACGGTGAGGCGCAGCTCCTGCTCGCCCGGCTGGATCACGTCCGGCGACGGGCGGACGTCGAGTTCGGAGACGGCGAGCCCCTGCACGCCGGAGAGCATATTCAGCATCACGCTCATCGTGGCGACGCCGATCACGAGCGCGATGACGAGTCTGATCGGCAGGCCTTCGATCGCACGGTCGTCGGCGGCGAAGCGCCGGAGGTCGTGGAACATACCCGCCCTGGCCCCGTCTCGGTATATAAACGATCGGCCGAGGGTTCAAGTACGAGCCCGCGACCAGCCCCGCCGATGCGAACCGAGGTACTCGGACGGACGGGCGGAGCACAGGCGGGGCCGACCGGTCGGCTCGGTCACCACCGCGCCCGCGACGGGACCCGCGGCGCGCCGGTCGACGTCGATCTCGATCGCCCGCACGCGGCGCTCGTCGTCGGCAAGCGCGGCTACGGCAAGTCGTACACGCTCGGCGTCCTCGCCGAGGAGGCGGCGCGAGTCGCGGGAGTCGCGCCCGTGGTCGTCGACCCGATGGGCGTCTTCCGCGGACTCGCCGCTGACGCCGCTGGTGACGCCGTCTCCGCGGGAGTCGTCGCCGAGCCGACGGTCCGTGCCGACGCGATTCCGCCGCGACGCTGGCCCGCGCTGGTCGGAACCGAGCCCGACAGCCCGGCCGGCGCGCTCGTCTGGCACGCCGCGTCCGAGAGCGCGAGCCTCGGCGGAATGCGGGCCGTCGTCGACGACTCGGACGCGTCCGGGGACACGAAGCGCGCCGCGGCGAACCGACTCCGACGCGCCGAGCGGTGGGGCGTCTTCGACCCCGACGGGCTGGACGCGACGGCGCTGGGCGGCGGCGAGGTCACCGTCCTCGACTGCTCGGGGCTGGACGACGCGGCGTCGAACGCCGTCGTCGCCGGCGCCGCGGCCGCGCTCTATGCGGGCCGGATGCGCGCGTCAGACGTCCCCACCGACGGGGGTGGACCGACTGTCGAACGGCTCCCGTGGCTCCTCGTCGACGAGGCGCACGTCTTCTTCGAGGGTGTCGCGAGCGGTCCGCTGCGGAGGATCCTCACCCGCGGGCGTGCGCCCGGCGTCTCGCTCGTCGCCGCGACGCAGCGCCCCGGCGCGCTCCCCGACGTCGCCGTCTCGCAGTCGGACCTCCGGATCGTCCACCGACTGACCGCCGGCCCGGACGTGCGTGCGCTCTCGGCCGCGGAGCCGGCGTACCTCGACCGGGCGATCCCGGACGCGATGCCGACCGCTCCCGGCGAGGCGCTCGTGATCGACGACACCGCGGAGGCCGTTCGGACGGTGGCGGTCCGCGAGCGCGACACGCCGCACGGCGGCGACAGTCCACGGGCCACTGCGGTCGATCCCTCCGGCGTCACCGACGTCGTAGCGCCAGGCTCGCCAGCGACGCCGCGATAGCGAGCACCGCCGCGAGCGGCGTGAATCCCGGAGTCTCCGAGTCGGAGCGGGTCGGGGCCTCGGTCGGCGTAGCGGTCCGCGTCGGCGTCGACGTCTCACTCTCCTCGGTGATCGCGCGAACCGTCACCGGAGACGAGCGTAGGTTCCCCTTGGTTGCGACGAGCGTGTGTGTCCCCGGCTGATCGATCGGTACGGTCACGCGGCCGTCGGCCTCCGTGGTCCCGACAGGGTCGCCGTCGAGCAGGACGCTCGCACCTTCGACGGGGGCGGAGTACTCGTCGACGACCTCGACGCCCAGCCGTTCGCCCGCGACGATCCGTTGATTGAGGGGTTCGAGGCGCAGCGTGGGTATCCGACTCGTCGAGACGTTCGCGCGGAGGTCCGTCTCCTCGACGCGCACGTTCGTCGTCGCGTCCTCGTAGCCCTCCTTGGAAACGGTGACGGACAGCTCGGTGTTGACCGGGACGCTGACGCTCGTCGCTCCCTCCGCCAGCGTCCGGAACCGACCGATCGAATCGATGCGTACCGTCGCGTTGCTGACGGGGCGGGGCGGCGTGAAGTGCGGGTCCCGCACGGAGACGGTGAGGATGACGGTCCCGCGCTCGATGGCGATCCGCGTCCGGGTCGACGTCCCGACCTGCACGGTCGTGGTGTTTCGTCTGTATCCCGACTTCACCACGGAGACGGTGTACTCGCCCTGTTCGATGACCCCCGAATCGAACACGCCGGTGTCGTTGGTCGAGGCTCGCGTCGTGACCCGGCCGTCCTTCCTGAGGACGACCCGCGCGCCGGCGACGCGACCGTCGTCGTCGGCGACCACGACCGACAGCCGGCCGCGACGGTAGACCGGCACCGTCACGTCCCGTTCGCTGGCGTTCCGGATCACGAACGGATGATTGCGGATGTACTCGGGGTGGGAGACCGAGATCGTGACGTTCGCGCCGCTCGGCACGTCGACGAACGCCTTGCCGTTGCTCGCGGTCGTCTCCGTCGTCGATCCGTTCTCCCAGGTCGCCGTCAACTCGGCGTCGCTGACCGGGTCGCCGTCCTGATTCACGACCGAGACGGTCAGCGTGACCGGATCGGCGGTCTGCGCGTTCGCAATCGTCGCCCCCGCTCCGGTCAGGAGAAGACCTGAGACCACCAACGCGATCAGAACTCCGGATCTCATAGTGTATCTTGTGCGGGAATCGGCAATAATAGTTCGTGCGTGGTTATTCGGTATCTATCCCCGAGCGACAGGAATCGAAACCGAGGAGTGTTCGGACTGACGAGTCGAGGCCGATGGCCGATCGTCTCGTCCCCGTTCTCGTCGCGCTCGGCGGTTTCTGTGGAGCGACGTCGCGCTACCTCGTCGGCGTCGCCGTTTCCGGTCCCGAGCCGCTCGGGACGCTGACGGCGAACGTCCTCGGGAGCTTCGTCCTCGCGGCCTCGGTGGGCGTGGTCCGCTCGCGGCGGCTCCGGTTCTTCCTCGCGACCGGGCTGCTCTCGTCGTTCACGACCTACAGCACCTTCGCCGTCCAGACGGCGTCGATGGGGCCCGCCTGGGGGCTCGCGAACGCCGGCGCGAACTACGCACTCGGCATCGCGGCCGGAATCGCGGGGCTGTCCATCGGGAGGCGGTTCGCGTGATCCCCGCAGTCGACCGGGTTCCGATCCCCCTCCTCGTCGGCCTCGGCGGCGCCGCGGGAGCGCTCGCTCGGTACGGGGTCGACGTCGCGCTCGACGGCGGGCGCCGGAGCACGTTCGCGGTCAACGTCCTCGGGAGCGTCGCCCTCGGCGCGCTGGTCGCGTCCGCGTCGCCCGAAGCGACGCTGGCCCTGGCGGGGACGGGATTCTGCGGCGCGTTCACGACGTTCTCCTCGTTCGCGGTCAACGTCGCGGAGGCGCTCTCGGCGGAGCGAATCCGCCTGGCGGTCGTCGACGCGGTCGGGACGCTCGCGGCGGCGCTACTCGGGGCCGCGATCGGCGCTGCCGTCGTCGGCCTGTGATTCCCGCGGGAGTTCACACGAATCCGCCCGGTACCGACCGAAACCGGCCACAACCTCCTTTCCCGCAGAGCCACAACGACGCGTCAAATGCGCGTCGAGTGTCCGTACTGCGACCGCGAGGTCGACGTCACGAGTCTGAAGGCCCACGTCCGCCGGATGGCGGGCGACGGGCACGGCGACCACGGGACGGTCCCGACAGAGCGCGTCGACAGCCCCTGGAACATACGGATCGAGACCCGACCCGCGGAAGCGAGAGCCGACCGTGAGTCCGATCTCGACGCCGAGCACGTCGAAGAGCAGATCCGTCGCGGCCGATGCCCCGGCTGCGACCTAGGGGTAGTGGGGCTGAAGGGCGGCGACGGGTGGCTCTCCAGCGGTCGCCGTCGACTGGCGTGTCCGAACTGCGGATGGGAGAGCCCCGAGTGGGTGACGGTCGGCGATTGACGGGAGACAGTACGATAATGACTAGTCTCGTCTCTTACCGGTGATCGCCGTGACCGCAGGTGGCGATCACCGGTACACAGTGAGACTAGTCATTATGAGACGTTTTCCGACATCGTTCCTGACGCCAGCACTCGCTTCGCTCGCGGTTGGCGTCAGCAGAAAGCGCCCGAGGCGGGATTTGAACCCGCGTCACGACCGTGACAGGGTCGTATGATGGGCCACTACACCACCCGGGCACACATCGGAGCAAAGACCAACGCCCGAGGCGGGATTTGAACCCGCGTCACGACCGTGACAGGGTCGTATGATG
>JBDGUM010000113.1:0-7371 GCA_042215855.1 Halobellus sp. | reverse complement strand
GAGACGTCCTTGTTCTTGGCGTGGATGAACTGGATGACGTCCGGGTGGCTGACGCGCATTACCCCCATCTGTGCGCCGCGTCGCGCGCCCCCCTGCGCGATGGTCTCGCACAGCTGGTCGTAGGTCCGCATAAAGGTGATGGGGCCCGAGGCGATGCCGCCTGTCGAGCCGACGGGGTCGCCGTAGGGTCGGAGCCGCCAGAAGGCGTAGCCCATCCCGCCGCCGCTGTTGTGGGAGACGACGCCGTTGGCGACGTACTCGTGGTTGTCAGCGACGGTCACGTCGTAGACGGTCGCGGGCTCGGCCGCCTCGACGGCGACGACCTCCTGTTTCCAGGTGTGGTCGTCGACGACGGTTCCACACTGGGTCGGCCCGGGCGGCGTTTCCGCGAGCGATGCCGCGAGGTCGTCCGAGCGGGTGTCGACGTAGCCGACGCGCTCGGCGAAGCGTTCGAGGCCGTCCGCATCGGTCGGTGCGACGCTGAAGTACTCGCGGTCGTCGTTCTCCCACTCCCACTTCGTCGCCGGGATCCCGACGCCGAGGAGTAGCTGGAGCGCGCCGTCGACGAGTTCCTCGGAGGAACTGTACAGACGGGGATATCGCCCCTTCGTGAGCGTTCCGTCGGTCGAGAAGAGGCCGCGGAGGAACGCGTTGACGCGCTCGTGGTCCCCCTTCCGGACCGCGTCCGGAACGCGCGCTTCGGCCGAGGAGGGCTTGGCGTCGCCGAAGTTCCGGAGCCAGAAGCGCTTGACCTCGTGGCTGTGGATCACGGCCTCGTAACAGCCCTCGGACCAGGTGTAGTCGATCCCGGTGTCGAACAGCTGCCGCGAGAGCGTGTCGATGTGGTTGAGGACGTCATCGCGGTTGACGTGGAACCGGACGCCGTCCTCGTGAATGGAGCCGTCGCCGACCCAGATGCCGAGCAGTTCGGCGAGGTCTTCGGTCAGCCGTTCCGGTTGAGAGACTGTCTTTACGGGCTGCCCGTTGGGTTCCAGCTTCTGTGCGCTCCGGTACTGCTGGACCGTCGCAGTGCTGACGTCGAGTTCGGACGCGATTTCACCGTCGGACCGGCCCCCGTCGTAGAGACTACGGAAGGCATCCTCGTCGAAGCTTACGCCGGTCGGACGTCCGCCGTCGCCGTTCGCGGGGAGTCCCAGTTCGTTCGCGCGGCGCCGCTGGACCGTCGACGGCGAGCACTCGAGCGCCTCGGCGATTTCGTAGTCGGTGAAGCCCTCGGCGTGCAGTTCCGCGACGGCGTCGTTCGAGACCGTCCGGGCGTCGGCCCACTGACCGCCCGCCGGGACGGCTTCGAGCGGCTCCGTCTCGTCCTCGTCGGGGAGCCACCCGAGCCGGAGCGAGACCGTGTCGCCGGGCTCGATCTCGCCGATCTCGCGCCACTCGCCGTCGACGAGGAGGCGGTGGTTCGGCGTGCCGCGAACGGTCACGCCGCCCTCAGTGACGACGCGCTTCGTCGGAGCGTCGTCGTATGCGTGGACCTCGTCGACGTTACGCGACCGGTGGCCGTCCCCGTCGCGCTGGACGATCGTGTCGCCGGGCTCGACGTCGGCGATCGAGACGAGACCCTCGCCCTCCAGGGCGACCGTCGCTTCGTCGGTCAGACACTGAAAGACCTGGGCGGCCTCCTTGGCGGTCTGGTGGATGTCGTCGATGTCGTCCTCGGGCGAGTCGACGAAACACGCCGAGAGCTGCTGGAGCTCGTCGCCCGCGTTCATCAGCGTCGGGGAGTTCGGCATGAAGGACAGCGAGTCCATCAGCGACTCGAACTCCTCGCGGGTCGCTTCGACCTCGGCCCGGATCTCGTCGGGCAGTTCGGGGACGACGGTGTCGTAGGCGAACTTGTTGACGTTGTACGCGGTGAGGGTCGTCTCGGCGTCGGAGTCGGCGGCGACGCCCTTGCCGAACACCTCCTCGGCCAGTTCGTCCCGGCGCGGGTGGTCGGGCTTCAGCTGCTCGGGCGTGACGGTGACCTCGACGTCCCGCTTCTCGGCCTCGAAGACGGCCTCCGCGAGCGCGACGTTCTTCGCGACGCGGGGGAAGAGGTCCTCCTGGGACTCGATGAGTTCGCCGTCGGCGTCCTTCCGGAGGTACCGCGCCGGCAGGATGTTGTGATACGCGTTCGCGGTGAGCCGCTCTTCGAGCGTCTCGCCGTCGGTCCGCTTGACGGGCAGTTCCAGGTCGTCGACTCTCTCGGGCTGATTGCTCATCTACTATTCCTCCCGCCCCGTGGAAGTCCACCGGGCGATTTCTGTTCGTGCGACTGGCTCAGTTCCGGTCATTTGTGACGATAGCTTGTGAGTGCGGCAGGTCGGTTTAAGGCTTCGGTATCCACAGGCGGCCGGACAACTGTCATATCCGGTACCCAATCCCCCGCTGCCGGTGACACGCGTCCGACGTGACGGACGACTGTTCGGCCCAGCGAGTTATCAAGGTTAGTAGACCGGAGTGAAAGTGGAATATACGGCGGCTATCCCACCGCTGTATGTCGATATCCAACCGAACAAAAGGGGTCTCGAGGAACGGCGATCCGGCGGGCCCCGACGACCGTGCCATCAGGGGTGTCGCCCGATCGCTATCGGATGAAGCCGCTAGAGGACCCTAATAGTCATTATACGTACCTATCCGGTCACACGTCGTCCCGCACCGGGATTCTCGGCGGTGACAGTCCGGATTTCCCCACAGACTTATTCCCCCGACCGGGAATGTGTCAGGTATGTCCGCACTCGCATCGGCCGTGCTGTCGCTCGCGCTTCTCCAGCTCGGCGGGCTGCTCGCTCAGCCGCTCGGGCAGGCGCTCGCGGTGATCGTCGGCGTCGGGATCGTCGTCCTCGTCGGGCGGATCGCGCTGAAGGTCGCCTGGCGGCTCGTCACCATCGCCGCGCTCGTCGTCGGCGGACTGCTGGTGCTCTCGTTCTTCGGCATCAACGTTCTGGGCTGACCCGGCGCTCGTCCGACCGCCGCGAGAGCACGCACTCCTCGAGGAAGTTCCGAACGACGTCGTGGCCGACGCCGGTGAGCACCGACTCGGGGTGGAACTGGACCGCCTCGATCGGGTACTCGCGGTGGCGGACGCCCATCACGAGGTCCGTCGCGTCCCCGTCGCCGCCCCCCTCCGCGTCGCTGTCGCTCCCGACCGCGTGGCTCGTCGTCGCCGAGACCTCGAAGGCGTCCGGGACCGACGTGGCGACGAGCGAGTGGTACCGCCCGCCCTGGAAGCCCTGGTCCAGGCCGGCGAACACGCCCCGGCCGTCGTGTTCGACCGGGAACGCCTTCCCGTGGATCGGCTCGGGCGCGTGGCCGATCTCGCCGCCGTAGGCGTAGACGGCCGCTTCGAGCCCGAGACAGACGCCGAGCGTGGGGACCTCCTGCGACAGCGACGTCAGCACCTCGTTGGTGACGCCGACGTCGCGGTCGTTCTTCGGGTGGCCGGGGCCGGGGCTGATCACGATCGCGTCGGGGTCGATCTCGCGGAGTTCGTCGATCGACGCGGTGTTCTTCCGGACGACCACGTCGACGCGCTCGCCGTCGATCCGCTGCTCGGAGAAGTACTCCACGAGGTTGTAGGTGAACGAGTCGAAGTTGTCGACCACGAGCAGGCGGAGCGTCATCGGACCACCTCCCCGACGTCCTCGGCATCCGGGTCGCTCCCCGCCTCGTCCGAGTCGGGGTCGCGCTCGATCCGCTCGACGGCGGTGAGGACGCCGTCCATCTTCTGTTCGGTCTCCGCGTACTCGCCCGCGGGGTCGCTGTCGGCGACGATTCCCGCACCCGCGCGGACGGAGACGACGTCTTCCTCACCGGTCTCGACCGTCGCGGTCCGGATCACGATCGCGAAGTCGGCGTCGCCGGACCACGAGTAGTAGCCGACGCCGCCGCCGTAGACGCCTCTGGGCGACCGCTCGAGGTCGTCGACGATCTCCATCGCGCGGACCTTCGGCGCCCCGGTCAGCGTCCCCGCGGGGAACGTCGCCCGCGTCGCGTCGAAGGCGTCGGCGCCGTCTGGGTACTCGCCGTTTCCACTTCCAGGGCCGGCGAGGGTGCCCGTCACGGTCGACTCGATGTGCTGGACGTGGCTGTACTTCAGGACGTTCATAAACTCCTCGACGCGGACGCTGCCGGGCTCGGCGACCCGCCGGACGTCGTTGCGCGCGAGGTCGACGAGCATCGTGTGCTCGGCGCGCTCCTTCCCGTCGGCGAGCATCTCGCCCGCCAGGCGGCGGTCCTCGACGGGGCTCGTGCCGCGCTGGCACGTCCCCGCGATCGGGTTGGAGACGACGCGCTCTCCCTGCACGGACACCAGCGTCTCGGGGCTGGCGCCGACGATGTGGCGGTCGTCGTGGCGCAGGACGTACATGTACGGCGAGGGATTGACCGCCCGCAGCGCCGCGTACAGTCCGAGCGGATCGATCTCCCCGCGGAGCTCGCGCACGCGCGAGATGACGCCCTGGTAGATGTCGCCGTCGAGGACGTGCTCCTTCGTCTGCCGGACGGCGGCCTCGTACTCGGCTTTGGGACCGGCGGACTCGCCCGTCCGGACGAAGCCGCCGGGCTCGGGCGCGTCGGCGTCGGCGAGCGTCTCGGCGACCCGGGCGGCCTCCGCCAGGAGGTCGTCGTAGACGTCGGCCGGATCGTCGTCGGGCGTGACGACCGGCGTGAGCACGAGCGAGACCGACGACTCGGCGTGGTCGAACGAGAGCGTCCGCGTCGTGAGGACGAACTGCGCGTCCGGCGTGTCGGTCTCGGGGCGCTCGACCCCGACCTCCGCGAGCCAGAGGTCGTAGACGGCCTCGTAGGCGAGGAATCCGACGAGCCCGCCGCGGAGCCGCTGGCGGTCGTCGTCCGGGAAGCCCACTCTGGGGAGATCCGGGAACGCCGCGCGGAGGCGGTCGAGGACGTCCGGGTCGGACTGGTCGCCGTCGGCGGTTTCGACGCCGTCGTCGACGTACTCGGCCGCGCGGCCGCCCAGGCGTTCCACCTCGGTGCCGTCGGGGTCGACCGTGATCACGGCGTCGGGGTCGTAGCCGACGAACGAGTAGCGCGCGTGCCGGTCCGCGGTCGCGTGGTCGGGCGCGAAGGCGCCCGCGGGGTCGCTCGACGGCGTCTTCTCGGCGCTCTCGAGCAGGAAGCCGTAGTCGCTCCGGTCGGCGAGCGCGGCGTACGCCGACAGCGGCGTCGTCTCCGGGAGGTCCGCCGTCACGTGGGCGACGACGGGTCCCTCGGCGTCTCGGGTCGCGCGCTCGACCTCGCGGACGAACGACTCCCGCGACTGCGACAGCGACGGCTCCGTTTCTTCCCCATCTCGGTCGCTCACGACGACACCTCCTCGACCGTCGGATCGTCGTCACCGGTCGCCTCCGCGTCGTCTGCGTCGGTCCGCACGTCGGCCGCGGACGCGTTCGCGACGAACCGTCGAACGGCGTCGTGGTCCTTCTCCCCGCCGCGCGCTTCGACGCCGCTGGCGACGTCGACGGCGAACGGCCGAACGGCCTCGACGGCCTCGGCGACGTTCTCCGGATCGAGCCCGCCGGCGAGGATCACCGGGGCGTCTAACGTTCTCGTCACCTCGGCCGTCGCCGCCCAGTCGTGGGTCTCGCCGGTGCCGCCGGCGCCCGACTCGTCCACCGAGTCGACGAGCACGGCGTCGACCGCGGGCGCGACCTCGCGGGCGCGCTCCGGAGCCTCGGCGTCGACGACCGCGACGAGCTTGGCGGCGACGGACTCGCGGATCTCACGGAACGCCGCGGGGGCGAAGCCGCCGTGGATCTGGAGGACGTCGGGGGCGACCTCCGTGGCGACGTCGACGGCGTCGCCCTCCGACTCGGGCATCGTCACCAGCGTCGTCGTGAGGAACGGCGGCGCGGCCGCGACGAGCCGCGCGGCGTCCTCGACGGGAACCTCACGCGGCGTCTCGACCGCCACGTCGGCGACGACGCCGACCGCGTCCGCGCCGGCCCGTTCGACGGCACGGAGGTCCGCCTCGTTCGTCACCCCGCAGATCTTCGTTCGCACCATCGTCACCGCTCCGCGGCGGCGTCGAGCGGTTCGCAGAGGGCCTCGAACGTCGCCGCGGCGTCGCCCTCGTCGATCGCCTTCGCCGCCGCTTCGACGCCGTCTGCGACGCTCTCGGCGAGCCCCGCGACGTAGATCGCCGCGCCGGCGTTCGCGAGGATGATGTCGCGCTTCGGGCCGGTGACCTCGCCCGTGACGATCCCCCGCAGGTCCGCGGCGTTCTCCTGCGGCGACCCGCCGGCGACGGCGTCGATCGGCGCCGAATCGAGGCCGATCTCCTCGGGCGTGAGGGTGTACTCCGCGATGTCGTCGCCGTCGACCTCCGCCACTCGGGTCTCGTCGTGGAGCGCGATCTCGTCCATCCCCGAGCCGTGGACGACGAGCGCCCGGTCGACCGCGAGCTGGGAGAGCGAGCGCGCGAGCACCGGCACGAGTTCGGGGTCGTAGACGCCGACGACCTGCGCGTCCGCGCCGGCGGGGTTGGTGAGCGGCCCGAGGACGTTGAAGATCGTCCGCATTCCGAGCTCCTTCCGCGGGCCGATCACGGCCTTCATCGCGGGGTGGAACACCGGCGCGAGCATGAAGCCGATCCCGTCGCGCTCGATCGCCTCCTCGACGGCGGGGGGCTCGGCCTCGACGTCCGCGCCCGCGACCTCCAGGACGTCGGCGCTCCCCGACGAGGAAGAGACGGAGTAGTTGCCGTGCTTGGCGACCGCTGCACCCGCGCCCGCGGCGACGATGGCGCTCGTCGTCGAGACGTTGATGGTGTCGTAGTCGTCGCCGCCGGTCCCGCAGGTGTCGACGAGCGGGTCCCGGTCGGGTTCGATCGTCCGCGCGGCGTCGCGCATCCCCTGGGCGAAGCCGGCGATCTCGGTCTCGGTCTCGCCCTTCGCCCGGAGCGCAGCCAACAGCGCGCCGATCTGGGCCTCCGTGGCCTCCTCGAAGACGAGACTGGCCGCCTCGCGGGCCTCTTGCTGTGTCAGATCCGATCCCCCGGTCGCGCGCTCGATGTAGTTTTGGAGTGTCATCGTGGTCACCGATGTACGACTTCGTGTTATAGTGCACAAATCCGTTCACCAGTATAAGGCTATCGGAGCGGGCGGTCCGGAGGCGAGATCCGGCTCGTAGTCACGACAACCGTCGTCACGGCCCGGCCGACCGATTGAAAAACCGAACGACGGCGGTAGATCCGCGAAACGAAACCTTCAATTACGTGCCCGGGGAATCAAGTAATGCGCTCGGAAGGGCGCAGGCACGCGCCAGACGGGTTGGTGGTCTAGTCTGGTTATGACACCTCCTTGACATGGAGGAGGCCGGCGATTCAAATTCGCCCCAACCCACTTC
>JBDGUM010000052.1:0-7416 GCA_042215855.1 Halobellus sp. | reverse complement strand
CCGCCGGCGGCGACGGCGACGGCTACGGGATCGGCGGCAACCACTTCATGCACACGGCCCGGGAGAACCACGACATCACCTACATCGTGTTCAACAACGAGATCTTCGGACTGACGAAGGGCCAGACCTCGCCCACGTCGCCGAAGGGCCACAAGTCCAAGACCCAGCCGCACGGGTCGGCGAAGGACCCGATCCGGCCGCTGTCGATGTCGCTGAACGCCGGCGCGTCCTACATCGCGCGGACGGCCGCCGTCAACCCGAACCAGGCGAAGGACATCATCGTCGAGGCGATCGAACACGACGGCTTCTCGCACGTCGACTTCCTCACCCAGTGTCCGACCTGGAACAAGGACGCCAAGCAGTACGTCCCCTACATCGACGTCAACGAGTCCGAGGACTACGAGTTCGACAGGACCGATCGGTCCGAGGCCTCCGAGATGATGTTCGAGACCGAGAACGCGCTCCACGAGGGGACCGTCCTCACCGGGCGGTACTACGTCGACGACCGCCCGTCCTACCAGGAGGAGAAACAGCGCATCGGCGAGATCCCCGACGAGCCGCTGGCGGAGCGGTACTTCGACGACGACTACGAGTGGGAGCGCGTCTACGACACGTTCCTCGACAAGCACAAGTAACGCGTCGTATCCGCGAACCGGCCGACTGCGGTGCCCCCTTCGGCGTCGATTCCGTTCGGCGGCCGACGTTCTGCCGTTCCGCAACCGACGCGTTTCATCCTCGTGAGTTCGCTTTGTCTATTCGGAAGGTATTTTTTCTATCGACCAAAACGTACGTGTATGGAAACCACATCGACGGAGGGGCGCATCCTCGACGTGCTCGAAGAGGACGCCCAGGCGTCGTACTCGGAGATCGCGGACCGCGCGGACGTCTCGAAGCCCACCGTCAGAAAGTACATCCGGAAGATGGAAGACGAGGGGATCATCGTCGGCTACTCGGCCGACGTCGACCCCAAGAAGCTCTCGGAGACCTCGATCGCGCTGGTCGGTCTCGACGTCGCCTCCGAGCGCTACGTGGAAGCGACCAAGGAGCTCAAGGAACTCGATTCGGTCGAGTCGCTGTACACCTCCTCGGGCGATCATATGCTGATGGCCGAGGTCCGCGCCCGCGACGGCGACGCGCTCGGCGACGTGATCTCGGAGACCATCCTCTCGATCGAGGGGATCACTGCCGCACACCCCTCGTTCCTCCAGGAGCGGCTGAAGTAGGACCGCCGCGCTCCGACGACGCCCCGGCGCTCCGTCGATTCCTCCCCGTCCACTTTCACTTCGGTTTGGGAACGCTATAGTGGCTCCACCGCGTACCGATCCCCGTCCGAACGCACTGTCGTGATAGTATCCGATCGACCTCAGCGGCCGTCGCCCGCGGAACCGTGGGCCGTCGCCCGTTTCGCCCCCGGCGAGCCCCGGCGATGAGCGGGGAGACGCTCCCCGGCGTGGAGACCGGTCCCTCCTCGCGGATCGTCCTCCACGTCGATATGGACTGCTTCTACGCCTCCTGCGAGCGGCTTCGCGAGCCCGCACTCCGCGGCGAACCGGTGGTCGTGGGGATGGGCTACGAGGCCGGCGAGACGTTCGGCGCGGTCGCGACCGCGAGCTACGAGGCCCGGGAGTACGGCGTCGAGAGCGCCCAGCCGATCTCGCAGGCGCTCGAGCGGCTGCCGCGGGCGGCCGGCGAGGATGCGAGCGACAGCGGCGACGGTCCCGACGCCGTCGGTCACTACCGACCGGTCGACCTGGAGTTCTACCGCGAGGTCGCCGCGGCGGTGAAGGAGATCCTCCACGACGCCGCTGACGTCGTCCGCGAGGTGAGCATCGACGAGGCGTACCTGGACGTCACCGACCGCACCGCCTGGGACTACGGCCCCGACGGCGAGCGGACCCTGGCAGAGGGGTACGCCCGCCACGTCAAACAGCGGATCGCCCGCGAGGTGGGCGTGCCCGCCAGCGTCGGGGTCGCGCCGAATATGTCGACCGCGAAGATCGCCTCCGACCACGACAAGCCCGACGGCCTCGTCGTCGTCGAGCCCGGTCGCGTCGAGGAGTTCCTCGCGCCGCTCCCGGTCGAGTCGGTCCACGGGATCGGCCCCGTCACGGCGGATCGGCTCGGCGATATGGGCGTCGAGACCGCGGGCGACCTCGCCGACGCCGATCCCGCCGAACTCCGATCGGCGTTCGGCACGCGCGGGCCCCAGCTCCGCGACCGCGCCCGCGGCGTCGACGACCGGGAGGTGACGCCCACCGGCCGGCCGAAGAGCCTCTCGCGGGAGTCGGCGTTCGCGGCGGCGACCGACGACCGGGCGGAGAAGCGCGAGCGGATCGAGGCCCTCGCGGCCGACGTGGCGTCGCGGGCGCGGAACCGCGGCGCGACCTACCGGACCATCGGCATCAAGGCGGTCGTGCCGCCGTACGAGGTCAACACCCGCGAGCAGTCGCTCTCGGGCCCCGTCGACGATCCCGACCTGGTGGAGTCGGTCGCGCTGGACCTGCTCTCGGAGTTCGAAGACGAGCCGGTCCGGAAGCTCGGCGTTCGCGTCTCGAACCTCTCGTTCGCGGGCGGCGAGCAGGCGCGACTCGACGGCTGGGAGGGAGCGTCGGGACAGGAAAGCGAACCCGCCGAAGACGGTGAAGCGTGCGAACCTGACGACCGACACCGCCGGCGACGGCGCCGAACGACGGACCGCGGACAGGCCTCGCTGGACCGCTTCGAGAGCGGCGAGTAGCCGTCGCGTCCGCCCCGGAGGGACGGCGTCAGACGCCCGTCACACGGGGAGAAGAAACTATGCCGCGGGAGGGAGACGGTCCGATAGATGACCGAGGACACGGAGACGATAACCGTCGCGAACGTCAGCGAGGGGCCGGGCGGCGACGGGGCGACCGAACCGGGGACGCCCGTCGAACTGCCCGTCGTCGACATCCTCACCGGGCGCGGCTTCATCACCGGGAAGTCGGGCTCGGGGAAGTCGAACACGGCCTCGGTGGTGATCGAGAACCTCCTCTCGAACAACTTCCCCGTACTGATCGTCGACACCGACGGCGAGTACTACGGATTGAAGGAGCAGTTCGAACTCCTCCACGCCGGCGCCGACGAGGAGTGCGACATCGTCGTCAGTCCCGAACACGCCGAGAAGCTTGCGAACCTCGCGCTCGAACAGAACGTCCCCATCATCCTCGACGTCTCGGGCTATCTCGACGACGACGAGGCCCAAGAACTGCTGACCGCTGTCGCCCGGCACCTCTTCGCGAAGGAGAAGAAACTCAAGAAGCCGTTCCTGATGCTCGTCGAGGAGTGCCACGAGTACATCCCCGAGGGCGGCGGGATGACAGAAGCGGGGAAGATGCTGATCAAGATCGGCAAGCGCGGCCGCAAGCACGGCCTCGGGATCGTCGGCATCTCCCAGCGCCCCGCCGACGTCAAGAAGGACTTCATCACGCAGTGCGACTGGCTGGTCTGGCACCGGCTCACCTGGAACAACGACACCAAGGTCGTCGGCCGTATTCTGGGATCCGAGTACGCCGACGCGATCGAGGAGATGGACGACGGCGAGGCCTTTCTGGTGACGGACTGGTCGGAGTCGCTCCGGCGCGTGAAGTTCCACAAGAAGCAGACCTTCGACGCGGGCGCGACGCCCGGCCTCGAGGACTTCGAGCGACCGGACCTGAAATCCGTCGACGGCGACCTCGTCTCCGAACTGCAGGACATCTCCGACGAGAAGGCGCGCCGCGAGAGCGAGATCGCCGACCTCAAACAGGAGTTGGAGAAGAAAGAACAGCGGATCCAGCAGTTGGAGCGCGAGCTCGAAGAGGCC
Source organism: Halobellus sp. (assembly GCA_042215855.1). Lineage (GTDB taxonomy): Archaea > Halobacteriota > Halobacteria > Halobacteriales > Haloferacaceae > Haloquadratum. The sequence goes on along the minus strand of JBDGUM010000052.1, from coordinate 3,593 downwards.
AGAGACCTCTCGCAGATGGCCGAGCAGTTCGCCCAGGCGATGTTTCAGACGGCCGAGGCGCCCTACCGCGGCGGCGAGGGGCGGAATCTGAATCGACCGGAAGAGCGACAGGCGGCGCTGGACCAGTACGACGCGGCCGCCGCGAACGGGTCGGGAGGCGAGGCGAGCACACCGCTCGAATCGTCGGAGTCGGCGGCGAACGGACGCATAGAGACGGATCCCGAGGCCGACGAGGAGGAGGCGGTTACCGCGGCCGCGGCGGGGGCGTACCCCGGACTCGACGACGACGCGCTCGACCTGATCGACGACGGGTACGCCCAGCGGACCGACGCCGACCCGGTGGACTCCGAGTCGATCGAGGCCGACTCGGGGGACGCCGACCCGACGGACGCGGAGGTCGCGCCCGAACGCGCCCACGAGCACACCGCGGGACTGACCGGGCGCGAGGACGTCGTCGAACGGCTTCGCAACGTGATCGCGTCGCTCCCGCCCGCCTCCCGCCGGATGCTCGCGTTCTACCGCGAGATCGACGCCTGCGACCCGGTGGACGCCCACGTCGCGGCCGGCGAGGTCGGCGACAAGCAGCTCGCCTACAGCCGGAACGGCCCGCTCCGCCGCGCCGGCTTCGTCGAGCACGTCGGCCGGGGCCGGTACGCCTACGCGCTGCCAGAGCTGGTCCGCTCGGAGTTCGCCGACCGGCTCTCCGAGTCGGAGCTCCGGGAGGTCGTCACCGCCGTCGAGGCGGCGTTCCGGCCCGATCTGTCCGAGCTCCTCGACGAGGAACGTGAGGGAAGCGACGGGGCCGACTCGGAAGTCGATGACGCGGACGAATCGACTGCCGACGACGACGCCGACCCGGCGATCGACGCGACGCTGAAAGAGCAGTGAGGCGCGAACGCGCCGGACCGATTACGCCCGTCTCTCGGCCCTGAGCGCCGTACGGGGGGACGTTCGGCGGTGAAACTGCGCGTGATCGGTATCAGAGGTTCGCCTCGATGTATCGGTTCAGGTCTTCGACCACCGACTTCCGGAACGTCCAGAAGCCGACCCACTCGTTCGGCGCCTCCTCGAGCGCCAGCAGGGCGACGTGCGAGTCGCGCTCCTCGTCGTCGGGCGTGTACACGACGAACCACGACTCCTTGAAGTCCTGCTCGTAGCCCGCGTGGACCGTGATCGTCGAGTCGGGGTTCGGGTGCCACCCGGGCATCCCGTAGACGTGGACGTCGACCGGGGAGCTGTCGAGCCGACGGTAGACCTGGTGGGTCCCCACCTCGTCCTCGATCCGCGAGAGGTGCTGGAACGACGTCCGGAGCGTCCCGGCCTGCTCCGTCCACGCCCGGCGCTCGATGTACCGGGAGATCAGGATCAAGAGCAGTTTCTCGGAGTGCGACTCCGGATAGCCCCGGAGGTAGAACGGGATCTCGTCGAGGCGCTGGAGCGCCTCGGGAAGCGTGACGTCCTCGAGGTCCCGAGTCCCGGTGATGAAGAGATCGGAGTTGACGAAGAGGATCGCGTCCTGGAGCTCCGACAGGGGCGAACTCGCGACCACCTGGTCGTCCTCGACGACGAGCACCTGGTCCTCCTCCGAGTCGGGGATGTCGATCTCGTCGACCTCGATAGACTGCTCTCCGAAGAGCCCTTCGAGCATATTCTGGACCGGATCGGGGGCCGTCCGGTTGAGCACGACGAGGGACCGGTCGGGGTTCTCGGCCTCGTCGAGGAACCCTCGGAGCGTCATAGGCACACACTGCCTCCGTACGTGCCCGACACACCTAAAAGACTCCTGTCGGTCAGAGCGGTTCGACGAGCGACTCGAGCGCGGCCCGCGGATCCGCGGCCTTCGCGACGCCGGAGGCGAGCAGGATCCCCGTCGCCCCCAGCTCTTCGGCGGTCGCGACGTCCTCGCCCGTGGAGATGCCGGCACCGCAGTAGACGTCGACGTCGTCGTCGACGGCGGCGGCCGCCGAGACCGCATCCTCGACGATTTCCGGATCCGCGGTCGCGACGGAGACGTCGCCGCCGATGAGCGCCGGCGGCTCGACCGCGACGCTGTCGGGGCCGAGCGCGGCGGCTGCCCCGATCTGTGCGGGGTTGTTCGCGCAGACGCACGTCTCGAGGCCGGCACGCTCGGCCGCGCGGACGGCGCCGTCGACGTTCGCGAGCGTCTGCCGCTTCTCGGAGTGGTTGATCAGCGTGCCGGTCGCACCGGCCTCGGCGACCGCCTCGGCGAGGGTGCTGCCGGTGTGGCTGCCGTGGCCGTTCGGGTCGACGTGTTGGGCCCACGTCTCGACGCCGGTGTCGGCGACGCGGGCGACGTCGGCCGCCTGCGGCGAGACGGCGATCCGGACGCCCGACTCCGCTGCCACGTCGCGGGCGGCGGTCGCCACCTCGATCGGATCACACGGATACGCCTTCAGATTGACAAGGATGAACACGATCTGTAGTAAGATGCTACTGGCCGAAATAGATTGCTCTCCAGGACGGTCGGCAGCGAAGAACAGGGTGGTCGGTCTGAATCAGTCTTTCCGCTTCACCACGTCGCCGAGCGTCGTCGTGGTCGAGGAGCCGCCGGACCACTCGCTGTCTTCGGCGTCCTCGCCCTCGACGAGCGAGATGTCGAGTTCGCGTTCGAGCTCGCGCTGGACCTCGTCGGAGGGGAGGATGTCGCCGCGTTCGAGCTTGCGGATCAGGCTCGCCTTCTCGTTGAGCGACTTTGCGAGGTCCTCCTGGCTCAGGCCGCGGTCCTCGCGGGCCTCGCGGATCCGCGTGTCGTAGTCGGCCGCGATCTCGTCCATGTCGTCGAACATATCGCGACGGCGCCGACTCGACCCTCCGGAGGAGCTGCTCGCGGTGCCGCCGCTCGACGACGACCCCGACGACCCGCTCGATCCGGACGTGCCGGAGGAACTCGACGTCGAGTACTTCGTCGACTGGGAGGAACTCGACTCAGTGCGGACCTCGGTGCCGAACTCCTTGCAGTCGTCGCACAGTTCGAGTTCGGCCCCCTCGACCTTGACCGTCGTGAGCGACGGCCGTTCACTGCCGCACATCTCGCACTGGGGCATACCTCGTCGTAGTCGAGGGGGCGGTATAAAGCACACGCCGCCCGCAAACGATCGTCTCGCCGGGGGCAGCGACTACCCCGATCGCTCGTCGTCGGAGTCTCGGGAGTCCCGGAAGTCCCGGGTGTCGCGGCGCGCTGACCGCTCGGCCGCTTCGCGGTCCATCGTCTCCCGCTTTTCGTGTTCGGCCCGGACGAGACCGTAGAGGACGAGCGGGCCGACGACCGCCAGCAGCAGGACGACCGCGACGAGCGCGCCCTCGGCCATCACCCGAGGAAGACGTCGACGATGTCGCTGGTGCCGGAGGTCGTGTCGCGGTACAGTTCGGAGTAGCCGCAGTTCGTACACGAGACGACCTCGAAGCTGTTCGTCTGGACGTCGAACATCTTCGAGAGGCCGCCGCCAGTGGTCGAGATCGTGCCGACCTCGGTCTCGGTGTGGCCGCACTTCGGACAGCCGCGATCCGAGTCTGTGGAGGGTTCGGGGACCATACGCGGGGGCACCGACGCGACCGTAATGAGTTTTGTCCCG
>JBDGUM010000069.1:0-7451 GCA_042215855.1 Halobellus sp. | reverse complement strand
TTCTGTCCGACAGTATCAGAACGGCGCTTCGGGCCCTTCGGTCCCGTTCGCGGCCGGCCCCTCGTCAGAGTGTGTTTCCGTTCTCGCCGACGAACCGCGCCCCTCGTCGGTGGGGCCGCTCCAGGCCTCGAAGCCGCCGCGGAGGCTCGAGACGTCGGCGTCGAGGCGGCGGTCCAGCGCCGACGCGACCCGCTTGGAACTCTTGCCGACGTAACAGGCGACCACGACCTCCTCGGCCCGGGCCCACGCCGCGTCGAGCGCGGTCGTCGACAGCCGGTTCGGCGGGACGTTCACCGCGCCCGCGACGTGGCCGTCGGCGTAGGAGGTCGGGTCTCTGATGTCGACGACCGACAGCGACGGGGCGTCGTCGCGGCCGGCCTCCTGGGATTCGGCGTCGTCGGAGTCGGCCCCGAGCCGCGCGCGCAGTTCCGCGGGCGTGATCTCGTCTACCATCGTCTCTCTTCATCGGCGCGGCGCGGAAACGCGCTTCGATCCCGCCGCTCACTCCCGCGGGTCGCGATCGGGTCCGGGATACTCGCCGCCCACGACCTCCTCGTAGAGGCTCGCCGGATCGAACAGCGTCGCGAACGCCCGCGGGTGTCGGGCGCTCACCGACAGTCGCCCGCCGAGCGTCGCGCTCGCCTTCGCCGAGAGGAGGCGGTCGTCGAAAGAGAGGAGATGCATCGCCCCGCCGCGGTACGCCGAGGCGAGCGCCGGGTGGTCGCCCGCGGGCTGTGAGACCGCTTCGCGCCACGCCGCGGCCCGCTCGCGCCAGTCGGACGCGAGGCCGTCGTTCGCGAGGATCGCGACGACCGCTTCGGCGTCGTCGAGGAGCGGATCGCTGGCGACGAGCGTCGTCCAGGCGTGTTCGCGCAGGCGATCGAGCGCCCGCCGGGCGTCGGAGTCGCCGCCGGCGAGGAGGTCCGCGGCGAGCACGTCGGCGTCGGCGACGACGCGGGCCGGTCCGGACTCCGCCGGCGGCGAGACGGGGGCGTCGCTCCCGTCCGTGTCCGCGTTCGCATCCGCACCCGCGTCTCCGTTTTCCCCCCCGGATCCGCTCTCCCGGACGCGGTCCAGCGTCCCGCGGATCGCCGCCTCGTCGACGTCCGCGTCGGCCGCACGGTCGAAGAGCGCGCCCCACGATTCCATACGTCGGCTTCGAAGACCAGGCGCAAGAAGGCTACCGGTTCCGCGGCGTCGAGCGGACGGGCCCGACGACCCCGGAGCGGCGACGTGCCCGCGCGAGGGCGAATCGTCGGGGCTATCTACGCTCCGGGCCGTACGGCCGGTATGATCCCTGTTCAGTTAGACGACCGCCCGCTCGCAGCCCTCCTCCAGCGATGATAGCCGATCCGATACCGCTCCAGGCGGCCGCCGAACTGTTCCCCGACGGGATCAGCCGCTACGCCGTCGGCGGCCTGCTCGTCGGCCTCGGAACGGTCGTGATCTACGCCGGGACGGGCATCGCCGCCGGCGCGAGCACCTTCCTGGAGTCGACGCTGTCGTACGTCTCCGAGCAGTCGCGCTTCCAGCGGTACGTCGCCTCGCGGGACTGGCGACTCGTCTTCACGCTCGGGATCGTCCTGGGCGGGTTCGCGTTCGCCGCGACGGTCCAGTCCGGCGCGATCACGACCCCGCTCTACGAGCCCGGTTCGACCGGCGAACTGTACGAGGTCGGCGGCGTGACGCTCTGGACGACGGCCGTCCAGCCCTGGCGGCTGTTCGTCGGGGGCGTCCTGGTCGGCATCGGCACCCGGATCGGCAAGGGCTGTACCTCCGGCCACGGCGTCTGCGGCGTCGGCTCGGCGTCGAAGACGTCGCTGATCGGCGTGGCGACGTTCCTGCTCGTCGCGATCGTGGTCGCCCAGGTCGTCGCCGCGCTGGGGGTGAGCCCCTGAGATGCCCACCCGTCACCCTCTCTTCCTGCCGCTGATCCTCGTCGGCGGCCTGATCTTCGGGTTCGGACTCGGGTTCAGTCAGATGGCGCGCCCGGAGGTCGTCCTGCAATTCCTCCAGTTCGAGGACCTCGGGCTGCTCTTCGTGATGTTCGGCGCGGCGGTCGTCAGCGGGATCGCCTTCGCCGTCCTCCCCCGCGTCCGCGACGCCGCGCCGCTGACCGGCGATCGTTACGAGCGCCGTCTCAAATCCTTCGACCGCAACGTCCCGATCGGTGGGGCCATCTTCGGCGTCGGCTGGGGCCTGTCGGGCATCTGTCCCGGCGCGGCGTACGCGAGCCTCGGCGTCGGCAACGTCACCATCCTGTGGGCGATCGCCGGGATGTTCGTCGGCGCCTACATCCAGGGATACGCCCGCAGCTGACGCGGTGTCGCCCGGTCCTCTTTTGTCATACTGTCGGACAGCAGCCCGTGAACTATCTCGGCACCCCGTGGTGCCGATGAGATTCACATCGTTCTGTCCGACAGTATCAGGTGTCGCCGCGCCGGGGACTTCGTTTCCACTGTCACTCGGGGGAAATTACCAGACTGCGTGAAGGCGTGTGCTGGAAGTCTGCCTCTCGTCTGACGCGGTTTTAAGTCGGACTGGATCGATGCCGTAGTCGGGCGCGCACCGACGGCCTCGCGGGGCTTCGCCCCGTGATCGGAGCGTTCGCACGTCCCGCTCGTCGGTCGTCCGACGCGGCCGGCCGAGTCGCAGTTCGATCGCTCCTCGCTCCCATCCTCCCACCGCGCGCCCGGCACGCGGCGTTGCACCCCGGTTCGACGGCGCCGTCGTCCCCCACGACGGCGCACTCGACCGATTTCCTCGCGGCAGTCGCGTCTCCCCGACTACGCACCCAACAGCGCCGACCGCGTCCGTTCGAGCCCGTCGTCGTCGACCACGAGCGCGAGCTGGTCGCCGGCCTCGACGACCGTACCGGGCAGGGGAATCGTCATCTCCTCGCGCTCGCGGCCGTGCGCGTAGATGCGCCCGAAGTCGTCGAGGTCGATCTCGTTGACCTTCTGGCCGACCACCGGCGAGTCCTCCGGGATCGTCACCGTGGTCAGCCGGAGCTCTTCGGTGAGCTCGCCGAGCGCGTTGAAGCTCCCGCCGAGGAGCGCCGTCTTCGCGCCGGCGGCGCCCAGCCGCTCGGGGTAGATCACCTCGTCGACGTCCTCCTCGTAGCGCTCGTAGATCTCCTCCCGGTAGTCCTCGCTGATCCGCATCACCACGCGGCAGCCGTGGCGCTTGCCGATCATACAGGCCGCGAAGTTGCTGTTCGGATCGCCGGTGAAGCCGCCGAGCGCGACGGCGTTCTCGACGCCGGCCCGCTTCAGCACCGACTCGTTGGTCCCGTCGCCCTCGACGACCTCGAAGCCGGCCTCGCGGGCCCTGTCGGCCTTGTCGGGGTCGTTCTCGACGACGACGACCGCCCGTCCCTCCTCGTGGAGGATCCGCGCGGTCCGCGCGCCCACTCGTCCGTACCCGACGATGATGAACGTCATACGGGAACGTAACACACTCCGCATACAAAAGCGTAGACCCGTCGCCGGCGGCGAAGTCCGGGACGGGACGCGGTTCAATCGGCTTCCGTGACGCCCGCCCCCAGGAGGCGCTCGCGGATCACCTCGACGAGGCCCGAGAGCTGCTCGGTCCCGAACAGCGCCACGAGGAGCGCGCCGACGCTGTCGAAGACCAGATCGAGGATCGTGTCCTCGAGGCCGTACTGCACGAGAACCGCCTCCGCGCCCAGCGTCTCCGCGGTCATCCGCCCGACGAACTCGATGACCTCCCAGAACACGCCGAGCGCGAGGGTGAAGAGGAGGATGAAAAGCGAGAGGAACCGCGGCGGAAAGGCGACGGCCTCCGAGTGGAGGTCGACGGCGCGCGTGGCAGCGTAGCCGACGGCGGCGACGAGCATCGCCGAGAACGTATGGGTCAGGTGGTCGTACCACCCGACGCTCTCGTAGAGGCCGACCATTCCGAGGGTGTGGAGGAGCACCGACAGCGTCACCACGAAGGTGAGTTCCGGCGAGAGGCGGAGATCCCAGTCCCTGCGGAGGAGGGCGGGCAGGTACGTCACGCCCAGCGCGAACGTGGCGTTGATGACGACGCTGAGGTTCAGCGTCGCGACGCCGACGCCGAGGACGATCGCGATGCTCATCCGCATCGCGCTGGCGGTCAGCCGCGCGGCCGCCGTCCGGGACGGGACGCCGCGGGAGGGGAGCCGCATATCCCCCGTACGACACCGGCGGTAAAAAGCGGCGGCACGGATGCGATCGCGATCGCGGGCGCCGAATCGTGTGCTAGCAAGGCACACGAAACGGTCTTACGGCGGATTCGCCTATGGGATCCCGATGATGGCCACCACGCACGCGCTCGCGGGGGTCACACTCGCCGTGACGGTCGGCGCCCTGTTCCCCGAGAGCGCGGCCGGAACGTCGCTCCTGCCGATCGCCGCCGCGGCGCTGGGCGGCCTGTTCCCGGACTTCGACCTCTATGCGGGTCACCGCCGGACGCTGCACTTCCCGGTGTACTTCGGCGTCGCCGCGGCGGTCGCGGCCGCGGTGGCGGTCGCCGTCGGGACGCCGCTCGCGGTCGCCGCGGCCTTCTTCCTCGTCGCCGCGGCGCTGCACTCGGCGATGGACGCCCTCGGCGGCGGCCTCGAACTGAAGCCGTGGCTCGGGACCTCCGACCGGGCCGTCTACAGCCACTACCACGGCCGGTGGATCCGCCCCCGGCGGTGGGTCCGCTACGACGGCGCCCCCGAGGATCTCGTCCTCGCGGTCGGCCTCGCGGTCCCGGCGGTGCTCGCCCTCGACGGCCTCGCCGAGTCGGCCGTGTTCGTCGCCGTCGCCGTCTCGGCGACGTACGTCCTGTTGCGGAAGCCGATGGTGCTCGCCGCCGAGACGCTCGTCGACGCGCTCCCCGACCAGTACGTGTCCCGCCTCCCCGCCCGGTTCGTCGAGGACTTCCAGTAGACGCGTCGGGCGCTCCGACGGGCCCGGCCACCGGTCCGTTCCGTGGACGTCGACCATCGAGCCACGGCTTCGACGCCCCCGGTGAATCTCACAGATCCGAGCCGTCCCTCCGCGTTACCGAACAGAGACAGACTAAGGGCAGTGAAAGGCGACTAATTAAATCAAATAGCCGGGAATGACTTCCACTCTGTCCAAAGTTATTTGTGACTACGAGTGGAAACAGCAGTTATGTCCGCGAACGCCGAACGTCCGTCAGTCCGGTCCCACACCGAGTACACGATCGCCCGTGTTCGCTGTCCGAAGTGCGGAACCACGGTCCCGAAGGAGGCGATCGACGGCGGAGTCTGCGTAACGTGTTCGTCCGCCTGATCATTATGACGGCCGTCCGCTGATCGGCCGATCGGAGAGGGGTCTCCCGCTCCGTCCCGCGATGCCTCGGCCTATCGCCGCCGACCCAGCCGAATCACTTTTCTGGCGCTTGCCCGATGCTGTTAACAGACCTCACGGGCGCCGATCGGGCCGCCGGCGGCGGGGTCGCCCGTCGTCCGCGGGGACGCCCGCGGGACTCCAGTATGACTGACCGCATTGACATCGACGACCTCGACGTCGAGACGGACGAGGAGGAAGACGAAACCGAGAGCGACTGGCTCGCCGGCGACGACGCGGGCGGATGGGAGACGCCGGTCGAACGGGACGACGAGCGCGGACGGGACGAGTCAGAACGCGGGGACGGAGGCGGGGAGTCGGAACGCAGTGCCGCCGATCGCGACGCCCGCGCGGTCCCGCACGTCCCGAAGCGGAACGACGACCGGCCGGCGGGTATCCCGGTCGAATCCGGCGGTGCCGGGGCCGGCGCGACCGCGGACGAAGGCGGCACAGAGGCCGCTCACAGCGCGGAATCGGGCCCCCACGGCGGCGGCGCCGACGACCTCACGCTGGCGCTGACCTACGGGGCGATGAAGCGCCTCGAGGACCCGCGGCTGGTATGCGCCGACGCGAATCAGTGGGCGGACTGGCTCGGCGTCGTCGGTGACGTCCCGGCGCACGTCCTCACGAACTTCCAGCGCGAACACGGGCTCGACCTCGACTTCTTCAACGGCGGCGGCAAAGGCCCCGCCGAGCGCCTGGCCGACATCGACGAACACTCGATGTTCTACGCCGACCGGATGCTGTTGATCGGCGTCGACGAGGACGACGCGGCGATCGCCGAGCGGGCGGGGTGGGAGTATCTCGACCTCGACGAAGCGGCAGAAAAGGCCGACTGGACGCTTGCTGAGTGACAGATCCGAATAATTAAACAATCATTATTCTTCGTGGTATATGAGCAGATTGTCATCGCATATCGGCCAGTAGTTTTATTCGTAAAGAATTCGACCCCGACGCAGTCTGTTGAATTGTACCAAAAATTCAAGACAGTACAGCGTGAGGTACGACGTGGCAACACAATGCACGGGGGAAAAATATGAGCGCGGAACCAGTCACACTCGACCTGGATCGACGCTCGTTTATGAAAGCGAGCGCGATGGCGGGAGCCGTCGCACTCGGCGGTAGCGCGACGGGGCAGGCGCTACAACGAGACAGCGGTGAGGTAGACGTACGCGACACCGGCACGGAGTTGTCGAAGACGGTCTGCAACTTCTGTGCCGTCGGTTGTGGGTTCCGCGGGGAGCGCGACGGCAACGCGTTCGTCGGCCAGGAGCCCTGGGAAGAGAATCCGATCAACAACGGGTCCCTCTGCTCGAAGGGGGCAGCCATCTACGGGAGTGAGCACTCCGAGAAACGGCTGAAGCACCCGATGAAAAAGGAGAACGGCGAGTGGAAGAAGATCTCCTGGGACCAGGCCTACCAGGAGGTCACGGACGAAGTAACGCGCATCTGGGACGAGTACAGCCGGGACAGCATCATGCTGCTCGGCAGCGCCCACCACGGCAACGAGGAGGCCTACGCGATCCGCAAGCTGGCGGCCTTCATGGGCACGAACAACATCGACCACCAGGCGCGGATCTGTCACTCCACGACGGTCGGCGGCCTCGCGAACACGTGGGGCTACGGGGCGATGACCAACACGGTCAACGACTACCGCAACTTCGACCTCAACATCATCATCGGGCAGAACCCCGCCGAGGCCCACCCGGTGGCGATGCAGCACATCCTCGAGGGGCAGCGCCGCGGCGGGACGGTCGTCTCGATCGATCCCCGGTACACCAAGACCTCGGCGCACGCCGACCACTTCTACCGGATGCGGCCGGGGACCGACGCAGCCCTGATGATGGGACTGGTCCGGTACCTGCGCGACCAGGGCGAACTCGCGATGGGCGGCGGCGACCAGACCGGCCAGAATATGCTGGACGAGCGCACGTTCGGCTGGCCGGACGTCGAGGTCGAACTCGACAAGTACGACCTCGACACCGTCGAGGAGATCACCTGGATCTCGAAGGAGGACATCAAGCAGCTCGGTGACCTCATCATCGAGAACAAGCCGAACGTCCAGATCGAGTGGGCGATGGGCGGCACCCAGCACAACAACGGCAC